>SBHI01000218.1 GCA_006226225.1 Alphaproteobacteria bacterium
TTGCCGCAGATGATGCGCGGGTATTGATATTGGGCTCAATGCCGGGTGTGAAATCTCTGGAAGCGGGAGAATATTACGCGCATCCACGCAATGCCTTTTGGCCGGTGATGGCAGAGCTGCTCGGCATACAAGTGTTTGAAAATTATCATGAAAAAACCGCACTACTGTTGCAAAGCCGTATTGCGCTTTGGGATGTGTTGCAGCATTGCATCCGCCCGGGTAGTCTGGACAGCGCCATCAAAGATGACACAATTGTGACCAATGACTTTGAAGGATTTTTTAATATGCACAGGCAGATTAGTCATGTGTTCTTCAATGGCGGCAAAGCGGAAATGGAATTTCTGAAACGTGTGCGGCCTGTATTGCCGGAGCAAATGAAAGAGAGGCTGTCTTTCACCCGCCTGCCGTCAACCAGTCCGGCAATGGCCAGCCTTAGCACTGCACAGAAAGTTTTGGCGTGGCAATGTGTGAAAGAGGCACTGCGTTAACGTGCGGCCTTCTTACTTTTCTTTGCGGTTTTTTCTTCTGCCGTATTTGCTGCTTTTTTGCGTTTCATTTTTGGCGTGATGTTTTCCATGCTTTCTTGCGCAGTTCTGATCATGGTTTTCAGCAGCGGTGTGACGCCGACAGGCATCCGCATGGCAGGCAGATAGGTACCTTGTTCTGCGGCAGGTACGGCCTCGCTAACGGTAATGCGCCAGACGGCATAGATACCGAGCAGGAAATGCAGCGCGCTTAAAGAAATCGGAAAGCTGTGATTGCCGAAGGTTTTCATCACAAAAGCGCAAAGCAATGGGCCGGTAATCGAAGAAACACCGTAAAAAATATAGAGTGTTGAACTGGCGGCAACCATCTGGCTCGGTTTCAGCTTGTCATTCATATAGGCCAAAATCATCGCATAAAGCGGCAAAAAAAATATACCATAGGCAGCAATAAAGGCACCGGCAACCAGGCGGTCTGTTTCGACAAACCAGCCGACACCGGCAATGGCGAAGGCGGATAGAAAAGACAGCCCGCAGATGACGACACGGCGGTCACCGCGGTCGGATAAAGCCCCGGCAGGCCATTGTGACAAAGCGCCCGCCAGAATAAAGACGGAGAGCAGCAATGTGATATCGGGTGTGGCGAGCCCTATTTTCTGCAGGTAAATCACGCCCATCGTAAACATGATACTGTGGGTCAGACCCATATTGATGGCACCGATTGCGCTCAATCGGCTGGTATTGAACAGCTTTTTAATCGGGAACAGCTCGGGCGTTGAAAAGCGCGGCGTTTTGCGCGTTGTCAGCAATACGGGCAGCAGCGCGGCCGAAATCAGGATGGAGACCAGAATATAAAGGAAAGCCTCCGTCGGCTGCGCCGCATTGACAAGGTTGTAACCAAGCGCCAGAAACAGATACTGGATGGTCATGTAAATGGCCACGACCTGTCCGCGGACACGCGGGCGCGCCATATCATTCAGCCAGCTTTCTGCGGCAACAAACAGTCCGGCGAAGGCAAAGCCGTTGACGGCACGCATCACCATCCAGACATAAGGGTCGATACTGATGAAATGAAACAGGATGGTAATCGAAGAGATCGAGGCCATTGCCGCAAACATGCGCGGATGCCCGATATTGCCGATAATGCGGGGTGCGTAACGGGCACCGGTCAGGAAGCCAGCATAATACATCGACATGAAAACACCGATCATCATCGTTGAAAAGTCTTCGATTGCAGCGCGCAAACCGATTAGAGTGCCTTGCAGACCGCTCGCCACTTGCAGCAGCGCAATTCCGAGAAGCAGCGCGGAAATATTCTTGAAAGAGCCGAGTAAAAGGCGTGATGAGTGTTTCATGATATTGCAGGCGCCGCTTTTTGCTGTCGTTTGTTGTTTTTTCAGTATATAACCATTTTGAAGGAAACGGGCGCAAGCGCTTTCTACCCTTGCGGGGTTTTTGTTTGAAAGTTGCTCTCCTTTTTCTTATAATGAATTATGTTATCAAAACGACAGGCCGCCTTGATATAAACGGGCAGAAAAAAACAGGACAGGAAAAAATGGATCTTTCAAAAATTCCAGTTGGCACGAATCCTCCGGATGAAGTTTATGTCGTTGTTGAAAACGGGAAGGGCGGCAACCCCGTCAAATATGAAATCGACAAGGACAGTGGTGCTGTATTTGTTGACCGTTTCATGTATACCGCAATGCGTTATCCTGGTAATTACGGCTTTATTCCGCATACATTGTCCGAAGACGGTGACCCGGTTGATATTCTGGTGCTGGGCGATACGCCTGTCATTCCGACTGCTGTGATGAGCGTACGCCCGATTGGCGTGCTGATCATGGAAGACGAGCAGGGCATGGATGAAAAAATTATTGCCGTGCCCGTTGATGAGCTGCTTCCCGATCAGGAGGAGATAAAATCCTATAAGGATCTCAGCAAAATCAAGCGTGAGCAGATTGAGCATTTCTTTAAGCATTACAAAGATCTTGAACCCGGCAAATGGGTGAAGGTCGGCCGTTGGGGTGACGTTGATGAAGCTAAACAGCTGATTGAAGAAGGTATCCAGCGCGAAAAAGACGCGAAAGCTTCCGCGAAAAAAACGGCAAAGAATACGGCTAAAACAGACGGTGCGAATACGAATAAAGATAAGCCGCAAAAACCTCCGGCGACGAAAAAGAAAAAACATGCCGGCGGTAAGCCCGGGCGTTAAGACGCTCTTTTCTTTTCATTCCCTTTTTTCTTTGTGTCCTATATCATAAACGTCAGGGACAGTTTATGCGCTGAAGGAACACATCATATGGAACAGCAACAAGAACAGAAAATTCAGGAAACGACGCCGGAGAAAAGCGACGTCGCGCAGGCGGAGCAAGCGCCGGAACAACAGCCGGAACAGTCGGCGGAGCAATCCGAAGAGGCCGTTCCGAAAACCCGTATCGACAGATTGCTGCGTCGCGTACGCAACGATATCCTGACCGTCTATCTAATCGGGAAAGACAGACGCCTGTCCACAGGGCTGAAAATCTTTGCCCTTTGCATTCTCTCTTATGCGCTTAGCCCCGTTGACCTGATCCCGGACTTTATTCCGGTGATCGGCTATCTGGATGATATTCTACTGCTGGTGCCGGCTGTTTATATTCTCTATGCCATGATACCGCCGGAAATTCTGGAAGAGCTGAAACTCAAAGCGCGCAATGCAAAAATCGAAGTGTCGAAAAAGCAGAAAATGGGCGCAGTCATGTTCGTTGTCACACTTTGGACAATCGGTGCTGCCTGGATTTTCTTTATGTTCGTCCTTTAAGCGTCATCCTGAATAGGGCGGTATATTGTGAAGTGCCGCGATAAAATCCGTCACAGGTGACAGCGGCTCATCCTGCCCGGCGAGCTCTTTTGCGATAAATTGACCGATAACCCCCTCATGGGCAACAGCAAAGCGGATACGTTCCTGATCCTCGGGTGGGGCCAGCGGAACGGCTGCGGCGTAATCGGCAATGCAGCCGTCAACCAGCTTCGCCATTTTTTTCAGCTCTTTTTTCCAGTCATTTGTGCCTAGTGCTTGTCCGGTTTGTTTTGCACGTGACAGGTAAGACCCAGATGCTTTGGCAATGCCGTGCTTTTCTGCCAGCGGCGTCAATAGCCGGATGACCTCCTCCTCCAGCCGTTTTAAAACCAGCAGTTTTTCTTTTACCTGCTTGTCTTTCGTGATATCCGCAGCGGTTTGAAACATGACCACACCGAATTCCTCGCCGTGATAAATGTCGCATAAATGATCTTGATAGGATTTTTCTGTGTTATGAGCCATAAGAATGCAGTTAATGATTATGTTTGTGTTTTTGCCTCTGTTTTGTTTTTATGTCCGCCTTCCAGCGGGTTATTGGCTGCGGAAGAGCGTGTCGGCTAAAAACATCCCCTCATCGCAGAGCATATTTTTCTGATCTTCTCCAAGGGCCTGAATGCCGCTGAGATAGCCGATAAAAAATCCGCGTTCCTTCGCAGGGGCTGTTAAAATCAAGGCAGCCTTGTATTCGCCGTAACCGCCGATTTCTGCGAGCTGCTCTTGCCGTGTATCAAGATATTCGTCCAGCAGCGCTGTGATTTTCAAACCGCGCCGTTCAGACAGCAGGGAAGTGAGTGTATCGGCAACACCTTTCTCGCGGCAGGTTCCCAGCAGGATTTCTGCTTCCATAAAGGGAGAAATATCCAGCAAGATTGCAGCGGCATCATCATAGGCCATTTCCAGCACATCTGTTACCGCATCATTATCTTCGGCGGCAGCAGTCGGGGTGCCGCTGCATAAAAGCATCAGGCAGCAAGCACTCAGCAGCAAGATCGCATAAAAAGGAATTTTCAGCATGCGGGGCGGGTCTCTCTTTATTCTTCAAGAGATATTATGCGGGTTATGCTTTAGAAAATCTAGCGTCGTTTTACGCTGTGCCGGACAGTGTTGTCATTACGCGCTCCGTTGCCGGGCAGGCGGCTGCGCGCTTCTTTCACCATTTTCGGGGGCATTTCGCTGAGTTTTTTTGTTTCGGTGGCCGTGATGGTATTGCCCTGAATGGTAGAGATTGTAGCCATAGATAATCCGAAATCTAGCTCATACATGCGCAGCATATCATCGCCGACACGCCGGA
Organism: Alphaproteobacteria bacterium; assembly: GCA_006226225.1. GTDB lineage: Bacteria > Pseudomonadota > Alphaproteobacteria > Micavibrionales > CSBR16-224 > CSBR16-224. Next base: position 4,613 of record SBHI01000218.1, read on the forward strand.
AATAGAGGGCGGTTGTGTCGTCCAGCGCACTATAACGTTCCTTGTCACCTGATTTTTTAAAGGGAACGATGACAGCAGGCATTTCGATGCGCTGCGCATCGATTTTTTTTGCCTGATCTTTAAAGGAGCGGCGCATGTCATCGCGCAGCTCGTCAATATCTTCTTGTGCGCGGCGAATGTAATAATAAGCGTCGCAGGACATTTTTATCCTCTCTTACTGCGGATAATCGTACGGGGGGTATCGATTTTATGCGCTTTCTGATGCCCTTGTAACAGCTGCTGTGCCGTTTGCACCATTTTGGGCGGCATTTCGCTGAGTTTTTTGCTTTCTACACCAATCAGGCGGCGGTCTTTAACAACCATGATTGTGGCCATTTGTAATTCAAAATCAAACTCATAAAGGCGCAGGGGATAGGTGTCGGACGTTTTGACATAGGTCACAGACTCTTTGTCGGTGACGTGATAACCGCCAATACCTGATTGGGCCAGTTCTTGCAGTTTCTCCGGCAGTTCGGCAGCCGTCATTTTCCAGCGCATCTCTTGCGAGAAGCGCTCAAAATCACTTTTAAGGCTGTTTATTTTACTGCTGGAATAATAGCAACTCATATGCGGAGCCTTTTTCGTTCACCTGGTTTGCCGTAAATATTGTTGCCGTTAGTATAATAAATAGCGTCAGTTATGTCAATTTCTTATTGACAACTGACAAGGGGGTGCTTAATGTTCCACAACAGGTGTCAAACCGTTTGCCCGAGGAGAGGAAAAACATGGTTTACCGTCGCCCTGAACGTTTGGAAGAACATTTGAAAAGCGTCAATACGCTTGAAATGTTTAAACGTTCGGAAAAAGCAAAACAGCCGGTGGATAGCGATGCAGCTTATTGGAGCGAAAGCCTCAATATGAAGGAATGCATGCGCAGTTTAAAGCAGCTGTGCAGCTTGTCTCCGCATACTGAACGCTTTCAGGAACTGTGTGAAGACAGTGAAGCGACGCAGATTTTCTATTTGCACTTGGCGCGTATTGCCCGCAGTGTTGAAATCATGGGCGAGCGTGCACCGGCACTGTACAAAAAGATCGATGAGTCTTTGCGCACATTAAGCGATGAAGAATACAGCGACACCCGCAAAGCCTATATGGTGGTCTGGACAGCGATGGAGCTGGATAAACCTGCCCGCATACGTGATAACCCTTTTAACCGTCTTGCGGCAAAACAGGCTGCCGCTGCGGAAGCAGTCGCGCTGGAAAATGAAAAAGCTGCGGCTGAGGCCGGAGCAAAAAAGAAGAAGGCAAAAAAGGGTGTTCCTGCCAAGAAAAAGCAGGGCAAAAAGCAGCTTAAACAGTCTGGACGCTAAAAGAAATCAGTCTTTTTTCCAGAACAGCCATTTGCGGCCGCGTGCTTCTTCCTTTGCGGTTTTTGCAACGGGTTTTGTGTTGTTAAGCTGGTCGGAAAGATAATTTTCCTCCTCGCAGAGACCGCCTTGGCACAAGCTGCGCAATGCGGCCAGACGCTCAACGACAAGATCACGCTTTCCCTCTTTCAACTGCAGTAATCCGATATAAAGATGTGCGCCCATATGATGGGGATTGCCCATCAGTGCCCGGTCAAGGGCTTTGCGTGCATCTTCCATCATACCCAGATGAAAATAGCATTGTCCCAGATAGGCCTGCGTATCGGCATTGGAGGACTCGCGCGACATGACTTTCTTTAATGTTTGCACGGCCTGTGCATACTGCCCCGCCATCATCTGCGTTTCCGCAACTTTTAGTCCTGCATCGGCTCCCCAAGGCGGCATCGCGCCTGCCTTGGGTGGAACAGCGGCTCCGGCAACAGGAGTGTTTTCACCGGCAACGGCATTTTTTAATCCGTAAGATTGCGGCGGTGCCGGCTGCTGCCCTGGGGCTGTTTCCGTGGCGGCAGGCTGTGCGGGCGGCGGATCGGTTTCCATGCGGAAATAACCGTAATTCCCTTGCCCTGCCTTCATTGTCGGCGGCGTTTGTACACCGGGAGGTGTTTCGGCAAAACCGGAATGCGGCAAAAGAAACAGGGCGGCAACGGTTAAGGCAATAACCGGTTTATACTGTCGGCTTTTGTTCAAAATTTTCACTGCCATCATATTCCCCTTCTGTTG
>SBHI01000017.1 GCA_006226225.1 Alphaproteobacteria bacterium
TTTTGCGCAGGCTTCACCTCGTCCAGACTGACCGCGATGAAACTGCCGTCATCCATTTCCAGCACCTCGGCCTTGATATCGTCGTCTTTATTCATAGCAAAGACTTTCCCCAGCACCGCCTGTGCGTGTTTTTCAGGGTTCAATCCATAAGCTTTACCATCCGCATCCATACTAGCCGCCGTCAAGAAAGGCACCTCATCAAAACCGATATTCAGAAATTCCGCCGCTTCCTGCACATTGGCACCGCCTGCGAACATATCTTCCAACTCACTGATTTTTGTATAAAGCGGGTCAGAAGCATGATCCAATATCCAGTCACTGCGCAAGCTTTCCTTCACTTCGTCGAAAGAAGTCACATTGCCGCGTGCTGTCGCCGTAATATTCACAACATGCCAGCCCAAAGGCGATTGAATGGGGCCAACCGCACCCGTGTCCTTTTCAAAGCCGAAAACCGCGCCGGAAATTTCTTCGGGAAAAATTGACTGCGCCGTATGTTCTTCCGCTTCGATAATCTGCGCATCTTCTATTTTGGCTTTTTCAACTGCGGCGGCCAGCGTCTTTTCTTTTCCCTCCGCCAATTGTACAAAAACCGTTTTTGCATCTTCTTCCGTACCAAAAACCGCTTGCGTCACTGTACGTTTATCAGCCTCGGTATAATCAGCGATATGCTCTTCATAGGTTTTTTTCAGTTCTTCATCGCTAACAATGTCGATACCTTCCATTTCGGTCAGGACTTTCTCCGGCGTTAGCACCAACATGGAGAAGGAACGATATTCCGGCGACATCCACAATACTGTTTTTTCCGCATGAAATTTCTGCAAGCTCTCTTCATCCGGCACATCAACTTTGAATCCTTCATCAGAAATACGGATATAATCGCCTGCCCGCATCTCCATATCATATTGCAACCAGTCCACCACTTCCTGCTGCGGAGCGGTCACAGGCACAACCAGCGCCGACATCATAATTTCCACGGCCAGTTCCTGCCGCAGCATATCCACCAGCGCCCGCTCGCTTAACTGGCGCTGCTGTAAAATCGTCGCCAAAGCCACGCTTTCCAGTGCTCCCTGATCAGTCAGCGGTTTTAGGTATTCACGTATACGTTCTGCTGCCACAACATCGCCAACAATCAGTCCGCTATCCGCCGTTGCCTTGACCAGCAGGCGCTTTTGCATTTGTTCCTGCAGCGTATCACGTGCCACAACAGCACGCACATCCGGCTTTTGCGACAGCTCCGGCGGAATACGGCGTAAATCCATGCGGTATTGACGGTCAAATTCGACAAAACTGATCTCTTCCCCGGCCACATTCGCCACAGAGCCACGGGAAACCCCCGTACGCCAAAAGGAAATTGTGTCCATCAGCACAAGACCGCCCAGCGCGCCGCCCAGCAGCAGCACCAGCACCGTCTTCAAAATCCATGAATTCATACCTTCACGCATGGCTTGCAACATGACGTTTTTCCTTTTTCCTTGTCTTCAAAATTTCGGTCGTTATATTTATGCACATGTTTCATTAAAAAATAAAGGGTAAAGGGTAGAAGTCATGGCGAATACGAAACTGATTGCCGGAAACTGGAAAATGAACGGTTTATCAACGGATGGGCTGTCGCGTGCCAAGCATATTGCGGATTTCGCGACCAAAAACAAATCCGACTTAAACGGCAAGGCCGACATACTGCTCGCCCCGCCCGCAACATTAATATCCGCCCTGCATGATGTAACGAAACCATCACCTGTATTTCTGGGCGGACAAGACTGCCACCCTGAAACATCGGGTGCATTTACCGGCGATCTTTCCGCAGAAATGCTGAAAGATGCAGGTTGTTCTTATATCATTACAGGCCATTCCGAGCGCCGCGCCATCCACGGAGAGACAGATGAGCTGGTTTCCGCAAAGACGGCCGCCACCCACCGTGCAGGGATGACGGCTGTTGTCTGTGTCGGAGAAACCGCCGTACAGCGTCAGGCAGGAGAGGCGGAAAAAACCGTCAAAACGCAGATCACGCAATCCTTGCCGGACACCATTCTGGCCGGAAACACGGTCATCGCCTATGAACCGGTCTGGGCAATCGGCACAGGACTAACCGCTACGATTGAAGATATCGAAGCCATGCACGGCTTTATCCGCAACCTGCTGGAAAAAAGCTTTCCGGTTATTGCCACAACGCATCTGCTTTACGGTGGCTCCGTCAAGGGTGCCAATGCCGCGCAGATTCTATCCTGTGCCAATGTCGATGGCGTACTTGTCGGCGGCGCCAGCCTGAATGGGCAGGAATTTTGCGATATTATCGCCGCCGCGCTCTAAAACATCTGCAAGAAGACGGTTTACGCCGCATACGCTTTTGCCTATACTGTATAGTAAGCGCAAGGGGATGTTCTTTTTCCTGCGTGATCCGCTTACCTGCGGGTTTCTTACAATAAAAGCCAAAAACAATAAAATCGTCCTAACGAAGCAAGGTTGACGTATATGCCGCAAATACCCTCGGATCTCGCCAAGGCGCGGATCATGATCTCTAATGATGACGGAATTCATTCACAAGGCATTAAGGTGCTGGAGGAATGCATTATTTCTCTGGGTTCAAGCCATTGTGTTGTCGCACCAGAAAGCGAACAATCCGCTGCCGGACACTCGCTGACAATCCACAGACCGCTGCGCATCCAACGTTATGATGATAACCATTATTCCGTCTATGGAACACCGACGGATTGTGTTGTTATGGGCCTTCAGCATGTGATGAAAGACGCACCGCCCGACTTGGTCGTTTCAGGCATTAACCACGGTAAAAATGCCGCTGATGACGTCACTTATTCCGGCACGATTGCCGTTGCGATTGAGGCAACTTTGCTCGGCTGTCCCGCAATTGCGTTCAGTCAGCATATTGGCGGCGGCCACGGTGATATCAACTGGGAAAGCGCCAAAACATGGGTTCCGAAAGTTTTAAAGAAACTCGCGGGTTTTGAAATTGTTGAAAACACACTGCTGAATGTCAATCTGCCGCGCGGCAATACGGAACCGAAAGGTATTATCGTCGTTCCGCAGGGCCATTACGAGGCCTCGGGCGACGATGTGATCGAATGTATGGATCCGCGCGGACGTAAATATTTCTGGATCGGCCCACCGCAACAGACAAATCATTCCGGCATGGATTATGATGCTGCGGCGCTGGAATCGGGCTATATCACGATTACACCGCTAACGCTAAACCTGACCCACCATAAAACGCTGGAAGCCCTGAAGGAGAAAATCGGACCATGAGCCCTCCCGATATCACAACGGCGGCACGCCGTATCCGGCTTTTGATGAAACTGCGCCGCTCGGGCATTACCGACCGCGCCGTATTGGGGGCAATCGAACGCATCCCGCGTGAAGCTTTTGTACCGGAAACTTTTATTGATCAGGCTTATGAAGATATCGCCCTGCCGATCGGGCGCGGACAAACCATCAGTCAGCCTCTGGTCGTTGCCGCCATGACACAGGCCATGAAACTCAGCGACCGTCACAAAGTGCTGGAAGTCGGTACAGGGTCAGGTTATCAGGCGGCCATTCTGTCGCGGCTGTGCCGCCGCGTTTACAGTATCGAACGCCACCGCCCGCTGCTGGATATCGCCGAAGCGCGTTTTAAACAGTTGCGCCTGCACAATATTACGACCGTTGCGGGTGACGGTATGAAAGGCTGGCCGGAGCAAGCACCGTTTGACCGCATTATCGTCACCGCTGCCGCCTCGCAGGAACCGCCAAAAGCCCTGCTGGAGCAACTATCTGTCGGTGGCATTCTGGTGATCCCGCTGGGAAAACAAAGCGGCGACCAATTTATTTACCGCATCACCCGCACCGAGAACGGTTATGAAAGCGAAAAAATGATGCCTGTACGTTTCGTGCCGCTCTTGCCGGATATTGCTCCTGACAATCTTGAAGAAACAGTCTCGCCAAACAGTACAGAGAAAAAACCTGCCGCCGCGAAAAAGGAAGAAAAAGAAAGAGATAATGAGTTCTCTCTTCCTTTTGCGGGTGATTTCAGCCTCGCGGGCGTGTAAACCGGATCAGCCGGAAAGGAGTCGTTAAGATGAAAAACAAAATATGCCGCGTTTTCCGTCTGCTCCTGTGCTTTGGCCTGAGTGCTGTCGTTCTTTCCGGCTGTACGCCGAAACCGAAACCGGAGGTTGCCGTGACTCATCACGGTATGAACACGGCAGAAGTTGCAGGCACCGTCCTTGTACACCGTGACGACACGGTTTACACCATCGCCAAGAATTACAATCTGAACCCAGCAAAACTGATTGAAGAAAACGGCCTCAACGCGCCTTACACGCTGGTTTCAGGGCAAAGATTATCTTTGCCGCAACCGCGTGACTACCGTGTACGCGAACGGGATACGCTTTACAGTATCGCACAGATGTTTCGTGTCGATATCAACGGCCTTGTCCGGATGAATAATCTTTCCCCGCCTTACCGCATTGCGCCGGGGCAGCTTTTACGTCTGCCGGATTCTTATGCCTATACAAGCACCACCGCCTATGCATTGCCGCAAAATACGCAGCCCGGGATGCAACCCGCTGTTTATCAAAACAGTGATGCCGTCAGTCCGAATGCGCGCATATCTTCGCGCTCTTCTATTGAAACGCAGGATTTAAGCGACGACCGCTATGAGAGCACGCAAACCACTTGGCTGGACACAAACAGAAATTCTGCTGCACCTGCACGGGTTCTGCGCAGCCCGACCCCGCCATCCGCTGCGCCGCAGCAGTTGGCAAAACCCCATAAAGCAAGTGGCGCCGACTACTTCATCTGGCCGGTCAAGGGTAAAATCCTGTCTGATTACGGCCCGAAAGAAGGCGGGCTGCATAATGACGGCATCAATATCGGCGCGCCGGGCGGCACCCCCGTCAAGGCTGCCGCAGACGGCACCGTTGTCTATGTCGGGGATGAGCTCAGCAGCTTCGGCAATCTGGTACTGGTGCGTCACGGCAATGGCTGGGTCAGCGCCTATGGCCATTTGCAAAATGCCGGTGTTAGCCGCGGTGATACTGTTAAACGCGGGCAGGTGCTGGGCACCGTTGGTAAAAGCGGAAATGTCGCCGCGCCGCAGCTACATTTTGAGCTGCGTCAGGGCCGCAATGCCCTCAACCCCCGCCAGCATCTTTCCTAATAAAAACAAGTCATTACCGTCAAGTTACCACCCCGTAATTTGACATATTTGCAATATCGCGTTATCTTTTCAAGATATGTAAAACCGCTTTGCGCGAAAAGGATTCCGCCGCATGAAAGACGATTTTCAAAAAGCCATTGAAAAGGCCAATCTCTATGCCGAGCAAGCGATGGTCGTGACCCTCAGCTTTGCCGATGTCGCCATTGAAGAAACGCTGAAAACCCGTGACGGCAATATTATTGAACATGATAAACAGCATTACAAACCTGCTGAAACAGGCGCGGCTTTCCTGAAATATCTCGCGGATGAAAAAATCCCGCATGTGCTAATTCATCAGGCCGATGACCATCTGACCATTGCACTGGCGCGTGAGGAACTTGCTCCGCCGGGCGAAGCCGGAGAGGAAAACGCCCGCGCCGTTGTTGCCGGATTTTTCAAAGACGGCAAACAGATTGCCCTGACATCCGAGGCTTATTATCAAAAAGAAGTTTCGCATGCAGAGATAAAAAACAGACTACTCTCTCCCGTCAGCCCGCTGCGCCGCGAAGTCGCCAGAAATGCCGCCCGCCTGAACGGTAAATAATCCCGCCAAACCGACTCGCAGTTTTGCCACAGCTATTTTATAATTCAGGCAGCAATATTCACCACAACCCTTCCGCCTAAGGGAAGCAAATTAGATTGATGACGAAACGGATTGTATTTTTTTTACTACTAGCGACTTTACTGCCGCTCTTTTTTGCGCCGCAGGCGGCCGCCAATGAAAAGCTGACCACGCATATGGTCACGCCGCCGATTCCGCCATCCCGCTATGTCATGTCCTATAATGCCAGCCCGGTCGGGCTGCAGAAATATGCGCTGGGTATTGGTGAGAGGAAACGCGTTTTTTATCTTTATGTGCCGCGCAGCCTGAAACCGGACGCATCTGCCATGATCCTGCTGCATGAAGAAGGGCGTGACGGCATTTCGATGGCTGACAGCTGGCGTAAATTTGCCGAGCGTCACAGCGCGATTCTCGCCGCCCCCGATGCGGATGGCGGTGTTTGGGATTTCAAGACCGATCAGGTCTTTATCGATTCTCTCATCAAATTTCTGCAGCAGGACAAACGCATCAATCCCCGCCGGATTTATCTGTTCGGTCATTCCGGCGGTGCGGTTGTTGCGCTGCCGCTGGCTGCCGCTTTCTCGGAGCGTTTGGCCGGTGCCGCCACCCATGCGGGAATGGTGACAAACAAGTCCTTCCTTCCCGTTATCAAGGCAGCAAAACGGAAAATTCCGCTTTGCGTTATCAACGGTTCCGATGATAAATCAACCCCCGCTGTCCGCGCCCGTTATGCCGCACAGCTTTTCGCCGATGCGGGATACCCCGCCGCCTATGTCGATCTGGCGGGGCATAACCACTGGTATTACACGCTATCCGACTGGATTAACGAGCTGGCATGGCGGTGCATACAAGACCTTGCCGCAAAATAACCGCTGTTAGAATTTCGGTTTTGCGTTGTTTTTGTTTGCAGCTTTTTCGGCAGGTGCCAGCGCCTTGG
>SBHI01000111.1 GCA_006226225.1 Alphaproteobacteria bacterium
GCCTCATGATCAGGCGTTCTTTTTCTGGATGTCTGCCCATCTTCCGGATTTTGATAGCCGTTATAAATATTACCGGTGCCGCCTTTATTATCGCGGGGGGCGCCGTAAGAGATCGGCCCTGTCTGCTGTTGCTGTTGGCGCGTGCGCGTTTGTGAGCGGTTATAGCTGCCATATTGGCTGCGGTTGTTGTCCGCATTATAGGGCACCACAACCCCGCCTCCGTAGACAGGTTTCGCATCGCGTGAAGACTGGCTGGTTGTCTTATTCGGATCCAGCACAAAACTCTGCGCCTTCGCACCCAGCATAGGCGCTGTCCCCGCCAGAAGCACGGCCACCGCACCACATAGAATTGCTTTCTTCACCATTATCGATCCTCTCTTTCCAAAGTCATCGGTTGCATTCTTTTACAATTGGCTGCGCAATGTTTTACGCGCATCTTCCACCATTTTAATGGCACTTGTTAATTCCTGATTGCGCCGCTCAATATAAACTTTCGGCAGCCCGACCTTTTCCTTCACACGCTGCGGAATATCGCGTTCGTTTTGATAACGGTCGATCAAGGATTCGAAGAAATCATCAACAACCGCAGCAGTTTCCTTGCGTTCTTTTGCGTTTTTCGTATCTTGCAGCACATTCATCGCCTTTGTAATTTCAATCTTGGCGATATATTCCGCAGAAGATAGACCGTCCTTACGCATCGTCGGTTGCTTTGACAGGGCATCGATGACAAAAGGCGGCAGAGAGACATTCTCAAGAATGCTGTCTTCAATCGTAAAACTGCCCTCGTTACGTACCATCGCCATCACTTTCAGGTCATTCACCGAATACGGTTTACTGCGTGCCTTACTTTCAATCGATGCCGGTTTCACAGAGCTTTTCATATTTTGCGGCGCAGTTGTCTGCCAGGGCGTTGTGCGTGCCGTTCTGCGCACATCCGGTTCTACCGGCTGCTGCGGTTCTTTTTCTACCTTATCCGGTTGCTCCTGTTGAGATCGCCTGCCCGGCAACCATCCGGGAATCAAGCCGCGGTAACCGGGGCGTTCCTCTTCCGCTTTTTTGCGGGCCGGATCTTGCTTTTGCGGCACCAAGAGACCCGGATAAGCGCTATCCTGCGCCATAACCGGTGTTTTCACAGCAGCAACTCCGCTCATCAGCGCAATTCCCACACAGGCAATAATCAGTTTTTTCTTCATGACGTCAACAACCCGTTTTATCTGACATTCCAAACACAGCGAACCATACGGCATGCAACCGCATTCACGCATATGACTGTTATCATAGCGTGAAAAAAAACATATAGTAATATTATAGCATATTTTCTCTGCAATTTTTACAAACGGGATAAAAAATGTTTTCAAACAATCTCTTACAACCTTCTGAAACGCGGCGCAGCATCCCGGAAATAACAGATATGTTTCAAAGCGGCGCATTATCGCCGATGGAGCTGACGCAGGATTGCCTGAACAAAATCTCTGTCCATGACGAAAAACTGAACGCTTTTTGTCTGGTCACAGCCGAATCCGCCCTTGCCGCTGCACGTGAATCGGAAAAGAGATGGCGTAACGGCACCCCCCTCAGCCCGCTTGACGGCATTCCGGCAACAATCAAGGATCTGTTCGAGGTCAAAGGACAAGTGATGCGGCAAGGCTCATATTTGATGCCCGACCGCCCTGCAAAGGCCGATTCACCGGTTGTCAAAAATTTACGCAAGGCAGGCGCCGTCTTTCTGGGCGCAACAGCCACCCCTGAGTTCGGTCATAAAGGCGTGACTGACAGCCCGCTGACCGGAATCACGCGCAACCCCTGGAACACAAAAAAAACACCCGGCGGTTCTTCCGGTGGCAGCGCCGTTGCCGCCGCGATGGATATGGGGATGATCCATCTGGGCAGCGATGCCGGCGGGTCGTGCCGCATTCCTGCGAGTTTTACAGGCGTTTTCGGTTATAAACCGACGCAAAACGCCCTGCCGATTTTTCCGGCAACATTTTTTTATTCGTTTTCCACACCGGGGCTGCTGGCCGCGCGCATTGACGATATCACAAGCTGCCTGCCAATACTGCGTAAACGCGATGCCCGCGATCCGACACAGGTGACATCCGCCTTTAAAAAAACCAAAGGGCACAAAAAAACCTTAAAAGCCGCCTATATTCCCAGCTTCGCCGATATCTACGTACATCCGGAAACCGCAAAAGCAGTGAAGAAAACCGCACAACAGCTGCAAGATATCGCAGCGGTGGAAGAGATCATGCCACAACTGGAAAAACTGGTCGAGCTGACAAATATCAACTGGCTGGCCGGTGCCAGCACCATTATTGAACATTTCCCCGATCAGAAATCTCTGGCAAAAATGGATCCGTCCATGCGCTTATTCGGCGAAATGGGACAAAATATGCCGCTTTCACGCTTTCTTCATGCCCGGCAATTACAGCTGGAACTGCGGCAATATTGTGCAAAACTCTTCAAACAATATGATTTTCTGGTGATGCCGACGACCCCCACCCCCGCCTTTCAGGCCGGTGTGCAGTCTCCGCGTCATCCGGAAACCGGCGATATCTGGTATGACTGGACACCTTTTACCTTTCTGGCCAATATGGCGGGACTGCCCGCCATCTCGGTTCCTGCCGGGTTTTCTGCCGACGGGTTGCCGCTGGCAGTCCAGATTATCGGCGCCCCGATGGACGATATCAGCGTTCTGGATATTGGCGCATGGCTTGAACAGGCCATGCCGCCCGTTTACCCTGTTTAGGTTTCGTCGGATAGTTTTTTTTTAAGAACTCTGTGCTATCATAAAAAAATATCCGGCCCACGATACCGGAGAAATTATTTCAAGGAGTCGCCCAGACAATGCGCAAAACCATTTTAACCGCTGTTGTTCTTTCGATGTTTCTTTCCGCCCCGGCTTTCGCGGAGAACAAAAACAGAAGCGGGGCCTTCGCCGATGATTTCGAAGAATACCGCAGCCTTGGGGTCGGCTTGCTATTGAAGGAAGGGCAGGAACATTTGCTCTCCGGCATGGAAGATAACAGCCAAGTTCTGCGGACGGAAAAAGGTGCCGCCAATATCGTCGAATTAAGCGCACAGCTGGACGAAGCCTATGCCGTTTACGCCGAAGAGAAATATGAAGAAGCCTTCGAAAAATTCATCACCATCGCCCGTGCCGGAAGCGCCGAGGCGCAGGAAATGGTCGGTATGATGTTCGCACAAGGACAAGGTACAAAACAGGATGATGTACAGGCAATGCGCTGGCTGGAACGTGCTGCGCAGAATTTTCAGCCTCTTGCCATGCACCATGTCGGTGTACGCTATTTCGGCGGACAAGGCATCAAACGTGATGTTCTAAACGCGGCAAAGTGGTTGTCGCTTTCCGTCGAATTTTACGGTGATGATACGTCTGACGCCTCGGAGCGGGCACGTCAGGATTTGAAAAACATGATGGCGCGCCTCAGCCTTCGTGAACAACGGCAGGTACAAAATGCCGTGCGGGAATGGAGAACCGAGAACAAGGCCGGAATCAAGATCTGGGAGCGGAAAAAGAGCCAGCAGGAACAGATCGACCAGAAAAAAGCCGCCGGACAATAATTCCCTTAAACGTTAAAGCGGAAATGCATGATGTCGCCATCCTGCACAACGTATTCCTTGCCTTCCTGACGCATTTTTCCGGCATCTTTTGCCTTTTGCTCCCCACCCAGTGACATGAAAATGTCGCAGGCAATCGTTTCGGCGCGGATAAAACCTTTTTCAAAATCGGTGTGAATCACGCCTGCGGCTTCAGGCGCTTTTGCATTGCGGCGCACCGTCCATGCCCGTGCCTCTTTCGGGCCGACTGTAAAAAACGTAATCAGATCCAGCAATTTATAACCGGCGCGGATCACGCGGTTCAACCCCGGCTCCGTCAGCCCCATTTCTTCCAGAAATGCCTGTTTTTCTTCCGCGTCATCCAGCTGTGCGATTTCGGATTCGATGGAAGCGCAGATCACAACGGATTCCGCGCCTTTTTCCGCTGCCATATCCGCAACTTTTTTCGTCCAGTCATTACCGTCCGCCGCATCGGATTCGGCGACATTGCAAACATACAAAATCGGCTTGGTCGTCAGTAATTGCAGCTGGCGTACGGCGTCCGCCTCGTCTTCCTTCCATCCGGCTTTCAGCGCGGGACGGCCTTCCTGTAGCACGGTCAGAAAACGTTTCACCAATTCAATCTGTTCCTGAATTTTCTTGTCGCCGCTGCGCGCCTTTTTCTCCAGAGACGGCAGACGCTTTTCCAGACTTTCCAGATCGGCCAGCATCAATTCGGTTTCAATCGTTTCCGCATCACGGAGCGGATCAACCGAACCTTCGACATGGGTGACATTGTCATCTTCAAAACAGCGCAGCACATAAATAATGGCATCGGTTTCGCGGATATTGGCCAGAAACTGGTTGCCCAGCCCTTCGCCGCGGCTTGCGCCTTTCACCAGACCGGCGATATCGACAAATTCCATCTGTGTCGGAATGATTTTTTGTGAGCCGCCGATTTTAGCGATTTCGTCAAGGCGCGGATCAGGGATGCTGACGCGCCCGACATTCGGTTCAATCGTGCAAAAGGGAAAGTTTTCCGCCTGTGCCGCAGCCGTCGCTGTCAGCGCATTAAACAAGGTGGATTTTCCGACATTCGGAAGTCCGACAATACCGCAGTTGAAGCCCATATGCCGCCTCGCCTTTCATGTGTTTTTCGTGACTGTCGCGGCAGATATCAGGCCGCTTTTTTGTTTTTTATAGAGAGTGCGGGAACAAAGCGCAACAAATAACGTCCGACCATCAGGCTGAGAACGATATTCCCGCCAGGCATCAATAGACAAAGCACGACGAATTTCGCGTCGAGCTTTTGGCTATCTAACATGGCGTACAATGCCGTCTTCATCGGGGGGACCCCATTTCCTTTTGCGGTTAATATCCATTTTTTCCTGCATGGCCTGATACAGATCATCCATATCCAGCCCTGCGCAACGTGCCGCACCCAGCAGCAAAATCATACAATCGGCCCATTCGTGGCGGTCATCCGGGTCAGCCAGCACCTCTTCCAGTTCTTCGGATAGATGCGTAATCTTTCCTTTCACCGTGCCTTTACCAAATGTCTTCTCGGTAAATTCGCCGATATCGTCTTGCATTTTCTGCCAGCGATCCTGTCCGGATGTCATCCGTTTTTCCCTTCCTCTGTCTTGTCTTGAGGTGGTGTTTCCGGTGCCGCTTGCGGTTGCGGCTTCGGTTTTTCCGGCTGCATGGCCCGTGCAATATTCGTCATAAACATACCATCTTTTTTCTGTAAAAGCAAGGGAAATTCCTCTGCGATTACAGGCAGTAACTTATCCAGCCATAATGTATCTGCCTTGGCAAAATCGCCCAAAACATAGCCTGTGACACGCTCCTTATCTTCCGGTCGGCCGATCCCCATACGCACGCGCCAATAATTTTTTCCCAGATGCGCGTCAATGGATTTCAACCCGTTATGGCCGTTTGCACCGCCCCCCAGTTTCACGCGCAATTTTCCCGGTGCCAGATCCAGCTCATCATAAAAAACGATGATATTTTCCGGACGGATTTTATAAAAAGCCGCCAATGCCTGTACGGCATTTCCCGAGAGATTCATAAAGGTCTGAGGTTTAAGCGCATAGATTTTGGTATCGCCGATAGCTGTATCACAGATCAAACCGTCAAATTTTTTACGCCATGCAGAAAAGCGATGGCGGCGGACGATTTCGTCCACCGCCATAAAGCCGATATTATGTCTGTTTTTTTCGTATTGGCTGCCGGGATTTCCCAATCCCACAAGCATAAAAAGATCAGACATCGCGCGTGCTTATTCGGAGTCGCCTTCGCCGCCTTCAGCGGTTTCAGCTTCACCTTCAGCGCTCTCTTCACCTTCAACGCCTTCTTCGCCTTCTTCACCTTCTTCGCCTTTACCGGCAGAGCGGACAGCAGCAGGTGCGGCAATCGTCGCAACCGTTGCATCCATATCCGCAGAGGCTTCGACACCTTCGGGAAGTTTAACGGCGTTCAGCTGAATGGAGTCACCGATTTCCAGACCTTCCAGATCAATGATCAGGGATTCCGGAATTTCGGTTGCGCGGCAGAAAAGTTCGATTTCGTGCATCACCATATTCAGAAGGCCGCCGCGAACCAGACCGGGGCAGTCTTCTTCATTAATGGCATGAACGGGGACATTGACCCAGATTTTGGTTTTCTCGGTCACACGGATGAAATCCGCATGCAGCGGTTGATCCGTCACCGGATGCAGCTGGACATCACGCGCCAGCACCAGATGTTTTTTACCGTCAACTTCGATATCACACACCTGTGTGAAGAAGCCGCCGGAATGCAGCGCTTTGAATACTTCCTTACCCTCAAGGATAATCAGGGCGGGTTCCTTGCCGTCACCGTAAATGACCGCCGGAATTTGTTTCTCACGACGAATTGCACGGGCCACCCCCTTGCCGGCTCCCTCACGCGCTTGCGCCTGTAATTGAATTTTTTCCATGTTCTTTTTCCTTACATCTTTCTGTTTTAAAAAAACATCCGCCTCCAGGGGTGCGGATGCCCTGTCTTCCATCTTTTTCAAGAATTTTACGGAAGTCCGCCGCATTTAAACGGTTTGCACGTCAAAATGCAAGCATTTTCTTACTTTTACGCTATTTTC
>SBHI01000040.1 GCA_006226225.1 Alphaproteobacteria bacterium
CCGCGCGGATCCGTTCCCTTCCACGGCGTATAGGCGCAGCCGGATGTCAAAAACAATGCGCCATTCGCAGCAAGCGTTGTAAAAACACCCGTAACGGATCTGGGATTTTTTAGCGGCATAAGCGTCTGACCTCACAATATTAGATAAAATACGGTGTCAGACATCATACATAATTTAACATAATATGTCAAGAAGTGCGGAAATTTACCCTTTAAAAGCAATAAGATAACAGAATAAAAAACCGGTTTTTAAGCATCAGCCATCAGTTTTTTCAGCTCTTTTTCCACGCGCTGGTATTCTTTTTCAATTTTCGTGTAAAGCGCTTTGCGCTCTTTTGCTGTTGCCGGATTCATGTTCTGCGCCTTTTCACACAATAGCCGCAATGTTTCCGCGCCCCACATGCCCGCACCGCCTTTCAGCTTATGCGCGACCTCGACCCAGAGCGTATTCTCGCCCGCTTTGGTGTTCTCTTTCAGAACAGTCAGACTTTCCAGACTTTGTGCGATAAACATTTCCGCAAATTCCCGGATTTCTTCCGGCGTATCGGCATATTCCTTAATCAGACTCAGCTCAATCACCGCGCGTTTGCTTTTTTTATCACCCTTCTTCTCTGGCAGCACCGCCTGATCGGGGAAGATAAACCATTCCTCCAGCACATCCCGCAGCTCGTCCTTGTCAATCGGCTTGCTGAGATAATCATTCATACCGGCTTCCAAGCATTTTTCGCGCGTCCCTTTCATGGCATCCGCCGTCAAAGCGATGATGGGCACGGGTTTCTTTTTCTTTCCTTCCTGTTTTCGAATCTCAGCGGTCGCCTCATAGCCGTTCTTTTCCGGCATATGACAGTCCATCAAGATCAGATCATATGCTTCCTCCGCAAAACGATCGATCGCTTGCTGACCGTTTTCGACCATATCGAAGGCGCCAAACCCCATGCGCGGCAACAGGCGCTTCAACAAATCCTGATTCAGCAGGTGATCTTCCGCCACCAGAACATGTGCTTTTTCTATGGGTATCCGTGACTTACCGTTCTTTTTACGGCGCGCGCGGCGCTGTTGTTTTTGTTGATCGCTTTCCTCTTTTTCCGCAGTGGGGAAAGGAATTTTAATCCAGAAGACAGACCCTTTGCCGATTTTACTGTCAACACCGATGCGTCCGCCCATCAGCTCCACCAGTTCTTTTGTAATCGCCAATCCTAAACCTGTGCCGCCATATTTGCGGGAAATGGATGCATCGGCCTGCGTAAATTTATCAAAAATCAAAGCCAGATTTTCTTTGGCAATACCAATCCCCGTATCTTTTACTTCGCAGTAAATTTCAACGCCCGGAGACTCTTTTTTATCGGTTTCTTTACCGTTTCCGGAAAGCGGATGCATATTGATTGTCACATCCACCTGACCCTGATCGGTATATTTCACGGCATTACCGACCAGATTTGTCAGGACGCGGCTGACGCGCAATGCATCACCGAACAGATAGGGGATGTCATCTTTGACAAAACTGTAATTCAGCGAAATCCCCTTACTGCTGGCGATCGGCATCATCGCCTCCATCACGGTTGCGACCAGATTTTTAAAGTCAAATCCGGTCTTTTCCAGCACGATATTTCCGGCTTCGATTTTTGAAATATCCAGAATATCATTCACAATTTCCAACAGGTTATTTGCTGATTTATGTGCCGTTCCGGCCATGTTTCGTTCATCCTCTTTCAAGGAGGGATCTTCGACCAGCATCTGTGTCAGACCCATAATACTGTTCAAAGGCGTGCGCAATTCATGCGACATGCTGGCCAGAAACTCGCTCTTCGCCTGATTGGCCTTTTCCGCATCGGCGCGTGCCTTTTCGATTTTATCTCTTTCAATCACCCGTCCCAGCTGCGTCCCGATACTGGCCATCATGCTCATAAAATCCTCGCTGGGTTTTTCCAGCTTTCCGGCAAAAAACTCCAGAACCGCAACAACATCTTTTTTGACCAATACCGGAAAACCAAAACCTGCCTGCACCGGTATATCCTCAATATGTCTGGAACGCGGGAAATTTTCATCCTCCAGAATATTGCTGATCCAGACGGATTCTCTCTCCGCGTAAACCCGTCCGGGCAACCCCACACTCGCAGATAAAACCGTTGTTTCCGTCGCTTTTTGCAGGCTTTGAAATTGCTGGGGGTTTTGCAAATGCCATATTTTTGACGGTACAAGACGTTGATGCGGCTCATCCACCAAATAGGCATGGCCGGCCGGCCATCCTGTAAAGCCGCAAATCTCTTCCAGGCATATCTTAATCGCCGCATCCATATCACCCGATTCATTAATCGCATTTGTAATACGTTCCAGCAATTTGATCGTTTTCGTTTCTTTTTTCAAACGCGCATGCGCATCTTTGGCTTCGTCACGGGCCGCACGCAGATTGGCTTCTCTTTGCTGCTGCTCCGAAATATCCGAGATCAACCCGATAAAAACAGGATGACCATTCACAGCAACTTCCGTGACACTCAAAGAAATCGGGAAAGTCTCTCCATCCGCTCTGGTGCCGAACACATCCTGACGATCAGTTTTCCCGATAATTTTTGCCTGTCCTGTTTTCAGGTAATGACTGATATAACTGTCATGACGGCTTTTATGCGGTTCCGGCATCAGAATATTCACATTCTGCCCCGCGACATCCGCCGCCTTATAGTCAAAAATATGTTCCGCCCATTTGTTAAATGTCTGTATTTTCCCGGATTTATCGATTGTAATCAGGGCCTGCATCATATTATCCATGATGGCCGTCAGATAGGTTTTCTCCTCCCGCAGTTTATCACGCGCCTGTGCGATATTTTTCGTTTGTTCCTCCACAAGCCGCTGCAGGTTTTCCCTGTGGCTCTCCAGAATCTGCCGCGACTGCACAATCGGTTGCACAATAAAATAGCGGGCATAAATCAATGTCAGAACAAAGGTTAAGAAACCGGCGGCCAAAACCATTTCCTGCCGGAAAGCGGACTTCCGCTCCCCCTGCCAGAAAGAATGCTGCATACTGCGGATAACATTATCCTGTGACCGTACGGCGGTCGCAAGCGCCGCCTGCATATCCCTATAATAGATACTGTCAAAATCATCGCGTTCATCTGCGATAATTCCTGTCACAATACCGTGCAAATCACGCCATTTCTGCCGTGCAATTGTAACTTGTCCTTTCACCCCCTCCGGCAGAAAACGCTCCGGTATCAATTCACGGGCGCCATCGGCACTAATGACAAGACTGCCACCCTGTAAAAATGACTGGTAATTCGTGTCGATGGATTTCCGGTCCTCATGCATACCGGCCACAACTTTCTCTTCGGCCTCATCATCCTGCGCCAGCATGACCTGATAAACGTCATACACATAGCGCGTCATCAACATACGCTGCAAACCCGCCGCATTGACGACCTTGTCCTGATAACGCCGCCCGTCACTGTTAATAAACATGAATGATCCCGCCAGCAGCACCAGAAAAACACTCAGTAGCAGAGCAAGCTGCAGAAAGACCTTATTACCTGAAGCGGTATCCTCATCTCCCTCACCACCGCTTTTATACATGCTCAACGTTAATGCCACGGCAAAAACAGCACTGCTGATAACGGCGACAGACATGGCCAATGTGTGAAAACTCTGCATGGGGTTATAACGGCAATCCGCCCAGGGAATAAAGACGGCCGCCGCCATCCCCGTATAATGCATACCGCAAATCGCCAGCCCCATCACCATCGCGGCGATAATCTGCCAGAACAGTTTTGTGCCGCCTTCCTCTGTGCGGCCCAATACAAAAACGATAAACAATGCCGCCAGCGATGCCGTAACCGCAATAACGTAAGACAAGCCGAATAATGACGGTATGTAACGCAAATCCGCATCCATTTGCATGGCCGCCATGCCTGTATAATGCATGGCGCAGATGGCACTGCCCAGCAGGAATCCGCCGATAATCATCCATGGCAGGCTTAAACGGGTCGACCGTATAATCGCCAAAACGCCGTAAGCGATCACCACCGCAACAATCATAGACACAATGGTCAAAAACGGATCATAGGCAATCGCCATATCCATTTTATAAGCCAGCATACCGATAAAATGCATCGACCATATCCCCGTGCCGAACGCAAAACTGCCGCCCCAATGCAGCAGGTTTTTCGCCTTGCGGCTGCCCGCATCACGGATATCCGTTGCAAAGCGCAACGCTGTGAAAGAGCCCAGCACTGCAATCACATAAGAAAGGGCAACAAGAAAAGGAAAATAGTTACCGCTTTCGGCATTCGCCGGAACAGCGCCGGACAGAAAAAAATTCTCTATAAAAAGATTTAAAAGGGCAAACATATGATCTGTTCCTGCGCCGTCAAAAAATTAAATATAGCCAAACAAATAGCGTTATAGAATATAAAATACCGTCAAAGCGCCAAATACATCCTTTGATAAATATGACACATAGAACCACACTTTAAAAGTGTATTGAGAAAAAAAGAAGGAAACCTATATCAGCGTCACTTCAATTTCAATGACCGTACCGCCGGCATTCAGTGAATTATATGTACCGGGGTTATTCAGAGGATTGGCACCGTCAATGCGTAATCTTGCGCCAATAAAAATATTCATCGTCGCATCGGGGTCTGCTGTTAAATCATATGTTCCCGCAGGCGCACCAGCGGTTCCGTTACAGGCGCTTGCCCCCGCCCATGCCGCATCCGTTGGAAAGGCGATACGGATTTCATCAATACGCACAAGGTCACTGCCATTGGATAACAGCGCCGTGGCCGAGCAGCGGATTTCGATATCGCCGGTATCCTGAAAATATTCCACATGTCCGGCATTCTCATTGCCGACCAGTGTAAATTCGGGAATATCGGTATCAATACTGCCATCAGGGTGCAGGCGGACATCACCGGTCGAGGTCGGGAATGTTGACACAACAATATCACCGAAACTGATATCGCCGCGCTTCAGAATGCCCCCCGGCGCAATAAAAGCCGCCACAGCATCAACAACGGAACTGGCCGCATAGGCCGTGCCCGTTGATAAAAAACAAAAAATACTTATAAAAAGAATACGCCACATCATACTCTTTATATTATAGCATATTTTTCCAAAAGGCATCACTGCTGTTTCACTGCCGATGGCTGAAAGATAACATCTTCCCCTTTCAGCATCAGACGGTTTTTTCCCTTCGCTTTGGCTGCGAACATGCGCTTATCGGCCAGCTCAACAAGTGCCCGCACGCTGGCAACACCGTCCTCCAAATATTCCGCTGCACCGCAGCTCGCTGTTTGCTCTGCGCCATCCGGCCTTTTCCCCAGCCCGTCTTTTTGCAAACGCGGGAAAAAATTCTTCACCCCCTCCAGCGTTGTGTCAGACAGCACAAGCAGAAATTCCTCCCCGCCCCACCGGATAACAACATCCTGTTTGCGCAGTGTTTTTTGGCAAGGCTGCGCCCGCCGCCGCAAGCACACGGTCACCCTCGTCATGGCCGAAATTGTCATTCACTTTTTTAAAGTTATCGAGATCAACAAACAACAGGGACAACGGAACTTTTCTGCGTTGTGACATGTCGAAAATGGTTTCCAGCAGCGTTTCCCCGTAATCACGGCGCAGACATCCCGTCATCTCGTCATGAGTGGTAAAATCAACAAATTTCGACATGAAATGCAGCTGGCTGACGCTGGACACCGCCACAATGACCGTGACCACACACAGAATCCAGAGCGTGCCGAGTTCCAGTAACATCGCTGCGGGTGCCACATTGTTTAAGGCTGCAAAATAGGTGAAAAATATCAGCGCACCGCCAAATAACAGGGATTCCAGAACGGTCAGCGGAAAAAAGCACAGCAGCATCACCACCAGAACCGGAAAATGCGCATAGGCGCTTTTGATAAAGATATTCTGTTCCGTCCATTCCACGCCCGCCAATGCCAGATTGGCATAACAGAAAAACATCATCGGAACGGATAACAACAGCGCGAAATAAAGCTTGCCGAAAAAGGCATGCGTTTTGGGCGGACGCAGAAAAATCAGAACAATCAAAAAAACAGCAGCAGCCCCCCGTGCCGCCAGAATGCCTGATGCCGTATCAGACCCCAGCAGAGCAATATCAACCGGTATCCACAACAACATCAGCGCAGACAGAATAACCGCACACAGGCGGACGCGGTCACGCATCAATGCCGCCCGCGACATGATCAGCATCAAAGAATGGCTGGACGCGCTAAAAATGCAGGAGAAAAATGATTGGGCAGGCATGGCCGTTATATTCCGTGTCTGTGATTGTTTTTCTGCATGTCGCAAATACAATGATATGTGTAATTTACATGCTTTCGCCGCCGTTTAAAAGACTATTCGGGCAAAGCAAAGCCGTTAATCATCATCTTTCAGAATACGTTCAGCCGCACCATCCATATCATCAAACTGACCGTTATCAAGACACCAGAAAAAAGCCAAAAGGCCAAGCAGCCCCAATAATAACGTCACGGGAATCAGCCAGATCAGCACAGTCATTTTTTCACGATCCCCTTTTCAACCAGCCTGTTCAGGCGCAGACTGTTTAACACCACCGTTATTGATGATGCCGACATGGCGATTGCGGCAATCAGCGGTGTGACCATTCCGGCAAAAGCCA
>SBHI01000049.1 GCA_006226225.1 Alphaproteobacteria bacterium
GGATCCAAAAGACCGCGGCGTACATCGGGGCTGTTTAAAACAGCGCCGGTATTCGCGGCTTTGATCGGGCGTTCATTTTGTTCGAAAATGGCGGCCAAATAGCGCATCATTGCCGGTGATTGCTCCCCTGCGGGGTGTGTGGCACTGCCGTAATAACGCTCGTGATAGGCTGTATGGCGGCGCATGCGATCTTCTGCGGCTTGCAGTGATGTGCCGCCGTCTTCGGCTGCTTTCAGGCAGCCCAGCACTAGCGCTTCGGTATGGACACGCAGCTTTGATGCCGTTGCGGAAAAAGGCGCAGACAAAATCGCTATAGTCCGAAAAATCGGGCAGGGCGGCAATACCGCCCTCTGCGTGCAGCATTACCATTTC
This sequence comes from Alphaproteobacteria bacterium, assembly GCA_006226225.1. Lineage (GTDB taxonomy): Bacteria > Pseudomonadota > Alphaproteobacteria > Micavibrionales > CSBR16-224 > CSBR16-224. The sequence goes on from SBHI01000049.1 coordinate 373, forward strand.
TTTGTAAAAATTATTGCGTAAGTCGCGTATCTGCTCGTGGGATAATGCGGCACCATCGTAACGCATCATGTCATTCCAATCGGCAATACGGTTCATAATCCCGCCAAGGGCGGGATGCGGGTCTTGTTGTTCAGTCATGATATTCACACCTTAATTCTATTACTTTTTTTATTGTTTTTATATTTTGCGGCGCGACTCGGCCGTGCCGTAAAAACAGTATTGTGCGGCGCACAAAAACTGTCAACAGGTTTCGGATATCCTGTTGTTATAGCTGTATAAATTATGAATTAAAAACGTCGGATCAATAAGTGAAAATGCACATGAAAAAGATCAAGGCGACCATGGTGAATTTTTTATAGAGCTGTTTGCGCAGCGTCTGTTTCAGCATGGCGGGGGTGATGATGCCGTTATGGATCAAGATCGCCCCCAGCGGACGTTTCGTATGCGCCTGTTCGACAAGTGCGGCATGCAGATCTTCAGCCGTAATCATACCGTTTGACATCAAAAGCTCGCCGATTCTGTTTTCGGTCATGCTGCGGCGCAGACGCGCCATTACTCCGGCTTTACGCCTTTTGCGCGGTGCGGTGTTTTCTGCCGTTTCGCTCACTCTACTAATATCCTTCGAAAATCTTTGAAATATTGATAAATATCATGATGTTGAGAAACACCCCTGTCCCTTCTATCAAGATATCAGTAAAGAATTAAAGTTCGGTTAAACCGTTATTTCCAGCTTTTGCGGCCTGACAGCGTACTGATAATGCCGTGCAGGGTCATGATTTCCTGTGCGGTCAGATCCATGCGGCCGAACATATTTTGCAGGCTGCGCACGGTTTTGGGGCGGCGGTCTGCGGTTTTGAAAAAGCCGCTGGCCGCCAGTTCGTCTTCCAGATGCGTCAGCATATGCTGCAGCTCTTCCTTGGTGGCAGGGAGGGTGTCGCCCTGTTGTAATTGTTTTTCCGGACGGTCGGGGTCTGTGGCGCGCCCATACCAGCAATATCCCAGCAGCAAAACGGCTTGCGCCAGATTCAGGGAAGAAAATTCAGGATTGACCGGAATATTTAGCACGGCATCGGCGCGGGCGACATCTTCATTCACCAGTCCCGAACGTTCCGGCCCGAACAGGATGCCGCATTTTTGCCCCTTTTGTGTGCGGCTGATGCATTCCGTTGCGCCGCCTTCGGGGGTAAAAACCGGTTTGATCATGTCGCGGCTGCGTGCCGTGGTCGCCAGAATGAATTGTAAATCACTGACGGCTTCATCCGTGGTGTCATAAATGACGGCATTTTCAAGAATGCTTTCCGCACCGGCGCTCATCGCGGTGGCGGCCTCATTCGGCCAGCCGTCGCGCGGGGCAACGATGCGCATTTCCGTCATGCCGCAATTCATCATAGCGCGTGCCGCTGCGCCGATATTCTCGCCCATTTGCGGGCCGATCAGAATAATGACGGGAGCTTGCGGAATGGAAACAGGCATGGATATGTTTTTTTAAGACAGCTCAAGAATATGCGCCAGCACTTCATCATAATCGTGGCTGGCAATCTTGTGGGCACCGGCTTCTGCCAGGCGGTTGGCACAGTGATTGCCCCAGGTTACGCCGATTGTATGCGCGCCTGCGGCAAGTCCCATTTCGATATCCATCGTGGTGTCGCCGATCATCACCGTTTGTTCCGGTGTAAAAGACAGTTCTTTGGCAAGGCTCAAAAGCTGGTCAGGTGCGGGTTTTTCACGCTCGTTCCGGCGTTTGACATCGCATGACGTACGGACACCGCAGAAAATCGGCCCCATATCATAATGTTTCATCACGGCGGCCATCGGATCGGAGGGTTTCGAAGTCACGATACCCAGCGTATAGCCGCGCTTTTTCAGCTCTTTCAAAAACTCCAGCGCGCCGTCATACATCGGCGGAATAATACCGGCGACGTGTTCATCAACACGGCGGTAGACATTATGCAGATGCGGCTTCTGCTCGTGCAGCTCCAGCCCCCATTTGAAATCGACTTCATGCGGAAAGGCATAGCCGTGGCGGATGCTGTCAAGGCAGGGCTGCGGCATATTCTGTTCCGTTGAATATTTCACCATTTCCTGCTCGAAAATCGGCCAGGAATTCAGAATGGTTCCGTCAACGTCAAAGGCGATAAATTTACTCATAATCTCTCTTAATATTGTTATTGTTGTTTTTAACTTAGTTTGTCTTTCAAAATCTGGTTAACCATTGCGGGATTGGCCTTGCCTTGCGTTTTTTGCATGACCTGTCCGACAAAGAAACCGAACAGCTTGTCCTTGCCGCCTTTATATTGCTCAACTTTGTCGGCATTGGCGCTCAACACCTCGTCAATCACGGCTTCGATTGCGCCGGTATCGGTGACCTGTTTCAGGCCTTTTTCTTCCACAATCACAGCGGCATCTTTGCCGGTCTCAAACATTTCGGCAAAGACGTCCTTTGCAATCCGGCCGGAAATGGTGTTGTCACTGATCAATTCGATCAATCCGCCCAGCTGTGCGGCTGTAACCGGACTTTCCTCCAGCGTTTTTTCCGCCTTGTTCAGCGCGCCCATCAGCTCGGTCGTCAGCCATGTGACGGCCAGTTTCGGATCACGCCCTGCGGCGACTTGCTCAAAGAATTCCGCGCGGCTTTTTTCCGCGACCAGTACGCCCGCATCATAGGAACTCATGCCGTAATCACCCATATAGCGGCGCTTTTTCGCGTCGGGGAGTTCCGGCATATTGTCATTGATGCTGTCAATCAGGCTTTGCTCGACAATCAGCGGCAGCAGATCGGGGTCGGGGAAATAGCGGTAATCATGCGCATCTTCTTTCGAACGCATGGAACGGGTAATCCCCTTCGCCACATCAAACAGGCGCGTTTCCTGCTGGATTTTGTGCCCGCCTTCAATCAGCTCGATCTGGCGCTGTGCTTCATAGTCGATGGCCTGCTGGATAAAGCGGATCGAGTTCATGTTCTTGATCTCGCAACGTGTGCCGAATTCCTCGCCGGGGCGGCGGACGGACAGGTTGACATCGCAACGCATCGATCCTTCATCCATATTGCCGTCACAGGTTTCAAGGTAACGCAGGATGGAACGGATTTTCGTGACATAGGCCGCGACTTCCTCGCCCGAACGCAGATCAGGGCGGGAGACGATTTCCATCAAGGCGTTACCGCTGCGGTTCAGATCGACAAAGCTTTTGCTCGGATGCTGGTCATGCAGGGATTTACCGGCATCCTGCTCCAGATGCAGACGCTCGATCCCGATCATTTTCGTCGTGCCATCGGCCAGATCGATTTCAATCGCACCTTCGCCGACAATCGGAATTTCATATTGTGAAATCTGGTAGCCCTGCGGCAGATCGGCATAGAAATAGTTCTTACGCTCGAAAACCGAATGTTTGTTGATTTTCGCATTCAGTCCCAGACCGGTTTTTACGGCCTGTTCAACACAGTATTTATTAATGACGGGCAGCATGCCGGGCATGGCCGCATCAACAAGGCTGACCTGTGAATTCGGTGCCGCGCCGAATTCCGTCGCCGCGCCCGAAAACAGTTTTGATTTGGCGGTCACCTGCGCATGGATCTCAAGACCCATGACAACTTCCCATTCACCTGTTTCACCCTGTATCAATTCAGCCATTGTTTGTGTTTCTCCGTTGGAAAGATAAAAATGCACCGCACCTTAGCAGGAACAAGGCCTGCGGGCAAGAGTTATGGCATTTCGGCCTATGTGGTTATTTCGGTGTATTGCCGCGCCGCTTTTGGGTCATGGAGGGCGGCATCGCACGTTCACGCGTGAAGGTACTCTTTTTGCCGAGATTGTCGAAATTCTGCGCCAGCCACTCATCGGCGGCCTGACGTCCGGCATCGAACAGCTCGTCCAGATGGTCGCGGTCAAAGCACAGCATATGCTCGGCTTTCAGCTCCTTGCCGATTTTAACGACATGGGTGTGAATTTCTTTTAAACCCAGCGCAGCGGCGGCTTCGGGATCTTTGGCAACCAGCTTGTTGTCGCGGTCGATATCCTCAAGGTCGCGGCGCAGCGAAGCGTTATTGGTAAATTCCATGACACGGTCAATACTGGAATTCATCACCGCCAACCCGTCGCGCTCATGCATTTCGATGGTCTGGATAATCAGCAGATCATTGCTGTCGCATTCTTTCAAAGGAGCGATTGCGGGGTTGGCGGTATAACCGCCGTCCAGATATTTGCGTCCGTCGATTTCCACCTCGCCGATCACAACGGGCAGGGCGCAGGAGGCTTTGACGGCTGTCGGCGTAATATCGCTGCGGTCAAAAATCCGTTCTTTATGCGCATTCACATCAGTGGCGGCGATAAACAGCGGCACGCCTTTTTTGTCTTTTTTTAAGGCGGCGAAATCGACGATTTTTTCCAGCGCGGCTTCAAACAAGCCTTCGCGTCCATTTAATACAGACAGTGTTGCGCCTTGTGTCACAGCTTTCAGGCTTTTCATGAAGTCGCCTGCCGCCGTTTCGGGCATCAGCTGTTTGAACATTTTCGCCAAGGCGCGGTTTGATTTGCTGCCTGCGCTGCCGACATAGGGCATTTGCTTGACGGCCTCGTCATAGGCGAGACTGTTCCACAGGCTGCGCAGCGTGTCACGCGCACCGGTATTGCCGTTTTCCGCCAGCCCATGGGCAATGGCAACGGCATTCATCGCACCGGCGCTGGTACCGCTGATGGCGCTGACTTCAATACGCTCATCTTCCAAAAGCCGATCCAGCACGCCCCATGTGAACGCACCGAAAGCGCCGCCGCCTTGCATGGCCAGCATTACTTTTTTCTTTTCTGCTGTTTTCTTTTTCGTCATGGGAATACCTTTACCATATAATGTTAAATTTGGCAATTACGCCGGGTTCAAATTCTTCAAATAATCCAGCGCGCCTTGCAGGATATGGGCGGCGGCCAGCTTGTCTACGACCTCGCCGCGCCGCTTGCGACTTAAATCGGCTTCGTCAATCAGCATACGTTCAATGGCGGCGCTGGACATACGCTCGTCCCAAAAGCCGATGACAGGCTCTGCGCCGAAAAAATCGGCACGGCTGATCAGGTTGCGTCCAAAGGCGCGTACCGACTGGCAGCGCGGGCCTTCCGTCCCGTCCATATTGACAGGCAGGCCGATAATCAGGGCGGCAGGCTGATACTCATCCATGACGCGTTTTAAATGTTCGATGTCTTTCGAGAATTTTTCGACGCGGATCGTATCCAGCGGCGTGGCGATATTGCGGTCGGGGTCGGAAACGGCAATGCCGATATTTTTGCTGCCGTGGTCAATGCCAAGAAGCCGCGCCCGCCGCGGCAATGCCGCATTTAATTCTTCCAAAGATTGCAATCCCATGCTATAGCTCTGCATTGATGTTTTTGCTTATAAGTCTATATAGAGAGGTTAACGGCAAATGTCTATTGATACCGGAACCGTTGAAAAAATCGCCCGCCTTGCCCGCATCCGCGTGACTGAGGAAGAAAAGGTCAAATTCGCAGGCGAGCTGAACGGCATTATGCAGTGGATTGAACAGCTTCAGGATGTTGATACCGAAGGTGTGGAACCGATGACCTCTGTCGTCGATATGTCGCTTTATATGCGTGAGGACGCGGTCACGGACGGCGATATGCAGGAAAAAATTCTGGCCAACGCCCCCGAAGCTTCAGAAGGCTTCTTTGTTGTGCCGAAAGTGGTGGAGTAAGAGAGATGACGGCATTTACAGATCTGAGCATTAAACAGGCGCTGGACGGTTTAGAGAAAGGCGATTTCACTTCTGTTGAACTGACCGAGGCGCATATCGCTGCTGTGGAAGCAGCCCGCAGCCTTAACGCCTTTATCGTGGAAACACCGGAGCAGGCGCTGGAACAGGCAAAAGCCAGCGATGCCCGCCGCAGCAAAGGCACGGCCGGTATTCTGGACGGTATTCCGGTGGCAATCAAAGATCTGTTCTGCACCGAAAATGTGCAAACAACTGCTGCCAGTAAAATTCTGGAAGGCTTCAAGCCGCAATATGACTCGACCGTCACACGCAATATGTTCGATCAGGGCGCTGTCATGCTGGGCAAGACCAATCTGGACGAATTCGCGATGGGCTCTGCCAATGTGACCAGCGGCTTTGGCAATGTCATCAGCCCGTGGAAACGCAAGGGTGATGATACCGACCTTGTTCCGGGTGGTTCGTCAGGCGGTTCCTCCGCAGCAGTCTCCGCACGTATCGCAATGGGCGCAACCGGAACGGATAC
>SBHI01000104.1 GCA_006226225.1 Alphaproteobacteria bacterium
TCGAACCAGCGTGCGGCCTCCTTTAAGTCTTTGGCAAAGCCGCCTTTGCCCTTGCTGTACAGATCGCCCAGAATGAATTGCGCGCGGGCGTCGCCGTCCTCGTCGGCCATGGCAATCAGTACGGCAAGCGGATGCTCGGCATCTTCATAAAGCGGTTTGTAAACGGGGTCGGGATAAACCGGAATTTTCGTCGGTTTTTTATAGGTTTTATCTGCGGCAAAAGCCTGCGCGGGCAGGCACAGCAGGGCCGCAATCAACAAGAACAGAAAAGGGCGGAATGTTTTGCTCATTTCTTTTTTTCTTTATCCTTTTCATGGAAGACGGTCAGGGCCTCCATCAGACTGTTGCTCTGGATCAGGGTTTTGTTCTCGGAGGATACGGAGAATTTTGCCTGTTTCTTGTGATTGCGCGGAACGGTTTTGGCAACGACAAAGGCGGGTTTTTCATTGCTGCTGCGAAAGATGGAAAACATGGCGGTGTCATAGGTGGAATCCAGCGCATAATCGCGCCATTCGCCCCGCTGCACGCGCAGCCCGTAAATGGACAGGATCTGGCTGAGCTCATGTTTGTTAAAGGTGACTTTTTGTCCCGGATACCAGCGCCCGTAAAGACTGAAAAACTGTGCCATTCTATTCGTATTCGTTTCTTGGGTCTGTTAACACGCCTCTTATCCGCCATTTTAAAGCGGTTTGCGGAAAAATGGAAATATTTTAGCGTTTGAAACCGCTGCCGCCCTGCTTTTTCTTGGGAGCGGCGGGGTACAGATCGGGGCTTTCCGAGATTTTCTTGCAGCTGTTATAAACAATCTCGGCGCGTTTGAAATGGTCGCGGGTGCCGGTCATTTCGGCAAGGTCCAAAATGGCGTCATTCAGCTCTTCAATCGGCATTTCACCGTTGCCGACCTGTGCCTCGTAAATATTGCACAACAGCAGAATGACCTGATTGGTCTGGATCACCATTTTCGCCATTTCAACACCGGCTTTTGTGCCTGGCTTGAAGATGTCATTGGCGTTTTTGGTCAATCCGGCATCGATGGCGGGTTTCATCGCCTCGATATAAGGTTCCAGCACGTTTTTGGTGGCAAAGGCGACGCTTTGCAGCAGACAGCGGTAGAAGGTTGTCTGTTCTTCCTCGTTCAGCTCGCGGCGGACATCTTCAAACAGCCTGTCCAGCAAATCCTGGTTCCAGTCTTTGTTTTTTTGTCCGAATTCCTTCCATGAGGGGATTTTTGCAAGTTTTTCCTGCAATTCTTCGGGCAAAGCTGTCAGGCCGTGTTTGAAATCCATGCGCGTTTTCCTTATTAATTTAACTATCTATAGTAAGTCGCTGCGGCGGCTTGTCAAGCTGGTATTTCCGCACGCAATGGGGTAGACTGACCGCAGCAAAAATAAGAAGAAAAGGAAAAATGCTCATGGCTCTTACACACACACCGCTTTGCGACACCTCTTTTACCGCTCCTGATTTTTCCCTGAAAGGCGTTGACGGCAAAACCTATACGCTGGATGACGTGAAGGGTGAAAAAGGCACATTGGTCATGTTCATCTGCAATCACTGCCCCTATGTGAAGGCCATCATCACCCAGCTGGTGCAGGATGCGAAGGATTTGCAGAAAAACGGCATCGGCGTCATTGCGATTATGCCGAATGATACGGCGAATTACCCTGATGACAGTTTCGAGAATATGCAGATCTTTGCCAAGGAGAACGGCTTTACCTTTCCTTACGTCATTGACGAAAAGCAGGATGTCGCCCATGCCTATCATGCGGTCTGCACACCTGACTTTTTCGGCTTTAACAAGGATATGAAGCTGCATTACCGCGGACGTCTGGATGATGTTACGCCTTCCCGCGCGGCAACGGCGGATACAAAGCGCGAGCTGTTGGACGGCATGCTGAAAATTGCCGCAACGGGGCAGGGGCCGGAACACCAGACGGCCTCAATGGGCTGTTCCATCAAATGGAAGAGCGAAGATGCGGCCTGACCTTGTACGGATAGCGGTCGGCTGAATTTTTCGGCATGTTCCGCTTGACCTTGCAGGGTATTTCGGTTTATAGAATAGACTTCTTTTTGCGGCGGCTGTAGCTCAGCGGTAGAGCACTCGGTTGTGGTCCGAGATGTCGCGGGTTCAAACCCCGTCAGTCGCCCCATTTTTCCTGTTATTTCCCCGCGCATAACTGGCGCCGCGTTTTCATAGTCCATTAAAATTTTTTTCATATATTCTTATTATCATGAGAATGGGCGCTTTCTGTGCCTGTCTCTCGTTTTCTTAAAATAATTTAAAAAAAGCAAATGCTCTATAAGCCGATCACATATTACAGGCTTTTTATTCCCGCCTTTCTGGCGCTGATATGTTTGTTTTCAAATCCGGCATTTGCGCAGGAAATCACAAATATCCGTTTCGGGCAGCCGGAGCCTCAAGTCTACCGCATTGTCATTGAAACGGATCGCGATGTGGATTTTCAGTTCCATATCGCTGATGAGCCGCACCGTCTTGTTGTCACCATTCCTGCGGCCAGCTTGCCTGATAGTGGTTTGCCCCGCATAAAAACCGCGCCACCCTTCCTGCCTTTTGCAGACGGCAATTTCTCCGCCGAAGACGGACGCCTTGTATTCGCCTTTGACGGTTATCTGCATGTGAAAGCAGGCTTTATGCTGAAGGGGCAGGGCGAAGGGCAGGCCAATAGAATTGTCATTGATCTTGAAAAAGTGTCGGCGGCGTTATTCGCTGCCGCCGTCAACTCCCGCTGGCACCGCGACAAAGTTTGGGGCGACAGGGCGGAACGCGTTATTCCCGCCTTTCGCGGAGCGCCTGCCTCTGTGGTAAGGCAAAGAGATGATATATCGACCGCCTTTTCCGGCGACAACGATTTTCTTGGCCCCTATATCGGCTTCACGGTTGGTTATGTCAGAGGAAAAGATAAAGACAATGAATTATTGGGCGGCGTGGCAAGCGGATGGACGACGGAAACAGACCCGAACAGCGCTCTGGTCTCGCTCGTTGGCGGTTACAACATCCTTCAGGCGCGTAATGTTGTTTTAGGCGTTGAGGCTGATTTCGAGCTTCGCAAGGGGAATGACAGCGCGGTATATCTTTTTAACGGCGTGCCGGATCCGACATATCCGGTCAAAGCCTCCTTGCGACAGGCGGCTTCATTGCGCGCCCGCGCGGGATATCTTTTCAACGATCGGCAAAGCATGGCATTTGTAAGCGGCGGCATTGCCGCTGCGAAAATTGACAGAACATATATCGATACGGCACTGCCGGGAGCTTTAACCTTATCCGAATGGCAGTCCGGCTGGGTCGCAGGTTTCGGGGCGGAGCATCGGATAACCCCGAAAATTTCCGTCGTCATAGAGGGCAGATATGCCGATTACGGCAGCAAAACCCTCGATACCTCTTCAATCTGGGGGGCAGGCTATACCGAAAAACAAAGCTATACCGAAAAGTCTTTGCGTATCGGCAGTGTTTTCCGCTTTTAGCTTTAATCCCGCCAGCGTGTTAGCGAAGCTTTAACTCCATATATGTATAATTTTGATATCCATTACCTATCGGAGATAACAGATGACAGATTTAGGCGGCAAATTTAAAAACGAAAGCAACGCGCTGAGCGTTTACGGCTCCCCCGGCAACCAATATGGCGATACGATGGTCGGCGGCGAAGATGTGAAAACAATCAATAAAATGCTGCAGGATGCCTTTGCCGCAGGACAGGCAGGTGTGGGCGAAGCGCTGGTGCAGATCGGCGAGCATAAAGGGCGGAATATCTTTGAACAAAAAGCCGCCGATCAAATCCGCATCAGCCTTGATGATGACGGCAATGCCTATGTGAAGCTGATTATACGCCAGCTCGATCCGGGGCTTGGCCTGCTGGCGCTGGCAGGCGGTTTTAAAGATCAGGGGGAAACCGACCAACAGGCTGCCGACCGTGAGGAAATGGAAGAGGCATCGGGCGAAACAGGTACGCTTGTGTCCTCCTATCAGATAGACCGCCGTCCGGTTGCGGGCGATGTGCGCGTCTGGGGCGGGCCGGATCGTGCGGATGGTGTCAAAAACGGTGATGTCATTGCCATGTCGACAACGGCAATGGTGCCGGTTGTGCGGAATGCGCATTTATGTGATGTGCAGGCGGGGGATGATGCCACAAATGCGGGCTGGGTCAAATTTTCTGACCTAACGGATGCGGATGTGTTCGGCATTAAAGGCCATGCGGAAATGCTGGAACAAGCGGCACAGCTGGCAGGTATCGCGGAACAGCTGCCGCAATCCTTTTCTGCGTCTTTGCAGGCGCGAAACACGGATATTCTGGTCGGAACACCGGAACAGCGGCAGGCAGCGGATGATTTGATACAATCTTCCCATCAGACACAGCCACGCAAATCGGCTGCGCCAAAACAGCATTTTAAAAAATAATCATGTCATGCTGTGGCCGAGGGCGGCGTTAATGCGGCAGTTTCGGTTGCGGTTTTTCACCCGCCCAGCGCTTCAGATTGTTGCGGCCTGCGCCGATTAACATCAAAAACAGGAAAGTGCCTGCAAAGCCCAGCCCCACAGTATTGAGGATAGTCTGCCTGTCACCGGGTTTCTCATTGGACAGGCGGATGATATCGCGTGCGGTGGTGCGGTCATCAACCTGATGCAACACGCGGGCACTCATCTCATCCAGATCGGCATAATCCGGCTCGTTAAGGCCGGTAAAGGATTCAAATTCACCGATACGGCTTTCAAATTCCTGTACCAGATCATATTTCTGTTTTTCGCTCAGGCGCTGATCAACGATGACGGATTCCCCGAAACGGTGACTTAAATGCAGGAACTCTTCGGATTCTTTGGCGTTGGCGGCGCTTTCCGTGACATCTTCCCCGCCATAGACCAGAATTTCCTTTAAGCCTGTGGGGGTGTTCAATCCGGTATTTTTCTCGCCATATGAAGATAAAATATCAAGGGCGGCATCGTAGTCATGCAGGGCGGCTTCTGCTCCCGGCTTGACCGTATCATCCATCGGCAGAGTTTCGGAAATTATGATTCCCGGAACAATGGAGAAGAGTCCGACAAATGTCGCGGCAACCGCAGCACCTGCTTTGCTTTCCGGGTCAATGGCCAGCATCGCTTTGCTGAATTTTTGTCTGATTTGTCCCATGATTTATCCCTCTCGCCATGGTCGTTGATTGCGGCATAAATTAACATAATTATTAAAATTTGTCAATTTGCCTGCGGGAGGGGATCCAGCAAACTGGCATCATTATTCGCCGGGCTGTTGACGCGTTTGTTGACGGGATAAGTTTCCAGCCAGTCATCAGGGCAGGGTGTCAGCAATGCGGTGTCGCCTTTCTCCAGCCATGCCGCATAATCATCCGGCGGCAGAATAACCGGCATGCGGTCATGCAGCGCTTTGATGGTATTATTGGCGGCGGTGGTGATGATTGTGAAGCTTTGCAGTCTGTCTTCGCCCCATTCTTCCCACAATCCGGCGAAACCCATAGGTTCACAGTTTTTGCGGCGGATATTGAAGGGCTGTTTGCCGGTTTCCTGTTTTTGCCATTCATAAAACCCGTCTGCGGGAATGATGCAGCGGCGGTATTTCAACGCACCGCGAAAGGACGGTTTTTCCGCCAGCGTTTCCGCACGGGCATTGATCAACTTATTGCCGATGGTGATATCCTTGGCCCAAAAGGGGATTAACCCCCAGCGCATCAGGGTCAGCTCACCCCTGTCTTTGCTTTTGGAAAAACGCACAATCGGCGCATATTGCGTCGGCGCGATATTGTAACTGGGCGGAAAGTTAAACCGCTCCGTCACGCCGAAAACGTCACGCAGTTTTTCAATCGGGGAATTTTGACTGTATCGTCCGCACATATTGGCGATTATATTGCCTTCCCAATCATTTCGCCATATACAAATGCAACAAGGAGGGGGCAGCCCTTATCGGGTTATAAGCGCGGAATCTTTAAACGCAGGAAATATTCAAAATGACTCACATGGAGATTCACTTATTAGACTGTTAAATATTGCCTTTCTACTGTAGAGTTGACATATTAATTGCCCTGATGTATTGTTTGTCATCCAATTGGGATGGGAAAACGCTGAAGCGGGGGCAGATTATGACGATGAAGAGAATGAATGAGTATTTACTGGAGCTGAATGTTCCCCCGCAACCGCAGCAATTTGTTGTGCTGAATGATGAGTCAACAAGCGATGCCCTGCTGCGCGATCAGGAAAGACGCGACCTCTACGCCAGCACAATGATGGTGAAAACCACTGACTGGATTATCAAAAGCGGATTGACGGATTCCTTTCAAAGATCCTCTGTCGCGACGATACCGCAGCCCGGCCGGGCATGGCTGGTCATCGAATGCACAGAGTCATTGCAGCAAAAGCTGTGCGCTGTCTTTCCGCATAATATCAAAAAATCTGTAAAGCTGGGGCGTGCGGCGTCTGCGCAGTCAGGCAACACTCTTTAAAAAACGGCTGCCTTATTCCACAATCCGCGCCGTACCGCAGAAATCTTTGGCATTGGGGTCATATTGCACTTGTACGGTGTCGCCGACCTTATAGGTCGCCTGCACACCCATATATTGATGGAAATAGCAGTTTTTAT
>SBHI01000051.1 GCA_006226225.1 Alphaproteobacteria bacterium
ATCATTCCCGGCGCGCCGGTCATGTATGTCGAATGCAGCGAACGCCTTGCCGAGGAACTGCAAAAAATCGGTGCCATCCGCGAGATTATCCGCAACACTTCCTTTGACCGTGAAGAAGAAAACGCTCCGCGCGCCGCCATAAACCGCAATAACCGCCCGCGCAGCAATATTTTCAAGCGTTAACCCTTCCCTCAAAGCTTTTTCTTCCATGATGTCTCGCGGCTTTACTTGCCGCAGCAAATGCGTATAATTTTGCTTATTCATTTCTTATGCGGGAGAGGCATTCATGACATTCGAATATATGACGGGTTTCGGGAACGAATTTGCAACAGAGGCGGAAGCAGGCGCCCTGCCGGTGGGGCAGAACTCCCCGCAAAAGCCGCCTTACGGGCTTTACGCCGAACAGCTGAGCGGCAGCGCCTTTACAATGCCGCGCGCGGAAAACCAGCGCAGCTGGCTGTACCGTATCCGCCCCTCCGTTATGCACCGTCCCTTTGTCCCGATGGATCCGTCCCGCATGACATGGGGCAGCACGCCTTTTAACACCGAAGATGTCACGCCGAACCAGCTGCGTTGGTCGCCTGCGCGAATTCCAACGGTCGGCACCGATTTCATTGACGGTATCATCACCATGGCCGGCGGCGGCGACAGTTTCTCATGGGCCGGACTTGCGGCCCATATCTACATCGCCAACCGCCCGATGAAAAAACGCTATTTCTACAATTCCGACGGCGAAATGCTGATCCTGCCACAAGAAGGCGGGCTGACGCTGCGCACGGAAATGGGCGTGCTGGGCATTGAACCCGGCGAGCTTGCCGTTATTCCGCGCGGTATCAAATTCACCGTCGATCTTCCTGACAAAACCTCGCGCGGCTATATCTGCGAAAATTACGGCGCGCCCTTCATCCTGCCCGATCTGGGGCCGATCGGTGCCAATGGTCTGGCCAATCCGCGCGATTTTGAAACGCCGGTTGCCGCTTATGAAGATGTCGAAGGCGAATTCGAACTGATTACGAAATTCGGCGGAAATCTGTGGAGCGCCTATACGCGCCATTCCCCGCTGGATGTTGTGGCATGGCACGGCAATTACGCGCCTTATAAATATGATCTGGCGAAATTCATGACCATCAATACGGTCAGCTATGACCATTGCGATCCGTCAATTTTCACAGTACTGACCTCGCCGTCCGAGCGCCGCGGCCTTGCCAATATCGATTTCGTCATTTTCCCGCGCCGCTGGAATGTCGCCGACCATACTTTCCGCCCGCCCTACTATCACCGCAATGTGATGAGCGAGTTCATGGGGCTGATCAAAGGCGAATATGATGCAAAAAGCGGCAAGGATGAAAAAGGCTTTTCTCCCGGCAGTGTCAGCCTGCATAACTGCATGTCCGCACACGGCCCCGATGCCAAATCCTTCAAAACTGCCAGCGAAGCCGAGCTGAAACCCGACTATATGGAAGACACGCTGGCCTTTATGTTTGAAAGCCGCTTCATTATGGCACCGACCCAGCATGCACTGTCACTGCACACCTTGCAGAAGGATTACTACCATTGCTGGCTTGACCTGCCGAAGAACTTTGCCGCCCCTGAAAAGTAAAAACGGCAAATAAAAAGGGATTTTTTCGCAGGATTTTGACGTTCGCGGACGTATAACTATTAATGCAACCAAATGCGGACGGAAAAAATGATCTCGAACAGCGCCTATATCGCCATGCACCGTTTCGGCCTCGGCCCGAATGAAAGCGATGTCGCACATATCGGCACCAACCCGCAAAACTGGCTGCTGGGACAAATGCGGAATTTCAATCCCGCCCCCGCCGCATTTCAGGATTTGCCGAGTACCGCTTATATCGCGGAAAACGCGCTGGGCAAACTGAAACAGCTGCGCGATGCCAAAAACAAAAAAGGTGCCGATCCGGAAGAAAGCCAGAAAGCCATCAAGGCAATGCTGAAAAATCTGGTCACGGATCTGACCGGAGAAATCAGCACGCGGCTCAGCTATGCCGCCACAACGGACACACCCTTTATCGAACGACTTGTCCATTTCTGGAGCAATCATTTCACCGTATCCGTCACCCGCAAGGAAGTCATCGGGCTGGTCGGCGCCTATGAGCGCGAGGCCATCCGCCCCCATATTCTCGGAAAATTTTCAGATATGGTGCTGGCGGTCTTGCGTCATCCCGCCATGCTACTTTATCTGGACAATGTTCGTTCCATTGGGCCACACTCTCCTGCTGGCAAACGCGGTAAAAAAGGTCTGAATGAAAATCTTGCACGTGAATTGCTGGAACTGCACACACTGGGTGTCGATGGTGGCTATACCCAGCAGGATGTGCAGGAAATGGCAAAAATGCTGACGGGATGGACGGTGAATATCAAGAAAGGCCTGCAAGGCAAGGATGTCGGCGCTTTCCATTTTGTCAAACTGATGCATGAGCCGGGATCAAAAACCCTGCTGGGCAAAACCTATCCGGACAGCGGCGAAAACGAAGTGCGGCAGGCCGTGCTGGATATTTGCGCACACCCTTCCACGGCGCGTTTTCTTGCCCGCAAAATGGCGCAGCATTTCATCAGCGATACGCCGCCGGAAAATGCGATCAAAAAACTGGAAAGAGCCTATCTGCGCAGCGGCGGAGATCTAACCATTCTGACCAAAACGCTGATCGCATTGCCTGACGCATGGAAACTGCCCGCAACAAAAGTCAAAACCCCGCATGAGCTGGTGATCGCCACGATGCGCGGCTTTGGCGGCGATGTGAAATTGAAACCCGCCCTGATTGCCGCAACATTGAAACATCTGGGACATGTTCCCTTTTCTGCGCCTTCTCCCGCCGGATGGCCGGAACGCGCGGAACACTGGATCAGCCCCGAAGCCATGATCCGCCGTATCGACTGGTGTCGCCTTGTCGCCGCCAAAATGCAGCGCGATACGGATATCGAGGCGCTGACGGCACTGTTACTCGGTGAAGCCGCCTCGCCAGAAACCCGTTTCGCGGTTGCCCGCGCGCCCAGCAAAAATGATGCGCTGACCTTGCTTCTCGCCAGCCCGGAATTCCAGAGGAGATAAGCGATGACAAAAATGGATCGCCGCAAATTTCTGTATACTGCCGCAACAGGCCTTGCCGGTGCCGCAACCATGACCGCTTTCCCCGGTCTGGCGATCGCCGCACTGCCGACGGATAAACGGCTGATTGTCGTGCTGTTGCGCGGCGGCATGGACGGGCTTGCCGCCGTACCGCCGCTGGGCGATAAAAACTATGCCACAGCACGCGGCAAGCTGGCATTGACGGATGGCCTGCCACTGGACGGATTTTTTGCCCTGCATCCTGAACTTGCGCCATTGCATGCGCTGTATAAGAAAAAGGAACTGACGGTCTTCCACGGCATTGCCAGCCCCTATCGCGAAAGATCACATTTCGACGGACAGAATTTACTGGAAAACGGTACCGACCGTCCGAACGGCGCGACAAGCGGTTGGCTGAACCGCACACTCGCCAGCGTCCCTGATGACCGCGCCGACCGCGTCAAAGGCCTTGCCATCGGACAAAATGTCCCGCTGATCCTTTACGGCCAAGAACCTGTCGCATCATGGGCACCGTCACGCAGCAAAATGCCGGATTCCGAACTTCTGGATCAGCTTGAACGCATCTATGATAATGATGCGCTGTTCCACAACGCGCTGGCGCAGGGGCTCGCCATCCATGAAATCGCCGATGAAGCACTGTCCGGCATGCAGAAAGAGCGCATGAAAAACATCAACCGCGGCAATGCGGCAGGCGTGCTTGCGGCGGCAGCCTCAAAACTGTTGCAGGATAAAAACGGCGCACGAATTGCCACGGTGGATGTCGGCGGCTGGGACAGTCATGCGCGGCAGGGCACCGCTGGCGGCAGCCTTGCCAATAACCTCAAAGGCTTTGCGCAAGGTGTTGAAGCATTTACCAAAAACCTCGCGCCAATCTGGGATAAAACTGCCGTTCTGGTCGTGACGGAATTCGGGCGCACCGTACATGAAAACGGCACAGGAGGTACTGATCACGGCACGGCAAGCGCTGCGTTCCTGATGGGCGGCGCCGTCAATGGCGGACAAATTTACGCCGATTGGAAGGGGCTGGATAAAAACAGCCTGTATCAAAACCGCGATTTGATGCCGACCACCGATATGCGCGCCCTGTTCAAATCCGTTTTGCGTGATCATCTCGGCATTCCGCTCTCCACCATTGAAAATGTTATTTTCCCGGGCAGCCGCAGCGCCGGAACGCTCAGCAATCTGATCCGAAAATCCTGATTGCCTTCATTGCAATAAACTTCATCCGCATAAATCCGGCTTGCCTTTTTGCTCAAAATATGTATAACTCATATCGAAAATTATAGAGCGATTTCGAGCGAGTCTCCCATGGCCAAATTGTGGCAGCGACAATATAATCCCGACACAAGACAAAGCGATCTGTCCGAAATTTCTTTGGACAATCTGCGCATTACTGCACCGACCGTGGTATTCTTTTCCGGTTGCACCACCATCAACCGAAATAAACGCCATATCGCCGGTGCGATCAAACGGATTGAAGAAATGCTTGGCATGGAAGGTCGCACAGAAAAACCTGTCAATATTTTATCCTGGTCATACAAAGGCTTAAAAGACATGTTTAATGTCATCGCCTATCATATTCGTCCGCAAAGTTTTGCCTCCAAAGGCGCACGTAAGGCTGCCGCGCATATTTTGATGCCGCTGCTGGGAGCAGATGTCAGCTGCGACAAAAAATTCCGCATCACCGGCGGCACACCCCTGCCCGCCGCGCAAGTGAAAGCCAATCTGAAGAATCTGACCCTGTTCGGCTACAGTTCCGGAAGCGCCTTCGTGCAAGAGGTTTATAACGCTACGCTGCAAGGAATGACGGCGATCGGCTATGACGAAAAAACCGCCAAGGAGCTGCTGCATGACATCGTCCTGATCAGCGCAGGCAGTATTTCCCAGCCAAAAAAGGAAACCGACCGTTTTACAACGCTATATCTGGCGGCAGATAATGACCATATCATCCGCGGCAAAGATTGTCTGACCTTTACCAAACCGCTGACCAAGATCTTTAACTTCCACGCCAAAAAGCTGAAAGTCAAACCGCTGTCGGAAACCAGCCTACATGTCAGCGCCCCCGTCCCGGCGGATATGCATGAATGGAAGCGTGAAAAAAGCGGCAACTGGGTACAGGAAAAAATCAAAACCTTCTATCCGCGCTGGATGCTGCTGCGCAGTCATCACGAACTGCCGCATTACGTCACCTATGAGGATAAGCAAAACGAGTTTTCAAAAATGGCGATCTACGCGCTGACCAATGCCCTGAAGCGCACGGGGCGGCCTGAACAGGTCATCGATCTGATCAAACCTGTTGACCCGTTCCCCGGCGCATCCTACCCGCCGAATTTTCAAGAAAACCGCGACAATTACGTCACCCGCGTCGCGGCCGCGATGCATCCGTAAAACACGGGCACGTGCTTATTTCATCTTTAAGAAATGAACTTTAGAGCTTTGTAAATCAATAGAAAGTTTCCAGCCCGCCCCATTGGATGGCGGCAGCAATTCCTGTTTTAGAATCTTGGCCGGAAAATTCAACGCCACATTCACAGCCTGCCCGTCACTGGCGGGTACAGCCTTATAGGAGGCGATCAATGGCGAAAATTCCGGCGCCCAATCGCGCGGTGCCGTCCAGCCCGTGGCAGGCAGTTTGATATTCAGCATTTTACCATCTTTTGACAATTCCGCCGCCGCATTGGTCTTGCCGGTCAAATCCAGAACAATCTGTGTTGCCGCCGGACGCTCCTGAATATTAAAGGCGGAAACCAGCGCGGCATATTTCGCAGCCTCCTCTGCCGCGGCCTGTTCGGCACGTTGCTGCGCCTCCAGTCCGCCTGTCAGCTTTTCCAAGCGCTCGACGCGGCTCCGCAGATCAGACTGTCCGCTTGATAAATTGGTAACCGCCAGCGCCAGCGTATCGGTATCCGTGCGGCTTTGCTGCGTGGCCTCTTCCAATCTCTTTATCCTTGCGCTTTTACTACCACCGGGCTCTGTGAACAGCTCTTCGGTCTGCAATCCGGCCGCAGGCGCCCAGTCACGCAGAACCTGCATAGATGTTTTCGGTGCCGCAGGCTGCGCTTCCGCTGTCAATTCAGGCGGCGGCACCTGATCTGTGGCACAGCCGGACAGCAACAGGCAAATGCCCGCAGCAGCGATCTTTACTGTCATGGAATTCTTCTGTAACACGGCTTGTCTCCCGTCATACCGCTTCTTATCTTTTATGCTACGCGAGACGGCAGAAAATCGCAAGCCGCGCTTTTAACGGCGCGGCTTGCTGCATGAGAAATCTTACAAATCCGGAGCGTACGGCGTTCAAGATGGGCTAGGCGCAAGAAGCGATGTGTACGCCACAGTAGTACATGAGCGACGAAGCAACAACGCCCATACTGAACGATGACAGCTCTAGGAGCGTTTATTCAGCCATTCGCCAACAGACGGCGGTACAAGGCTGCGCGCGGCACTGCTGACATAAATTCCGATATGGCCGCCCTTAAAGGACAGCTCGGTATAATCTTTGGTACCGACATATTTACCAAGCGGTTTCGAGGCGCTGGGCGGAACCAGATGGTCATCCTCGGCAAAAATATTCAGAACCGGCATTTTGACGTTTTTCAGATCAACCGTCTGTCCGCCGATGTCCACCTTGCCTTTGATCAGCAGATTTTGCTGGTAAAAGTCTTTAATAAACTGGCGATAGGCTTCACCGGCCTGATCGGGGCTGTCATAAATCCATTTTTCCATCCGCATGAAATTGTTCAAATATTGCGGATTATCAAGGATATTGACCATATCGACATATTTCTGCGCCATCAAACGGTAAGGTTTCAGCGTCAGAAATGTCCAGTTCAGGTAATCACCCGGAATATTACCCAGCGTGTCGACCAGAAGATCAACATCGACCTTCTGAATCCATTTGCTCAGCATGTTTTCCTTGGTGTGGTAATCAACCGGCGTCACCATCGTGATCAGGTTCTTGACCTTTTCCGGATGCAAGGATGCGTAGCACAGGCTGAACGCGCCACCCTGACAGATACCGAGAATATTGACATTATCGACTTTGTGACGGCGGCGCAGCGTATTGACGCAGCGGTCGATATAGCCATTGATGTAATCATCCAGCGTCGTGAATTTATCGGCACGGTCGGGATAGCCCCAATCGATCAGATAAACTTCCTGCCCGCTTTCGATCAAACCGCGCACGAAAGAGATTTTTTCGTTCAGATCCGTCATATAAGGGCGGTTGACCAGCGCATAGACGATCAAAACCGGCGTTTTATTGACCTTTTTCGCCTTCACATGCGGTTTGAAATGATAAAGGATCAGCTTGTCCTCGGCATAGACCGCCTCTTTTTCGGTCACACCCGTCGGAATTTCTTCAAGGTCCATCAGATTTTTAAGCCCGACAGCAAGTTTGCTGTTAAAGCGAATGACTTCTTCCGCGATTTTATCGGGACGGAATTGCGATGACATCATGGCTTATTTCCCCTTTTTCCCAGTCGTGTCTGTTTTCGCAGGCGCTTTCAACGCCTTGACTTCATCTTTCAATGCGCCGACTTCCTTGCGCAAGCTGTCCACCTCTTTCAGTGCGGCTTTCAGTTCTTTTAACGCGCCCAGCTCGCTGCGCAGATCTTCCAGATCCTCCAGCTTGTCCTGCATGCGGCGGTGTTCGCGGCGCGCTTCATGCACACGCTTGTGCAGCGTGTTGACCTCTTTATGGGTTGGCATATTCATGGCTTCGAACATCTCGTCAGACACAACCGCCATCTGCTTTTTCAGCGCCATCAGCGCATTGACCAGATTGCCGTACAGCGTGGTGTATTCATCCGACATTGCGAAATCGGCATAAACCTCCTCGCAGGCATCAACCCAAAGGTCATAGATATCCTTCACGGTCGTCAGTGCCTTTTTCGCCGTTTTCTTAACTGCATCCGCACCGTCTTTAACAGGGCCGATATCCGCAAGCTCCGAGATTTTTTGCTGGAACAGCTTCAACGCATCCTGATTGACCTTTGCAATCTGTGCATTATAGGCGAACATGCTTCGCTGATAATCCAGCCACAAGCTTGAAAGCTTTTGATATTGCCCTTGTGTTTCGCGGCTGTAGCCGACAGACGGCGTCGCCAGAAACTGGCTCAGATGGCCGTGAATATCGCCCGGCCCGCGCGTCTCGCCTTCAGGGCGGACACCGCGGAAAAAATCCCCCGGGAAGGGTGACAGCGAAGAAGCCGTCCGCGCCCATGTATCCTGGAACAGATCCCACAATGCGCCGTGGCTGCCCAAAGAATGCTGCTGCGCATTGTTATAGCTGCTGGTCATGTAATTGACCCAGTCGGTTGCCAGTTTTGACAGATTCAGACCATCGGCCGAAGCACCGGAAAAATGCTGAACCATGTTGAAATACTGCTCCTGCGCGGCGAGCATTTTTTGCAGAATATCCTGTGCGGCTGGCGGTGTTTCCTGCATCGGAAAGCTGGTCCAGGGATAGAATTGCTGCCACAAAGCATCATCATTGGCGCGGGAATCCGCGGATGATTCGGCTTTTTCCGTCGCTTCGCGGGCGATTTTCATCCAGCCATCCCAAAATTTCCGTTGCGCTTCAAACCATTCGTTATTGGTAAAGATATTTTCCGCTGTCATAAAGCTGCCCCTTGATAAAGCATTCAAATACTATGTGCTATTGTTCCTACACTATATTCTTGTGCGGTGCAACATCTTTATTTTCCCAAGGATTCCGCAACTTCCAGCAGATAGGCATTTTTATTTTTGCTTGCATTTTTTTCCTGAAAATTGCTAAATACTGCTTGACAGGAAAACAGGCTTATGTCCTTTTTCCGAAGTAAGACTGAATATTTTTATTTATTTTAACAATGACCGGGGAGTAACAACGAAATGGGGCAAGCGTTGGAACAGAATTCAAGCAATCCAAAGGCGGAAGCGGCAAACAAAGTCGCCCTCGTCACCGGCGGCACCGGCGGCATCGGAACCGCCATTTGTGAGAAACTGGCCGCTTTAGGCTATAAAGTCGCGACAACCTACCGCAATGAAGCAAAAGCCAAAGCATGGCAAAAATCTATGCAGGATAATGGCTGCGACGTTGCCATCTATCAATGTGATGTCGCCGATTTCGACGAGTGTAAAAAACTGGTCGATACCATCACGCAAGAGCTCGGCGCGGTTGACGTTCTGATCAATAACGCCGGTATCACACGCGATTCCACTTTCCGCAAAATGACCCATGACCAATGGCGCGATGTTATCAGCTGCGATCTGGACAGCGTTTTCAACGTCACCCGCCCGATTATCGACACGATGCTGGAAAAAGGTCACGGCCGCATTATCAATATCTCTTCGATCAACGGCCAGAAAGGCCAGTTCGGCCAGTCCAACTACTCCGCCGCCAAGGCCGGTATGCATGGCTTTACCAAAGCGCTGGCGCAGGAAGTTGCGCGCAAGGGTATTACCGTCAACACGATCTCTCCGGGCTATATCGCCACCGAAATGGTGATGGCTGTGCCCGAAGATGTTCGCAACAGCATTATTGCGCAAATCCCTCTCGGACGCCTCGGCAAGCCGGAGGAAATCGCCCATATCGTTGCATTTCTGGTATCGGAAGGCGCAAGCTTTATCACCGGTGCCAATATCGCGGCGAATGGCGGCCATTACATGGAATAACGGATATCAGGACAGGGGGATAAAACCGTGGCAAGCAAAACGACAAAAGCCGGCAAAAAAGACGAGAAAACCGCAAAAGACGAAAACGTCCGGATCATCAAAAAATATCCGAACCGCCGTCTTTACGATACGGCGACCAGCCAATATATCACGCTGTCGGACGTACGCGAGATTATCCGCCTTGGCACGCCTTTCAAGGTTGTGGACACCAATACCGAGGAAGACATCACCCGCAATATCCTGATCCAGATTATTACGGAGCAGGAAAACAGCGAACATACGGTTTTCACCACCGATATGCTGATGAAGATGATCCGTTTCTACGACGGTTCGACCCGGAACATGTTCTCCGATTACATGGATCGCAATCTCCAGATTTTCAGCGAACAGCACAAAGTCTGGCAGGAACAGGTCGGACAATTCATGGGTGCGCATCCGATGTCGGCCTTCACCAAAATGACCCAGCAGAATCTCGAATTCTGGAAGGAGATGCAAGACAACTTCTTCAAAACCAAGGGCTTTCCCTATCGCGTACCGGAAACGGACGAGAATAGCGAGAAATAAGGGCGCAACGCCTTTTTGTGCAGCGCAATATTTTTTTAGAAAAAGCGGCGATAATGCTTGACATTAACGTCGCTTTTTTGTTAATGTTGCAGTGCAGCAATTGTTGCGGTGCAACATTGCATATTTAAACGAATCACTAACCTATTAACCAAGGAGTCAATACGATGACAACAACACCTAAAGACGTATTTGAAGCATGGGCAGAGTGGAACCAGCAAACTTTCGAAGCTGCGAAAAAACTGGCTGAACTCAACCTCGCACTCAGCGAAAAGCTGATCAAAGAACAAACCGATCTGGCCAACAACATTGTTGAACTGACGGCAAAAAATGCTGAAACATTCGGCAAAGCCAAAGATGTTCAGGAAGTTATTGCCAACCAGACAGCAGCAGCACAAGAATGCAGCAAACAAGCTCTGAAAAGCTACCGCTCTTGCGCAGACATTCTGGGCGAAGCACGCAAAGCTTACAGCGAGCTGTATGAAACATCTTGCAAAGCTGCTACAACAGCTGCGAAAAAATCCGCTTAAATTGCGGCAGCGCTGTTAAAGAAATAGCGTTATACGTGTTAAATAACGAATAAAAGAAAATAAAATGACACAAAGAACAGCGTTAATTACGGGTGGCATTGGCGGCATCGGATCAGCCATTTGCGAGGACTTCCTCAAAAACGGTTATCGTGTTGTCGCCAATTACCCGCCTTTTTTACAGGAAGAAGCGGAAAAATGGCTGGCAAAACGTAAAGACGAAGGCTCAACCGACGTCTTTATCGCGGCTGGCGATGTTGCTTCCTACAAGTCATGTGAAGACATGGCGGCAAAGGTCAAAAGCGAAGTCGGGCATGTTGACACATTGGTCAATTGCGCAGGCGTTACGCGGGACAAAACATTTAAAAGAATGACGGAAGAAATGTGGAACGAGGTCATTACCATCGACCTCAGCGGCTTGTTCAACGTCACCCGCCAGTTTATCGAAGATATGGACGACAAAAACTTCGGTCGCATCGTCAATATCTCCTCGGTCAACGGGCAAAAGGGACAGTTCGGACAAACCAACTATTCCGCAGCCAAGGCCGGCGTTCACGGCTTTACCATGGCGCTTGCGCAGGAAGTTGCGCGCAAGAATATCACGGTCAACACCGTGTCGCCCGGTTATGTCGCAACGGAAATGACAAAAGTCATGCCGCAGGAAATTCTGGACCAGATTGTGTCCCATATTCCCATCGGCCGCATGGCGGAACCGGAGGAAGTTGCTTTCGCCGTTTCCATGCTTTGTGAGGAACGCGCCAGCTATATTTCCGGCACAAATTTGGGTGTGAACGGCGGTTTCTTTATGTCCTTTTAGGCGGACTCTCTCCCCGGCTAAAAGACGCAAAATAAAGAAAGAACGTGAACACCAAAAAGCGGCTCTGGAGCAATCCGGAGCCGTTTTTCTATTACGGCCTGAAACGCGGCGGCGGTTTTCTGACTGGCGGTTGCGGTTTTGCCGCATCATTGGCGAGCGCTTTTGCGGGGATCAGGATTTCCGCCAGATTTGCCAGCAATTCCACTGCCTTGTCGGAAATATCATGCCCTTGCCCGTGCAACATGGCAAAATCGGTGCGGAAACCAAGCCCGTCCAGATATTCATGCGTTTTCTTGGCCTGCGGTATGCCGGAATAATCGCCCTGTTCGTATTCGCCCGCCAGCAGCGCCACAGGCGGTTTTGATTTGATCTCGTCAATCTGGCGCAAAGCCCCGCCCGACAGGCTGTAAACCCCTGCCACGGGCTTGTCACGCATCAATGCCGCGTAAAAAGCCATGGTCGCACCTTGCGAAAACCCTGCGATAATCAGGCGGCTTTCATCAATGCCTTCCTCCTTCAGCACCTCGTCGATATATTTATTGACCTCTTCCGCCGCAGCCGCCGCACGCGGTGCAACCGCATCGACTGAGGGTGCATCAAGAATATCCTGAATATCGAACCAGCTGTGATAGCTGGCACCGTCCATTTCCGCCAGTTTCTGCGGCCCTTCGGGGCAGCGCAGCACCGCTCCCGGCGCCTGCGGCATCAATTTATTGCCGACATGATCCAGCATCTGCGCGCCGCCGCTGCCGTAACCGTGAAAAAAGATGATGACGTATTTATCGCGGCTGTTATCCGCGCTTTCCCGGCGATGATCTTTCACCTTTTCCTCCTCATATGCAGGTCAATATAAAGCAGTCTAATAAATATTAGACATAAAAAGCAATCTTTATTTCTTGGAAACCGCCTTTTTAAGCCGTTTCGGCGGCGCGGCCTGCCTTTTTGCGCTCATGCGGGCACAGGAATTTCTTGCGCAGACGCAGCGATTTCGGTGTCACTTCAACCAATTCGTCATCATTGATATAGGACATCATTTCCTCAAGGCTCATACGGCGCGGCGGCACAAGCACCACAGCCTCGTCAGAGCCGGAGGCGCGCATATTCGTCAGCTTCTTCCCCTTCAGCAGGTTGATTTCAAGGTCATTGTCGCGGTTATGCTCGCCAACCACCATACCTTTATAAATCTGGGTTTGCGGATCAATAAACATCACACCGCGCTCCTGCAGGTTAAAGATCGCATAGGCCACCGCCTTACCGGCATCCGTGGAAATCAGCGCACCGTTACGGCGCTGCGGAATATCGCCTGCATAGGGCGTATAGCTGTGGAACAACCGGTTCATCACCCCCGTGCCGCGCGTATCAGTCAGAAACTGGCTCTGATAGCCGATCAGACCACGTGACGGCGCATGGAAGACAATCCGCGTCTTGCCGCCGCCCGACGGGCGCATATCCTGCATCTGCGCCTTACGCGCGGTCATTTTATCAATCACCGTTCCGGCATATTCGTCATCGACATCGACGATGACCTCTTCCATCGGCTCCAGACGGTTGCCGTTTTCATCGGTCTGATACAACACGCGCGGACGCGATACCGACAGTTCGAAGCCTTCGCGGCGCATGGTTTCAATCAAGACGCCCAGCTGCAATTCACCGCGGCCGCCGACTTCGAAAGAGTCACGCTCGCCGCTTTCCTTAAAGGTAATGGCGACATTGGTCTCCGCCTCGGCTTTCAGCCGTGAACGCAACAGCGTTGACGTGACTTTTTTGCCTTCGGTTCCCGCCAGCGGCGAAGTATTGACCGAAATCGTCACCGCCATGGTTGGCGGGTCAACAGGCGTTGCCGTCAGCGCTTCATTACAGGCGGCATCGCAGATCGTATCGGCAACGGAGGCCTCAACCAATCCGGCAATACAGATAATATCCCCCGCCTCGACCGTTTCAACGGGAACGCGGCTTGTGCCTTCGAATTTCAGCAGTTTCGTCAAACGGCCCGTTTCGATGGTTTTGTTTTCAAGATTGATGACCTTCACGGATGAATTGATGCGCGCCTTGCCGCTTTCCACGCGCCCCGTCAGGCAGCGTCCCAGATAGGGGTCGGAATCCAGCAGTGTTGCCAGCATTGCAAAAGGCTTCTCCGTATCCACATCAGGCGCAGGCACATGGGAAATCACCGTTTCCATCAGCGGTGCAAGGCTTTCATGCGGGTCTTCCAGCTCGCGCGCCGCCCAGCCGTCACGGCCTGCGGCATAGAGGATCGGAAAATCAAGCTGCTTGTCATTCGCGCCCAATGCCACGAACAGGTCGAAAACCTCGTCCAGCACTTCAGAGGGGCGTCTGTCCGGGCGGTCAATCTTGTTGACCACGACAATCGGACGCAAACCCTGCGCCAAGGCCTTGCCCAGAACGAATTTCGTCTGCGGCATCACGCCTTCCGCCGCATCCACCAGCAGAATAACACCGTCGGCCATTCCCAACACGCGCTCCACCTCGCCGCCGAAATCGGCGTGACCGGGCGTATCAATAATATTAACGCGCGTGCCCTCCCACAAAACGGAGGTACATTTCGCCAGAATGGTAATACCGCGTTCGCGCTCCAGATCATTGCTGTCCATCATCCGTTCGACGGTCTGCTTATGTTCGTGGAACATACCGCTTTGTTTCAGGATTTCATCAATCAGGGTGGTTTTGCCGTGATCGACATGCGCGATAATCGCAATATTCCGCAAGGTTTCTTTTGTCATTTTTATCAAACCGCCAGATGCTGAGTTTTTCCGTTTCTGCGCTGTTCACCGTCCTCGGAGCGGCATTTATACTGACACCAGAGATAACCGCCGATGCCGACCGATATGTTGGCAAGCGCAGTTGCCACATAAAGTCCTTTCAAGCCGAGGAAATGCGACAATAGCAGAGCCGGCGGCAGATACAACAACAAAAGACGCGAAAAGGTTAAAAACAGTGATGCTTTTGGCGCGCCGATACCGTTCATCATGCTCCCCGATATCATCGCAACCCCTAGAAAACTATAGGTAAAAGGCACAATCATCAGATACCAGAAGGCGGAGTCAATCGCCGCGGGATTGTCGTCAAACAGCCTAATCAAAGGCAATGCCGCAATCCACAGAAAAACCGCCACCGACAACCCCCAGATCATGGAAAACCGCGCACCGCGATACACAACATGCCCGACGCGGTCTTTACGCCCTGCACCCCAGTTCTGGCCGACAATCGGGCCGGTGACAGAGGACATCGCATAAAGCACAATCAGGCACATCGCCTCCAGCCGCGTTGCCACACCATATCCGGCTACGGCTTCCGTCCCGTAACGTGCGACCAGCCAGGTCGTCAGCGCCATGGACAAAGGGCTCATCAAATTCGTTCCCAAAGCCGGAATACCGACATGCAAAATGGCTTTCCAGCTCTCCCAGATGCGCCGGAAACAGCTTTCCAGATTGATAATCCGCATCCGGCGCGCCAACACGTAAAGCGACACGCAAAAAGCCACGGAATAGGAAATCACCGTCGC
The DNA here is from genome assembly GCA_006226225.1 of Alphaproteobacteria bacterium. Lineage (GTDB taxonomy): Bacteria > Pseudomonadota > Alphaproteobacteria > Micavibrionales > CSBR16-224 > CSBR16-224. The sequence goes on from SBHI01000051.1 coordinate 15,171, forward strand.
CAACGCCGCCCCTTGCATCTCCATGCGCGGAAAACCGAACAGGCCAAAAATAAAGACCGGATCAAGAGCCATATTCACAACAGCAATTAACACCATGATATAACCGGGAAATTTCGTATTCCCCATTGCGCGGATCGAAGCATTTCCGACCATCGGTACCACCACCAGAAAACAGCCGAAATACCAGATCCCCATATAATCACGGATATAGGGCAGCAATTCCTTTTCCGCCCCCAGCATGGTAAAAATCGGATCCATCAATGTGTAGCCGGTCACGGCAAAGGCAATGGAAATCATCAGCGCCAAAATCAGCGCCTGCGTCGTATAGGCTTTCACTTTCTCGGTATTGCGGCTGCCAAGTGCCCGCGCCACAACGGATGACACGCCGACCCCGATGCCGAAAGCCAAGGCGTTCCGTATCATCACAACAGGGAAAATAAAGCTGATTGCAGCAAGATGCGTGGTGCCAAGCTGCCCGACAAAGAAGGTGTCCACTACATTCATCATGATGACCGCCAGCAAGCCCATAATCATCGGGATTGTCATACGAATCAAATGTCCTTGAACGCGTCCTTTTGTCAGATCGACTTGCATGGAATGTACTTTCTTTCCTTATGCCTTCTTTCATGCGGGATACGCCGCCATTTTGCAAGAAATTTATACTATATTTACCTTTTGCCTGTACTATATGTTAAAGGCTGTGGTTGGAGAAAAACATGAAAAAAGACGCATTTTATAACGCGCACGAAAAAACAGGCCATAACATCCGCGAAACCGCTTTCAAGCGTTTCCGCAAGCATAATATGTTCGAATACACCGCCACAACAGACCGCTATGACCCGCTGGCGCAGGTTCTGGATGCCTATCTGAACCATTTTGAAGCCGCATGGGCGGAATTGTGGGAAATGCTTGATCTCGGCGATTATGACAGCAATGACGCCAAAACAGGAAAAGACGAAAGCTGTAAAAATGTCATGGGTTTAGCGGAATATATGCGTGACGCCGTCACAACCGCCGTCCTCGCCTATGAAACGCAAGAACCGGGGCAGGAATTTTTCGCCATGGTTCTGGTCGCACGTGACGCGCCGATGACCCCGCTCACAGACGAATTCCAATGCGTTTTTGAAAATGAGGACGAAAACGACCATATCGAAGACAGCGTCCGTGCCATTGCCAATATTGCCGAAACCGTCAAACACGGCATCTGCGACATTTTATACAGCACGGCAGAAGATGCCTATATCGCCCTGCACAGCAAAGCGGACAAAGATGCCAGCATGCCAAAACGGCGCAAAGCAGGCAAACCGAACCTGACAGTCATCAGTTAAAAACCGCCACCTGACGCAAGCGCCGGATTCGCATTCCGGCGCGATTTATGTTATGGTTTTCCTGATATTCGAATAAACAGACCGACAACAAAGGACAAAATTATGACTGTCGATCTTTACGCACAAGCTTTTGAGAAAGCCGGCACGGATGTGGTGACAAAATCGTTGGAACGCCTGATGGGCGGACATTTGTCCGAATTCGGCGGGAGTGCCGATTACACGCAGCTGGAAAAGGATTTTGCCCGCGCCCTAGCTCCGCATTTTGCCGGACTTTACGCCGATTTCTGGAACAATGTTGAAATGGAAGCGCATGACGTTTACGACGCAACGGGCGGACAATTCTACGGCTACCGTACGGCCGCCGCCATTGCTGACTATGTTGCGCTGAATGTGCAAGCAACGGATATGGATTTCACAATCCGCCATATTCCCGACGGCCAGAGCGAAACAGATGTCGCACTTGATTTTGTTGAAATGTTCAACAAACTGAAAGGTGACTTTTGCGAAATTATCCGGGTCACATCGCAGGAAAAACAGGACTCCATGCGCAAACTTGTGCCGGACGCCCCGAAACTGGAAGCCGCAGCAAAACCGAAACCCTCCGGTCCGAAAGACCCCTATACAGTTTCTGACGACCCTTATGCCTGAAACCTTGCTGTTTTCATGGCAAAATACGCTGCGCTCGGCTATAAAAGAACAATTGACCACATATGCCCGAATATATTTGATTTATATGTAAAATATATGTATACTATCCGCTGAAACAGACTGATGCAGGACGACGCATGAAAAACGCCAAACAACCGCAAAAAAAGCGCAAAGGAATGGGCTGGAAGGGGAAAACCCTGATCGGTCTCGGCATTACTTTTGGTGCTGTCGGCGGCGGGTTGTATTATCTTGGCGAAAAAACGCTGGAGATGGAAGCCCAGATCGACCAGACCAATTTTGACGAGGTCTGTGTCACCGTTGGTGAACCGGCCGGTCTTGCAGACAATCCTCTGATGAATGTCTTCAATAATGATCTGGCAAAAATATTCAACGCCTTACAAAATTCTCCGCTTGGAAAACAGCTTTACGACTACGCAGATGCGGCTGACTTAAAAACCTGCTATCTGGATGATATCGCGCAGGAAATTCATGCGACTGCTTTTGTGGATTTGCAGGATCCGCCTTATATGGGCTACGGCCTCAGCATGATTACCAGCTCCACCCATAGCGGCGCAGAAACCACAGGGCACGAATTTTTTCATTTTTACCAGCGCAACAATGCACAAGCCGCACGTTTCACACCCGGCAACGCCAGTACAGGTGATCACCTGTTGCGGCTGATGATTATGGAGGCCGCAGCCAAAACAGTCGGCACAATGGTGCTGTACGAAATGGACGAATCCCCGCAGGAAAGTGTCAGCCGCTATCGCCTAACAGCAGATGACCGCGTAAATTTTGACTGGTATAAAAGATTCCTGAAGAAATACGAAGATCAGCCAGCCGAAGATGCAAAAATTATGGCGGCCAAGGATATGATGCGCCACCTGCTCATCGGAGATATTCTCCATGACGGTTGGCGTGCCAGCTATTTGAAACGCCTTTACGTGAACGAAATAACCACAGATGAGGAAACGGGTCATAAAGTATCCGATGAAACCGCGTTCAGGGCTCTTTATGAAGAACTGCGCCAACCGCAACACATCCGTTTTAGCAATGCCGCGCTCCTCAAACTCTCAGAGCTGCCGGATGGACGTAATATCATGCCGGACAATCTCAGCCAGCAGGATATTCTTGATGCCATGCTCAACACTGTGAAAGAAATGGTGGAAACCTACGATCTATGGCCGGAGAAAGAAAACAGACCAGACAGCACACCAAAGCTGACGCAAACAAACGACAATGACAGCGCAGGCAGAACAAAGGCTGCAAGCTGGCGCCAACGCCTATCCCGCTAATCCCCAAACCTATCAAAAAAGAAAAGGGGCTTTAAGAGCCCCTTTTTGTATCTGCGCTTATGCAGGATTTACTGCTGCAGCGTTCCCTGCGTGCCTTTTACAATCCAAAGGCCGCTTCCCGCGCTCGGCGCGATCGAGGTAATACGTCCCAGTCCCGGAACCGTATCGCCGACGGAAATTTCGCGTTTGCTGGAACTTCCTTTTTCAGAAATCCAAGCCGTCCCCGGCTGTGCTGAAACCATAACCCATTCGCGTTTCGGCGCTGTTTTGACGGTTTTGACAGGCTTTGCCGCTGTGGTATCCGCTGCAAAAGACGGTGCAGCCGTTTTCGGTGCCGATGCAGCACCGCGTGCAACTGATGCCGTCTTTTTCAACTCACTGCGCAAGGCTTTGATATCCGCCTGCAAAGAGGATACATTACTTTGCAAACCAGCCAGATCTTTCTTGGTCACCACTGTTTTTTCCAGCCCGTGAACCGCCTTTTCCAAAACGGACATGCGGTCTTCCAGATCAATCAGCTGCTCGGTCTTTACAGCTGGCATCTGATTTGTCGTCGCAACCAGTGAAGAAGCATCATTTGCTGTCTCATCCGCGACATCAGTCACAGCTTCCGGTTTTTCATCTGCGGTATCTGTTGTCAACACTGCGGGTGTTTCGTCAACAGCCGCCGCTTCAGTATCATCGGCACTGTCAAAAGAAAGAGCTGTTGCGTTATCCTCAGCAGGTGTCTCGCTTCCCCATGCCGCTACCTCAACAGCGTCATCCGCAGTTTCATCTTTTGCCGTATCGCCAAATGTCGCAAAACTCTCGGTATTTTCAGTATCAGATGTTGCATCATCGGCAGAGGTAGTATCAGCCGCATCCGATAAAGACGGCATCGGCGGTGCTTGAAAACCGAGCGGATCAATATTATTCGCAGTATCTTGTGTTGCACTGGAATCGATATCGCCATCCAGAATATCTGCTACATCTTTCGGCGTAGCCGCGACTTTCGGTTTCGGTGCTTCGTCCGCCGGCAAATAGCCGCGCACAGCCTCAGGCAGATAATCACGATAAGGTGCCCCAGCAGGTGTGGTTAGATAATAGAACCCGCCACCGGCACCGCCCAGCAAAATCAGGAGGAACAGAAAGATGCCGCCGCCGCCTTTTTTCTTGGCAGCTTTCTGCTGTGGTACAGCCTCTTCAAAACCACCTGCATCAGCCTCTTCGGGAAAACCTTCGTCATCAGATGGAAAGCCTTCATCTTCCCAATCGTCAAACATTTCTTCTTTTTCATCCGAAGCCATCATCATTCATACTCTTCCGTTTTATTAAGCTTTATCTGTTCGCGTTGGACTCCCGGATTGACTCCAGCAGCAACAGCCCCATCGGTGTACCTTGGTGCAGGTGAACCGTCAGCGGGCGATCAACACCTTCGTCAAGGATCTCCACGATACCGTCGGCAGCTTCCTTCACACCCGTCATCAACTCTTCACGTGTGTTCAGGTCTTCCTGAGACTGAATAGCTCCACCACCACCATCGGCAACGGCAGTCGTTTGCGTCTGTGTCGCCGCATCCGAGAACCCGGCCAGGAATTTCGATGCCGCAGGCAGAACGATACGCGTCCAGTAATGCTTATCAACATGCGATTTCATTCCGCCCAAAGTCGTTTCAGGATCAAGCGCGATGGCATCAATGTCATAGGTGATATCATCTTTCTGGATATAGGTGAAGGTAAGCACCATATATTCATCCTCTACCGTAAACTCACCCAATGCACGACCACCCTTCAACGGCCCCTGCAAGACATGCGCCAAAACAGGTGTCGGTACATCCGAATTCAACTCGTTGAGAAGCTGCGCATAGATCACTTGTCCCATCGCAATAATCACCGGATCGTCAGACACTTGGTCATCCGCAGCGGAAGCCGCAGCACTATCCATCGATCCCATACCCGCAGTATCGTAATTTCCGCCACCGCCGGTCATAGAAGATGAAGAACCTCCGCCTGATTCACGCTCTTTCAAAAGAAGGCTATAGGGCTCAGGTATTGAGGTCACCTTTTTATGTTCCGCAGATTCCGGTGCTTTAGACGCAATAATCATTTGCATTTGCTGCACCAGCTGACTAACGAGTTCAGGATCCTGTACGATCTCGGTTTGCGGGCGGATCGGCTCGATAATCGGCGTAATTTCCGGCACCGGCGCGGGCGCCGCTGTCGGATCTTCACTAAAATCGATCTCAAAGCGACGTGCCTCAGCAGTACGACGCCATTCCTGCAAGGGATCCGTTCCGATATTTTCCTCTTCTTCGTTACGGCTCACATCGAGCTGCCCCTGTACTTGCCCGATCGGTGTCGGCAAAGCACTACCCCCGATTTGCTTCGCAATTTCGGCACGTTTGACGTTGGTGTCTTCGACAGCCTTACGATATTCTTCCGATGTCTCCTCACCAACAGTACCTTGCGCCGTTGCTTTCGCACGCAGGATAGAGGTGTCTTCCGGATCTTCGGTCGCGCCGCCGCCAAAAACGGTCATATAAATGAACCCGACAATAATGGCGCCGACAACCACGGCTCCGATTTTCAGGAACGGGTTGTTATCCCACATATCTTTTAACGTAGGCTTACCTGTCGATACTTCGTCAGAAAACTCGTCCTCGAGATCCAAATCCATGTTATCGCTACTCATTTGACATCGCTCCCGTGCTTAAATGTGCCTGTACCATCTGCCCTTTTTCAGACAAGAGGACAATCGGTGTCTCTTTCATGCTGTAAATGCGCGTACCATCGCCGGATGCAATGCTGCTCTCCCAGCTAGGAGACAGCAGAAGCAAGGGCGTACGCAGAATCATCCGTCCATCATCTGTCAACCATGCGCGTGTGCGCCCGTCCGTGCCTTCCACAGTCAGCATCTCCGCAGTCGCCGGAACATAACCGTCCATGAACTGAACAAGCTCCTCTGCAGAAGCGGTTGTTTCAATACCGCCCTTCTCTACAATCGGAATTTCCGCCAGCGGTCCTGTGCGCGGCATGCGCGCTTCGAAGCGGTAATGCACAACATCCAGCTGCGTATTCAATGTCAGGGTAATCGGCGTACGCAGCTCTGCCAGACGAATGGAAATATTACCGCGTCCATGTGCCGTCATCGGCGTGATGCGGAAAATATGCCCGCCTTTTTCAGGGGAAATAATTTCAAATTCACCTGCCCAGCTAACATCCTGAATCGGCCAAGGCGCGCCGGTCATATCAACAACCGAAACGGTCGTAACATATCCCGGAGACATCTGGATCACGAGCGGCTCGGCACTCGGATCAAGAGACACGTTACCGACATAGGTTTTCGGTTCCGGAATTGTCACCGGCTGCTCAGCCGCCTCGCGGTTAACTTTGAACACATCCAGCACTTTGCGGATTTCTTCGGGTGTCAACGGCATCAAGGAATCCAAAGCGGAATCGAATGCAAGCTCCCGCAGCTTTTCTTTTTGCTGAGACGCTTCCTCTTCCATCTGACGCTGAATTTCTTCAGGAGACGGCGGGTTAAAGTTCATCGCAGGACGTCCGCTCCCGGGCAACGCACCACCAGCACCAAGCGGACTGGGAGCTCCACCCGGCTGCATAGCAGGCGCTCCTCCCCCCAAGGGTGAAGCCAAAGGAGACGGTGATACGGCATCTTCCTGAAAGCCCGGCGCACTATCTTCTTGCGCATTTTGCCAAGGAAACTGCTGCGCCTGAACGGTTCCGCTCCCGCCTAAAGCCATAAAACATGTAAGCCCCAGCGCCAGAGTAAAAGTTTTTTTAAACAACGTCATTTCTATCCTCTTGCTTCACTTCTTCCCGAAAACGGTTCCCCGTTGTCACATACTCCGTATAAATTATAGACCAATCCATTGAGAGATACCAACCCCATTCGGACTGTCCACTGTAGAAACCCGCTCGATCGTCAGATAGACGGTCATCGTGGTGGTCTTTTTGTCTTGACCTGACTGATAGGTCACCAGCAAACTCAGCGATACCAGCCAGCGATAGCGGCCGTTAAACAACCCCTCACCCGTCAGGATCGGCGCACTCCGCGGCACAGCCGTCACAATCTGCTGCGTTCCATCAACACTCTCGATAATACGCGAACGTTTCATAGCGCCCAGGAACTTCTCCCACCCCTCCGGTGTAAAGTGCCGTGAAGATTTTTGGAAGCGCTGCTGATAATCGTTAAAACCGAAGGTCATAATTTCGGATGCAGCCTGCGCTGCCCATGACAACAGAGCCGGTGTCTGCATATTGGGCTGATTCAGCGGAACCAACGGAATCTGGCGACCATCATGCGTGGTGGCGAAATAGATATCATGCGGTTTTGAAACATTCATATAAATGATCAATGCCGCAACAAGCCCTAGAATAGCCAGAGATTCAAGCACCACAACGCGCAGCATGTTTTTGAAACCGGCCTGATAATGCGCACTGCGCGCCAGAACGATTTCAAGTCCCTGCTGACTTGTGCTTTGCGCCGCTTCGGCTTTGCCCTGTCCGCCGCGCGCCGATGCGCCCTGGACACCTTTTGATTTGACATTCAACATTCCACCACCTGCCGGGGCGGCAGCGGCTGGTTGAGCAGAGCCCGCGGGGGCTGCGGCATTTTGTTTTTGTTGTTCCATAAGATATTATGTACCGAAAAGCATTAACAAACCTTACTGATGATAGCAAAATCACCACACAAGTCTATAGCCGAAATTTCAAAACAGCTAAAAACAATCAATTACGACTTTGCCAGCCCTTCCTGAATCAGCAAATCCTTGCGGGAAAGCTTGCCGACAGCTGTTTTCGGCAAAGGCTCGTCCCGCACGATAATTTTTCGCGGAATTTCAATCGGCGACAATTTATCATCCAGAAAAGACAATATCTCTTCTGCCGTGACAACTTTACCGCTTTTCGGCTTCACCCATGCCCAGACGGTTTCACCGCGTTTGTCATCCGCAACACCCGCAACGATGCATTCTTCCACAGCTTCGTGCAGATAGATCGCCTCCTCGACATGGCGCGGATACACATTATAACCGCGCACAAGGATCAGATCCTTGATGCGGTCAACAAGAAACAGATAGCCGTCCTCATCCAGATAGCCGACATCACCCGTATGCAAACGGCCGTTGCGCACGGTTTCCACCGAAGCATCTTCAGCTTTGTAATAACCCGGCATCACCTGCGGGCCGCTGATGCAGACTTCACCTTTTTCGCCAACAAGCAACGCCGTCATACCGTCATCACGGTCAATAATTTCAATCAGCGTTCCCGGCAGCGGCAAGCCAACGGCACCGTCACGGTTTTTGCCGACAGGGTTGCACGTCGCCACAGGCGAGCACTCGGTCAATCCATAGCCTTCGCTGATGCATTTGTTTTTCACTTTGGACTCAAACAAATTACGTACATCTTCCGGCAAAGGCGCGCCGCCCGACAGACAGAATTTGATCGAGGAAAAATCGTACTCATCCACTTTCGGATGATTGCCGATGGCGTTATAAATCGCCGGAACAGCGGGGAAATAGGTCGGCTTTTTCTTATTGATAACGCCCATGACCTCTTCCACATCGAATTTCGGCATCATAATGATTTTCATGCCGTACCATGTCGACACATTCATAATGACCGTCATCGCAAAGACATGGAAAAACGGTAGAACCGCCAACTGGCTGCTGCTGCCCGGATCCACACTGTCGCTAATCCAGGCCGCAGTCTGCTGCGTGTTCACATACAGGTTTTTATGTGTCAGCATCGCACCTTTCGGAACACCTGTCGTACCACCGGTATATTGCAACACGGCGATATCCTTCTCCGAATCAACCTCAACCGCCTCGGGCTGTTTGCCGTGCCCCAGCAATGTTTCAAAACGCACAAAGCTTTCATCCTGCGGGATTTTAGCGAGGTCTTTACCTTTCAAAAGCGGGAACAGCAGGTTTTTCGGGAAGGGCAACGCCGCCGCCATTGAACAGACGACCACCTTTTTCAAACGCGTTGCCTTCAGCACATGCTGCATTTTTTCGATCATCATCTGAAAATCCATCGTCACCATGATATCGGTGTCGCTGTTTTCAATCTGGTTTTCCAGCTCGCGCTCCGCATAAAGCGGGTTGTAATTCACGACCGTGCCGCCCGCTTTCAGGATACCGAAATAAAAGACCGGATAATAAGGTGAGTTCGGCAAAAACAAGCCGACCTTTTTGCCTTTTTCAATGCCCATTTGTTGCAGGCTGTAGGCAACATCATTAACCATGCGTCCGATTTCGGCATAGCTGTAAGTCTTGCCCAGAAAATCAATTGCCGTGCAAGCGGCATATTTCTCCACCGCCTGATCCATCAGGCTATGAAGCGGCTTAACCTCCAGCGGCATGTGCCAGTCTGCATGTTGCGGATAACTCTTTTCCCAGGGATAGGAAACATTTGTGTCTTTTTCCATGATATTCTCTGCTGTGCTGGTTTGTGCGGACATCGTATCAATACCTCTCGTTTTTTCAAACGTTTTGAAAATGTTTTTAATTAATAACAGGCATCTAATATACCTATCTGCGAAATACTGAAAAGAGCAAAAACGCAAGAAATTTCCCATATGGTGTTGTTTTCTGCAATTTTTGCAAAAGTTTTCCTTGTCTCACGCATATAAATCTCATAGCCTTGCATCAAGCGCATCTTTAAAAAACGACTCAGTCTTTGATGCGCAAGCAAATGTAACCCCACAAAAGAACAGGAGCCTATAAAATGAAACACGGTCACGGTAAAAAAATCCTGAAACATGTTTTCGAACACACGAAATGCCCGGCAGCTGGCAAATGCCCGAAAAACCCGGCAAATGACAAAAAAGCCGAAGCTCCGAAAAAAGACAAACCCTGCTGCAAGCCGAAGCAGTGCGGCCCGAAAAAAGGTTGCGGCTGCTAAGCTGACAGTAAGTGAGGCTTGTCATTTCCACCAATCGGTGAAAAAATGACAACCAAGGATAAAGATGCCCCGGACATCAAAAGCCGGGGCATTTTTTCGATCAAAAACACGAGATGAAAGACGGGCGCGGCAATGGCAGGCAACAGCTTTGGAACGATTTTCCGCTTTACCACATGGGGCGAAAGCCACGGCAGTGCCATCGGCTGCGTTGTTGAAGGCGTTCCGCCGCTGATCACACTTTCCGAAAACGATATCCAGCCTTTTCTGGACAAACGCCGCCCCGGCCAGTCGCGTCACACCACCCAGCGCAAGGAAGCCGATGCCGTCAAAATCCTCTCCGGCGTTTTTGACGGCAAAACGACCGGTGCCCCCATCAGTCTGATGATTGAAAACACCGATACCCGCTCGAAAGATTACAGCGACATCAAAGACAAATACCGCCCCGGCCATGCCGATTTCACCTATGATAAAAAATACGGTATCCGCGATTACCGTGGCGGCGGACGGAGCTCCGCACGAGAAACCGCCATGCGCGTTGCCGCAGGCGCGATTGCCCGCAAAATTCTGACACATGAATTAAAGCAGACGATCAGTATCCGCGCCGCTGTCATCCAGATTGGCCCGCACGCGATCAACCGCAAAAACTGGAACTGGGATGAAATTCACAACAACCCGTTTTTTACACCGGATAAGGAAATTGTCGCGACATGGGAAGGCTTCCTTGACCAGACACGCAAAAACGCCTCCAGCGCAGGCGCATTGGTCGAAGTTGTCGCCGCTGGTGTTCCCGCAGGTCTGGGGGCGCCGTCCTACGACAAGCTGGATGCCGATCTTGCCAAGGCGATGATGGGCATCCATGCCGTCAAAGGCGTGGAGATCGGCCTCGGCTTTGACTGTGTTGCCACACCGGGCGAAAAAAATGTTGATGAAATCCGTATCGGCAAAGATGGGCAGCCGCTGTTCCTGTCAAACCATGCCGGCGGCGTGCTCGGCGGTATTTCCACAGGGCAGGATATTGTGATGCGCGTTGCCTTCAAGCCGACCAGCTCACTGCCGCAGCCGCGTAAAACCATCACAACGGATGGGGAGGAAACCGAGATTGTCACCACAGGCCGCCACGACCCCTGCGTCGGCATTCGCGGCGCACCGGTTGTCGAGGCGATGATGGCCGTCACCCTCGCCGATCACTGGCTGCGCCATAAGGCACAATGCCTGACACTTTAAAATTTCACGCAAATTTATAGTAATAAAGAACCAGTCCGCCGATGATCACATAGGCAATCCCTGTGCGGATCAGCCCGTCCGTTATCGGCGTAAACGTCCTTTGCAGAAAATCGCGGTGCAGCGGCGGGAAACACAAGATCAGCGCGATCAGAATCACCAGATAATGCACCAGCACAGGCGTCGGCGGCATTTGCTGCGCCTTCAGAAAATTCAGCACCGGTTCGGGCGATTTGACAAAAACGATACTGACAACCGCCAGCAAGACAAACAAGCCCCACATCAGCTTTTCCGCCAGTTTCCGGCGTTCATAAGCCGATTCATAACGTTTGCTTTGCCGTTCTTCCGTCGTGAGCATTTTGCGTTTTTTCATGTTTTGAAACCTTATCCCTTTAAAAAAGGCGCTCTCATTTGCCAGAGCGATGCCGGTAAATATTTCTTAATAATTATCATGCTAATCTTGCCCTAAGGCAAAACATAAAACAGGAGGCATTGCTTATGGATCGGGTCATTTGTATTTCTGTCACATTCATTGCCCTGCTTGTGCTGGCCTTTGCGCCCGATATTCACGAGACGGTTGCCTCTCTCAGATAAACATGTTTTCCGACATCTTTCCAGCCAAAGAAGAAAGGCCGCGGAAACCGCGGCCTTTCAGTTATTCTGGCGTTTGACGCCGGGCTGATGATTACATCATGCCCATGCCGCCCATGCCGCCCATGCCACCCATATCGGGCATATGTGCATGGCTGTCCTCTTTCTGAGGAATTTCGGCAACAGTTGCTTCGGTCGTGATCAGCAGACCGGCAACGGAAGCAGCGTTTTGCAGCGTCGTGCGGATAACTTTAACAGGATCGATGATGCCTGTTTTCACGAGGTCAACGAACTCGCCTGTTTGTGCGTTAAAGCCGAAGTCCAGGCTTTTCTGGTCGAACAGTTTGCCGACAACGATCGAGCCTTCAACACCCGCGTTTTCAGCAATCTGGCGAACCGGTGCTTCCAGAGCGCGGCGAACGATTTGTACGCCAACGGCCTGATCGGCATTATCCGGCTTCACTTTATCGAGCGTGCGTGTTGCGTAGAGCAGAGCTGTTCCGCCACCTGCAACAATACCTTCTTCGACAGCCGCACGGGTTGCGTGCATGGCATCGTCAACGCGGTCTTTGCGCTCTTTCACTTCAACTTCCGTCGCACCGCCGACACGGATAACGGCAACACCGCCGGACAGTTTCGCCAGACGCTCTTGCAGTTTTTCACGGTCGTAATCGGAAGACGTGTCTTCGATCTGCTGACGGATCTGCGCAACACGCGCTTTGATGTCGGTGTTTTTACCGGCACCGTCGATGATCGTGGTTTCGTCTTTCGTGATGCGGACTTTCTTGGCGGAGCCCAGCATGTTCAGCGTAACGGTTTCCAGCTTGATGCCCAGATCTTCGGAAACGATCTGACCTTTGGTCAGGATCGCCATATCTTCCAGCATCGCTTTGCGGCGATCGCCGAAGCCCGGAGCTTTCACAGCAGCAACTTTCAGACCGCCGCGCAGCTTGTTTACAACCAGCGTTGCCAGCGCTTCACCTTCAACATCTTCAGCTACGATCAGCAGCGGACGACCGCTTTGAACGACGGCTTCCAGAATCGGCAGCATGGATTGCAGGTTGGACAGCTTGCTTTCATGGAAAAGGATATAGGGATTTTCCAGTTCGCAAACCATTTTCTCGCTGTTGGTGACGAAGTAAGGCGACAGGTAACCGCGGTCAAACTGCATGCCTTCAACGATGTCCAGCTCGGTTGCCAGGGATTTGGCTTCCTCAACCGTGATAACGCCTTCATTCCCGACTTTTTCCATCGCTTTTGCGATCATGCCGCCGATTTCGTTATCGCCGTTTGCAGAAATCGTACCGACCTGTGCGATTTCGTCGTTTTTGGAAACTTTCTTGGCACGTGCCTGCAGGTCTTTCACGATGCTGGTCACAGCAAGGTCAATACCGCGTTTCAGATCCATCGGGTTCATGCCGGCTGCAACGGATTTTACGCCTTCGCGGAAAATCGCCTGTGCCAGAATGGTTGCCGTTGTCGTACCGTCACCGGCAATGTCGTTTGTTTTGCTGGCAACTTCACGCACCATTTGTGCGCCCATGTTTTCCAGCTTGTCAGCCAGTTGAATTTCTTTTGCAACAGAAACACCGTCTTTGGTAATGCGCGGCGCACCGAAGCTTTTTTCGATGACGACGTTACGGCCTTTCGGGCCCAGCGTGACTTTTACCGCATTAGCGAGTGTGTCAACGCCTTTCAGCATTTTCTGACGTGCTTCCGCACTGAATTTTACATCTTTTGCAGTCATGTTCTTAGACTCCTTAAATTTTTGGTTTCATCTTTTATGGTATATGGCTCAATTAAGCGGCTTTTTTAGCTTTTTTTTGGCCTTCAACAATACCCATGATGTCGCTTTCCTTCACGACCAGATACTCGACACCGTCAATGGTGACTTCCGTACCGGACCATTTGGAGAAAAGAACGGCATCCCCTGCTTTGACATCCAGCGGAATCAGTTTTCCGCTTTCGTCACGGGAACCGGAACCGACGGCGACGACTTCGCCCTGCATCGGTTTTTCTTTGGCGGTTTCGGGGATGATAATGCCACCGGATGTTTTTTCTTCACTATCCAGGCGGCGCAACAATACGCGGTCATGTAATGGACGGAATTTCATTTGGGATTCCTCCTTGGTTTTAATAGTTGGTGTATCGCATATTCGCACCATGCGCATATGCTTAACAACCGCTCCGGCTCCACAACTGGACCTTTTCCGTAGCGTCCAAACAAAGCCTTGTTCAAGCGGTCGGCTGTATATTTAGCGAAAAATGATACGCTCCGCAACAAAAAAGACGAGAATCCCTTGCCGAAAAGCCGCGAATGGCCTTATATTAGCTTGATTGAAGCCGTAAAAATCAGAAATA
>SBHI01000198.1 GCA_006226225.1 Alphaproteobacteria bacterium
ATGGTGGCTGACAAGGTTGAAGTCTCCAGCCGCAAAGCCGGTGATGATAAAGCCTGGTTGTGGGTGTCCGACGGACGCGGCGCCTATACGATTGACGAAACGCTGAAAGACAGCACCGGCACCGAAATTACGCTGCATCTGAAAGAAGACGAAGGCTTCTATCTGCTGGAAGAGCGTCTGCGCCAGATCGTGAAAAAATATTCCGACCATATCGATTTCCCGATTTATTTCGGCGAAGAAGACGATGCCGAGCCGATCAACACCGCCTCCGCCCTTTGGATACGCCCGAAAAGCGACATTACGGAAGAGCAATATGCGGAATTCTACCGCAGTGTCAGCGGCGCAGGCGGTTTTGACAAACCGTGGAGCACCATGCATTGGCGTGCGGAAGGCGCGCTGGAATATACCTGCCTGTTGTACATTCCGGACATGAAGCCCTTTGACCTTTATGATCCGAAAAGACAGCACAGCGTGCGCCTTTACGTGAAACGCGTCTACATTACCGACAGTATCGAAGGATTGGTACCGCCCTTCCTGCGTTTCCTGCGCGGCGTTGTTGACAGCGAAGATCTGCCGCTCAATATCAGCCGTGAAATGTTGCAAAACAATCCGGTTGTGACAAAAATCAGCAGCGGACTGACCCGCCGCGTTCTGGACGAGCTGCGCAAAAAAGCCGAAGAAGATCCGAAAGGTTTTGAAGATTTCTGGGCGATGTTCGGCCCCGTTATCAAGGAAGGCCTGTATGACGCGCATCAATACCGCGCCGATCTGAACAAGGTTGTCCGCTTCTATTCCAGCAAAGCAAAAGGGCTGACCAGCCTTGATGATTATATCTCCCGCATGCCGGAAGGCCAGAAACACATTTATTATATTTCCGGCCCCGATGTGGAAACGCTGCGCAACTCTCCGCAGCTGGAAGGTTATAACGCCAAAGGCATTGAAGTCCTGTTCATGGCCGATACGATTGATGAATTCTGGCTGCCCGTTGCTTATGATTACGAACAGAAAACCTTTAAATCCATCACGCGCGGCAGTGCCGACGAGCTGTCTGAAATCGAAACGCCTGCCGAAAAGGGCAAAAAAGGCAAAAAGAAATCCGACGGCGCCGATAAGGAAAAACTGAAAGCCGATATGGAGCCCGTCATTGCCAAGCTGAAAGAGATTCTGGACGGTGACGTAAAAGATGTCCGCCTGTCTGACCGTTTGACGGAAAGCCCCGTCTGCCTTGTTGCACAGGACAGCGATGTCGATATGCATATGGAGCGGATGCTGAAGAAAAATCAGGGTTATGAGGAGCTGGCCAAGCGTATTCTTGAAATCAATCCCGGCCATCCCGTCATTCAAGAGCTGAAAAAACTGGTCGCCAATGACAAAGCAGCCGATATCCTGAGCGATACCGCATGGCTGCTGCTGGATCAGGCGCGCATTATCGAAGGCGATCCGCTGCCGAATCCTGCGGAATTCGCCCGCCGCATGTCACGCCTGATGGAAAAAGGCATGCTGCTGAAGGCGTAACAGCCCAAGTTTATTGCTTGATAAAGGTCACATCGACAAAACTGCCGCCGGGATTGCTGGTGCTGTAATCGCCGCTGATCGTACCGGAGGCCGTTCCCCCGTCCAACACGCCACCCAGAAAAATCGTATCCTGCGTTGTCGGTACATAAGCGCCGACAACCGCTGGCGTCCCCGCGCCATTACAGTTCCAGCCGCTGCCGTAGCCACCCTGATTTGCCAGAACCGCCATTTCAATACCTGTCATATCAATCGTGCTGCCCGCAGGCCCCGCCAATGTTGCGGAAGAACTGCAATAGACCTCTACAATATCACCGGAGGCAATGCCGCCGATTGTCGCACTCCCCGCCGTTCCCGTCACAGGGCCTGAAAAATTCCCGGCGTAATTGATGCTGCCGTCCGTGCCCAATTCCGCACGATCACCCGAAGCAGGCGTTGCCGCCAGACTGATTTCGCCGTAATCCATATTCGTGCTGGCCGTAATACTGACAATCCCTTCAAAACCGACCAGCCCGTCCACAGTCCGTGTCGCGTTATAGGCGCCGCCGCCGTTACCGATACGGATATCCAATGAGAGCTCTCCATTCGGGTGCGTACCCATAGAATATTGCCCGTTCCACATCGCATCATCGGCAACAAAGCGCATGCCGACATAGATCACGTTATTGGCGGGGTTTGCAGAAACATTTCCATCAAATGTCCATCCACCACCGCAAGTCAGTTCCGTTCCGCTTGTTCCGACACGGATATATATTTCATCCGCGTCCTGATCCTGCGAGCCGTCCGACCCCGTATTATTGCGCAGAATTTTATTTCTTTCACAGCGGATGCGCAGGCGCGCTCCCGTCGTGCCGGTCACCTGTAAACGCCCAGTTGTACCGGTTGCCGGACAAATAAATCCGGCGGCACAGGTGATGCTGCCCGTCGTATCCTGCGTCAGATTCCCGACCGCCCCCGCACTCTTTTCGATGATCCCCATATCTATATCGCTAAGAACGGTTACGGATTGCGCAAAAACAGGCGCCCCGCCGATCAAACAAAACAGCGCAAAAGCGGCCACCGCCAGAGGAAAACGAAATATTTTACTTTTCAAAGAAATAACAGCCTCTTATCTGTCATATGCTTGTTTTCTTACCCATAGTTTCATTCTAACATATTTTATACCCTACTTGCATAGGAATGTATGAAAACAAGCTATTATGCGGATTAGCCTTGACTCTTCCTCTCCGGCAATAGACTATGGGAAAGTTTCAAAAAAGGAGAGAAAAAGATGGATTTGGAAAAGCTGAAAGCTCATATGGAGAAAGTTTCTTACCTGAGCAAAGCCGCCGCCACGGATGATCCGGGAAAAATTGATGCCTCGCTGTCGGAAATTTTCCGCCTGAAGGCACAGCCACAGGCCGATGCCGAGGATTTCTACAAAACCGCGCTGGCCGATGACAAGCAATATCTGTTTTTCGGTGATACCAACCATACCGATACCGCCATTCATCACTTCTTTTTCAGTGAAGAAAATGCCGAACGTCTGGTCAAGGCCGGCGTAAAGCATGTTTTTGTCGAATACCAGCCGGAATATCAGGATATTTTCGACGAATGCGCCGCAGGCACCATTGATGACGAGGAATTCGTCAAAAAAATGCAGCAGCGCTCCAAGGAAATCTACAAAATCGACGATAATGCGCCGAAAATCGACAATCCGATTGCCGATGACATGCTGAAATCGCAGAAAATGATGGCAAAGGCCATCCGTTACTGGGCGGACAACGGTGTCAAAACCCATTGTCCCGATGACCGCTCCGGCTTTACGGATAAGGATATGGAGGCGCTGCGTTCCTCCTATACCCTGATGTACAAGGCGCTGCGCTATGCCAAGGATTGCGGCACGGATAAGCCTGTTGTGACACAGCGCCTGATGACTTCCTATATCTTTAACTCCACCGCGCGCAAAGACGGGTCGGAAAAAAAGCCGAAAAATGCGATTTCCGTGGAAGAATTGAAGAAGCTGCAAGGCAGCGATTCCCAAGCCGTGATGGCAAAACGCATGGCGGATGACAAGAAGCTGTCAAAAACCATCACCAAAATGGCCAATGGCGAGAAATCCGCCATCCTGTTCGGTGCCGGTCACGGTGACCGTGAAAAAGGTCTGGGCGATCTGTTGGGCAAGGACAAGGTTGTGCGCGTCAACATTCACAGCTCGCTGGAAATGTTTGCCGAGCGCGGCGATATCCTGATGCGCCGCAGCGCGCCGGAATACCGTGCGCCGGATTACGTGCATATTATCGACAAGAAAAAGGTCTATAAAGCCTAAGGAAAAAGGACGTCACGCCCTGGGAGAATTCTTCCGGCGGCGGACAAAATCGCGCAGCGTTTTTTGCGGATTTGCGGCTGCCTTGCTGGGGCGGGGCATGGTCGGCTGTACCGGTGCCTGACCGCGCGGATAGACCATATGGGTTTCGCCGTATTTATCGGCAACCGCTTCGAGCCAGCTGTCGATAAAGGCGCTTTTCTCTTCCCGGGATTTATCCTCTAATGCATCGCTTGGAAACTGGATTTTTTTCAGCCACGGCATCTGGTTGTAAAGCTCTGATTTTCCGACGCTTTCATCCAGATCACGCAATTCAACAAAATGCCCTTCCCGCAGAAAAACACCTGTGGTAACGCCCAGAATATCGCCGATATGGTATTGCTTTGCCACCATAATCACGTAAATCCTTTTCTTTTTAAGTTGCCATAAAACTAAACGCTCTTCTTCGCGCGGTCAAGGAAAAATTATTTGCATTCCGCTTACTTTTGGTTAACCTAGACGCGCTACGATGACAGATATAGCTAATTTTGCGAGTCGCCTGACGGCCCCTTGGGGAGAAAGGCATTTGTTATCGTTTCCGCTTAAGGTATGAGGGAGATGTAAGAAAAACCATGACACGCCGTGTTTCCATTTTTGACAGCCCGTTTTTGCTGGGATTCGACGATTTTGAACGGATGGTTGACCGTGTGGCGCGGAATGCGTCTGACAGTTACCCGCCGTATAATATCGAGCAGGTCGGCGATAACCGCTTGCGTATCTCGATTGCCGTCGCGGGCTTTACGATGGATGATCTGACGGTACAGATGGAACAGAACCAGCTGGTGATCCGCGGCAAGCGCAAGGCGGAAGAAGAAGAGCAGCGCGTTTATCTGCATCGCGGTATTGCCACGCGCCAGTTCCAGCGTGCCTTTATGCTGTCGGATGATATCGAGGTCAAAGGCGCGCATCTGGATAACGGTTTGCTGCATATCGATCTGGAGCGCATCATCACCGAAACCGCTGTGCGCATGATCGAAATTGAAGATAAAAGCAAAAAAGACAAAAAGAGCAAAAAAGCCGACAACACCATAGATGTAGAGAGTGTAGAAAAAAATGATGGATAAAAGCATCTGGCACGAAGATTTCAGCCGCCCCAGTCTGGCACATCCCGGTTTTGAGGATATCGGCCTCGGCGATGTTGCTTACTTGCGCAAAGTGTTTCAGAAAAACAACTTCATCTATCAGCTGACCGCCGCCAATGGTGAAGTGCTGCTGGAAGATGAAAGCCGCATCACCATCGAAGATTTCGCCGATGAGTCGGCGCTGCATGTTGTGACGGTGCATTAATTTTTCAAGAAGTCTAGATTTCCGATGACATCATTTGCGCAAGGCGGATGTAATCCGTAACGGCAAGGTCTTCGGCGCGCAGGGTCGGTTTAATCCCCGCCGTTTCCAGCAGCGATTCCGTTTTGCCGCCCAGCGCGGTTTTCAGGCTTTGGCGCAGCATTTTGCGGCGTTGGCCGAAAGCGGCGGCGACCAGCTGTTCCATCACATCAAATGACGGCGCGTTTTCCTCGATCCCTTTCGGAACGAAATGCACAACGCTGGACTGTACCTTTGGCGGCGGCGTAAAAGCCTGCGGCGGCAGATGAAAATTGATTTTGACCTGACACAGCCATTGCGCCATCACCGACAGCCGCCCATAGGCTTTGGTATTGGGCACGGCTACAATCCGTTCGGCGACTTCCTTTTGAAACATCAGCGTCATATGGCGGAAGGCCGTCACCTGCCGCAGCCATGACAGCAGCAGCGGCGTGGCGATATTATAAGGCAGATTGGCAACAATCGCGCGCGGCGCGGGAACGGCCAGTGCGACATTGATCGCCAGCGCATCAGCCTCGACAACGCTGAGCCCGCCATCGGAGGCCGCGATTAGGCCGGATAACGCGCCGATGCAATGCGCATCTTTTTCAAAGGCGTAAACATGCCGCGCCCCTGCCGAAAGCAGCGCACGCGTCAGCCCGCCGGGGCCGGGGCCGATTTCAATGACATTCAAATCCGTCAAATCGCCCGCAGATGCCGCGATCTTACCAGTCAAATTCAGATCAAGAAGGAAGTTTTGTCCCAGTGATTTTTTTGCCCTGAGCCCGTGCGAAGCGATCACCGTCCGCAGCGGCGGCAATTTATCAATCGCCGACATGACGCTCCGCCTGTGCCGGTGCTTCGGTAAATTTACGCACGAAGTCCGCCAGCCCCAGCAGGCGGCGGCGTTTCATGCGCTCGGCTTCAAGAATGCTTTGCACACGGTGCAGGCTGTCATCAATATCGTAATTGATCAGCGCATAATGATATTCACCGTAATGGGAGATTTCATCCATCGCGCGGCTCATGCGGAAGGCGATTTCCTCATCACTGTCCTG
>SBHI01000029.1 GCA_006226225.1 Alphaproteobacteria bacterium
TCCAGCGCTTCGCCGAAATTGTCGAATTCCTTTTTATAATCCTGCCCTGTCGTGAAAACACGGTTGCCGATAAAGCCATCGGGCACTTTTTCCTCAATCTCGACGAAGCTGCCGGTTTCGTCCCAGTCACCGCGCATATTGGAATAAAGCCGCATCCGCCATTTTTTCTCCGGCGTTTCAAACAGCCCCAGCGCAACTTTGCTGTTGGTCATTTTATAAACGCGCAGCGGTTTATCGGGTGCGCTGCCGTCTTCCTTGGGCGCGGGAGCAGGCGTCATATCCTCCATCGCCAGATTAAGATCAAACAGCGTGTTGCGTTTGAAGTTTTGTTCAAACTCCGTCATATCCTGACGGAAACGTGCACCGTCCACTTGCGCTTCGCGGGCGGAGACGACATAGACATCATCGGTTATTTTTCCGGTTTCGGGATTTTCCGGCAGGCGCAGCGAACCGTCTTCATGCCATGCACCGCGCAGATTTTCGGGATCGGTGGAAAACAGCAGAATACGGGTTTTGTTTTCCTCATCTGCGGCAAGGCGGAAATAACCGATGGCCGTACGGATAACGCCATCCATAGCCTTTTTGCGCGGGTCTGTTTCGGAAGGGAGTGCGGCGATATATTCCGGCGCGAAATCCAGATCGGCATTGCGCACGATATTGATAAGGCGGTCACGCAATGCGGCGGAGCTTTTGTCCTTGGGTTCCGCTTCTTTCAGCTCCTGCTGTGTGTCTTTGGTTTCCAGCAGTTTATCGACCATATGTCTCACTCATTTTATTTACCTCAAGTTACCATATTATGGGTGGTTTTGTCAAGATTGCGCCGCTCTTTGCAGCGCAGGGATTGTTTGCTAGAGTTGTGCGTGAATTTTCAAAGATCAGCCCGCTTTTAAAAGGAGAAACGCCATGCAAGCCGCCGAAACACGCAAGGACGAGGTCACCGAAAAACTGCATAATCTGCGCCTGTTCCGTCAGCAATGCTATGTCGGCGGTGCGTGGAAAGATGCGGCGGACGGCAAAACCATTGCAGTTGAAAATCCGGCAACAGGGACGATCATTGGCCATGTGCCGTCAATGAGCCGCGCGGAAGCCGCCGACTGCATCGCGAAAGCAGATGCGGCATGGGCAGGCTGGCGCGATATGACGAGCCGCGCCCGCAGCGGCATTTTGAAAAAATGGTATCAGCTGATCCTCGATAACGCGGATGAGCTGGCCTATATTCTGACAGTCGAGCAGGGCAAACCACTGGCACAGGCAAAGGGCGAGGTGATTAACGGTGCCGGTTTTGTCGAATGGTTTGCCGAGGAAGGCCGCCGCACTTACGGCGATGTGATTCCGACACATGAGGCGAAAACGCGGATTTTAACGCTGAAACAGCCGATCGGTGTCTCGGCGGCGATTACGCCGTGGAATTTTCCGTCTTCGATGATTACGCGCAAGGCCAGTGCCGCGCTGGCGGCTGGCTGCCCCGTGATCGTCAAACCTGCGGAGCTGACACCGTTTTCGGCGCTGGCACTGGCGGTATTGGCAGAGGAAGCAGGCATCCCGCCCGGCGTATTCAGCATTATCACAGGCGACCCGCGTGAGATCGGATTGGAATTGTGCGAAAACCCAACGGTACGCAAACTCAGCTTCACAGGCTCCACCCCTGTCGGGAAAATCCTGATGCGACAATGCGCCGATACGGTGAAAAAACTGTCATTGGAGCTGGGCGGCAACGCGCCCTTTATCATCTTTAATGACGCCGATCTGGATATTGCCGTGAACGGGGCGCTGATGTCGAAATACCGTAACAGTGGTCAGACCTGTATCTGTGCCAACCGCGTCTTTGTTCAGGACGGTATCTATGATGAGTTTTTGAAAAAATTCCAGACGGCGGTCGAGGCGATGGCGGTTGGCTCCGGCCTGTCCGACGGGATTGACCTTGGCCCGATGATCAATGCAGGCGGTTTGGAGAAAACCAAAGAACATATCGCCGATGCGCTGGAAAAGGGTGCGAGGCTGGTGACGGGCGGTAAACCGCATGATCTGGGCGGGTTGTTTATGCAGCCGACCATTCTGGCGGAGGCCACGGATGATATGGCCTGTTTCCGTGAAGAAACCTTTGGCCCGATGGCACCTGTTTTTCGCTTTAAGGATGAGGAAGATGTCATCCGCCGCGCCAATGATACCGAATACGGCCTTGCCGCCTATATCTATACGCGTGATCTGGGGCGTTTCTGGCGCGTCTCCGAACAGCTGGAATACGGTATGGTCGGCATCAATAGCGGGCTGCTGTCAACCGAGCAAGCGCCTTTCGGCGGCATCAAACAATCGGGCATTGGCCGTGAAGGCTCGAAATACGGTATTGAGGATTATCTCGAAATCAAATATCTCTGTGTCGGCGGGCTTTAAGCCGGATCGGAATCCAGCTTACTCAGCTGGCCTTTTTCCGACAGCAGGATGGCGATCGGCCGTGTGGCATGGAATTGCGACAATGTAATGGTGACAATTACCATGATCGGGATGGACAGAAACATGCCCGGAATGCCCCAGATCGTTCCCCATGTCGCCAGCGATGTCAAAATGACAATCGGGCTCAAGTTCAAAGATTGTCCCATCATGCGCGGATCAAGGAAGTTACCGATGGCAATCTGCGTGCCGGTCAGCCCGACGGCAATTACCAGAAACGGCCCGATGGTATCAAACTGCACCAGTGTCAGCAATGCCGGGAAGATAACAGCCACGATGGAGCCCAGCATCGGGATGAAATTCAGGAAAAAGATAATCAGACCCCAGAAATCGGCAAAATCAACCCCGACCCATTTCATGATGCCAAAGCTGATCATCCCCGTCAGGGCGCTGACAAAGGTCTTAACACCCAAATAGGTACGGATTTTCGTATCAATACTGCGCAAAATCGCGCGGATGCGTTTTTCCTGTGCGCGGGATGAGGAAATACCGGCGATTTTCCTGTCAAAAGTGCGCTGCTCATACAGCAGAAAGGCAACATAGACAAAGACGACAAAGGCCGTGCCTGCAAGGCCGGTAAAGGTTCCCGCCAGATCGCGCAGAATGCGGCCGATATCGAAGTATCCCGCCATATCCTTGATGCTGAGCGGGTTCTCCAGATGCAGCTTCTCGACGGTTTTAGTAAACATCATCTCAAGATTCTGCTGATAATGCGGCGCGCGTTTGACGACATTGTCGATATTGCGGCTGACAAGGCCGGTAATCATGTAAATCGCAAAGACCAGCAGCGCAATCGCGGCGGTATAGCAGATAAAGCCGGGCAGTTTTCTGCCGCCGATGCGGAAATTCATAATCGGTTTGGCAATCGCATTGATCAGATACCAGATGCCGACGGCCATAAACAGCGGCAGGATAATGGTTTTCGCCTTCACCAGCAGATAGACGAACAGCCCCAGTGCCAGAAAGCCGAGCGGAAGCTGCAAAGCTCTGACCGAGACGTTATACTGTTTTTTTGCGGTTGACGGCACGTTTTGTGTCCTTGCTGTTTTTGTCGTTTTGTCGGGGCGCGGCTGTCAGGAAATAATTGACGGCAATATCGCGCGTATTTAAGGCAAAGCGGTCTTCCAGTGGATTATAGCTCATACCCGTAATATCGGTTGCGGAAAAACCTGCGCTGCGCAGATGCCTCGCCAATTCGGAGGGGCGCACGAATTTTTTCCATTGATGCGTGCCGCGCGGAACCCAGCGCAGCAGATATTCGGCGGCAACGATACCAAGGGCAAAGCTGCGCGGGGTGCGGTTTAGCGTCGAGAACACAATCATACCGCCCGGTTTTACAAGCTTGGTCGCTGTTTCGATAAAGAAAGGCAGATCGGCGACATGTTCGACGATTTCCAGTGCCAGCACGACATCATAACGCGTCTTGCTTTTTTTCAGAAGTTCTTCCGCAGTGACAGCCTGATAGGAGAGCTGCTTTGTCGAAAAACCGGATGCGGCCCCATGCTCCGTTGCAACAGCGATGTTTTCCGCTGCTGCGTCAATGCCTGTGACAGTGGCTTTTGCACGCGCCAGCGGTTCGCTGACCAGACCGCCGCCGCAGCCGATATCCAGAATATTCAGACCCTTTAAAGCATCCAGAGAGGCGGGATCGCGGTCAAAATGTGCGCAGATTTGTGTGCGGATATATTGCAGCCGTACCGGAGAGAGCTTATGCAGCGGCTTGAACGGCCCGTTTTCATCCCACCAGCTATGCGCCTGCGCTCCGAAAGAGGCAACTTCTTCAGGGTCGACACTTGTTCTTTGTCCGGCGTGATTCGTCATAATTTTTGGGCCGATAAAAATTTCTTCTTATCAAAAAACTATAGGATTCAAGGGTTTTTGGCAAAAGTTTTTTGCGATTAATTATTTTTTCATATTCCGGAGATAACATAAAACGCAAGACATAAGAACAGGGAATAAAACAGTCACATGATTACGATCTTTAAACAGCACAGCACCAAGCGCCGCAAGCGGGAAGATCTGTCCAATCTGCCGATCCGCAAATTACAGGACTACGTCAAAGCGGAAATCGTTGTTTTGCAAAAGCAGCTGCGCAATGCGCAACAGCCGCAAAATGCGAAAACGCAGCAGCCTGCCAATGACGGCGATCTGGAAATCTTCGGTCTGATGGCGCTGGAACAGATGTTTTTCGGTTTTATGCTGGATGCCTGTTTTCCGTCCGATGCTTTGTCGTCAATGGGCGGTCTGCTGTCGGGAGAAACACTGTCATCCATGTTCAGCGGACTTTTGATGATGGGAGAGCTGAATGCGGATGGAAAGCGTAACTTGCGGACGCCTTTTATTTTGAGCATGTATCCGCAAGGCCGCAAAAACGTACAGGTGATTGTCGACACGATGAAAGCAGGGCCGATGCGCCGCGCCGCACAGCACAGCTTTATGACGGAGAGGGAAACGCGCCATCAGCTGAGCATTCTGGCGGAAACGCAAAAGACGCTGGATCTGCTGAGCCGCAACAATGTGTCAGGATTGGGTTTTGGTGAAGGGCAGACAATGCATCACGCCATTCAGCAGGCGGGCCAAATGGTTGCCTATAAGCGTTAAGCCTGCTGCATAAAATAAAAGCGAAAAAACGGGATAAGAAAGAAACCCCCGCTCTCTAAACCGAGGGCGGGGGTTTTCTAAAATTTGTCATCCTGAAGATTGATCAGGAGCCGGGCGCTTTCGGCGCAGGGCGTGAATATTTGATCGTTGCCGTTTCCTCAACATCTACAATGTTGCGGTAAGTGCTGAAAAACGGAAGACGCCAGCCATAGACATCGGCTTCATAGCTTTTGCCGACTTCCAGTTCAGCCTGAACATCGGATGAGTTGAATTTTCCTTGCAGCCAGGCATCGGTGTTTTCAAAAACTTCGATTTTGCCGGACGCGTCTTTTGTGGAAACGATGTATTTTGAACTGATGCTTTCACCGGAACCGGTCGTGATACGGTCTTTGTCCGTAACGGTAAAGGTGACATGATCTTGCGTGCCGTATTGATAAGCGGCGCTACCGCCAAAAACAGCCGTTAAAGCAACGGCGCCAACGACAAGAAGTGGTGCTCTCATAATAAATAATCCCTCTTAAGCGGTTTTGAATAAATAATCTATGCGGGCTGCGCGATACCTCTTCAGGAATCGGTACGCCCGTAAGGGGGACTATAAAAAGGGGTGATTAATATGTCAATACATAATGGAAAGAAATGGCGATGTTTTATTCGGCAACGGCTTTTTCTTTCACGTCTTCCGTTTTTTCCGGAGCGGTTTTTTGCGGCTGTTCTTGCTGCTGCTGTTGCGGCGCATACCGGCTCATCAACATCTGATATACGATATTCATCAGAAAAGGCGAGGTGTTTTGGACAAGGACACGCACCCCGTCCGGATTGGGGTGAACGCGGTCTTTTAGATTATATTCCGGTTTCAAAGCGACACCGTCCAGAAAGAACGGGTAAAACGGCACATTATAGCGCTGTGCAAGAATGGGATAAACGCTGTCGAATTTTTTCGCATAGGCATCGCCAAGATTGCGCGGCGATTTGATCCCCATCAGGACAGGTTGTATATGCTGGGCTTGCAAAAGTTTAATCACCTTCTCGATGGCGGCATAGGTGTTACCGGGTTCCATTCCTTTTAGCGCGTCATTGGCACCGAGGACAATGACGACAAGATCCGGATTTTGTTTCAGATGAAAAGGCAGACGGTTAAAACCGGCAAGGGCGGTGTCGCCTGATTT
>SBHI01000016.1 GCA_006226225.1 Alphaproteobacteria bacterium
GATTCCGCCGTTGTCTGGGTCACATCACCCATATTTTGCAGATAGTCGTTATAAGCCGTGCGGTATTCGGTGGAGAGATTTTCCAGTGCCGTCAGACGCGTTTCATAGCGGTCGACAACTTCCTGAACGGAATTTTCTGTGCCGATTTCCGGCGCGTTATCATTATTGGCAAGGTCGAGATACGCCCCCGTTCCGATAATACTGCCGAAAATAAGCCAGCCAACGGCTTTTGAACCTGCACCCATGAAACTCTATCCTTCGCCTAAATAACCTTAAATAACATACCCGTCATTTATATATGATTATGGTAAATATGTCAATGCGGGTCTGTGTTGAAATTAATGTGCGCCGTAAGGCCCTGCCGGTTTGCTGGGCTTTTTCTCGCGGCGGCGCTGCAACGCATTTGCCCCTGCGTTATAGCCTTTATTGACCATGCTCATACCGATGATATAGGCCAGCCAGCCCAGCATGATGCCGCCCCAAGGGCCGTCATCAAAGTTTTCGGCATGCATTTTTTGCGTGTCACGATCCAGAGAGGCCAGATCACGCGAGGTTGATTGCGCTTTGACTTCGTCAAGATATTCCGGATGCTCCAGCACATATCCGCCCGGCAATGTTGCAGGCGGTGTGACTTTTTGCGTGAATTCTTCCGTCAAGGACTGCACATCGGCCTCGGAAAGCTGGGAATTAACCCAGATGGACTGGAACAGATCCACCGATTTCATGCGGTGATCCTGCCCCTGATCTTTTAGGGAGGCAATATCGGCCACTTGCTGGCGGTATTGCTCGACAACGGCGCTGTTGGAATTGTCGGCTGACGGGGCGCGGGTGTTGTTATCCACATCCATATAACCGCCCAGCGCCAGAGCACCGACAAAAATCGGAAATGTGATCAAACCGGGCAAGCGGCGCTTTTTGGCAAGCTTGTCTTTTTTACCGATCTGGATACCGTCTTGTGTCACACGGATCACAAGCTTTCCGTCTTTGCTTTCAAAAGTCTTTTCACGTCCTGCCATTGCCGTTTTACCTCTATTTTTTCAAAATAATTAGAAACCGCTATTCTTTTAACATATATTTGTAATTTTTGTCAACAGTAAAAGAGGACGAAAACCTTGACGTATCTCGCCAAAAGCGCGATATGTATAGGATTGAAAGAACGGTAAAAAAGGATAAGACATGTCGGAATATCACGGCGCGGGACAATCACCCTATGGCAACTGGGCAGGCACGACCATTCTGGCCGTCCGCAAAGGCAAAGATATTGTCGTCGGCGGCGACGGACAGGTCTCGCTGGGGGCAACGGTGATGAAATCCAACGCCCGCAAAGTCCGCACATTATGCGAGGGAAAAGTCGTCGTCGGCTTTGCAGGCGCAACCGCAGATGCCTTCACATTGTTCGAGCGTCTGGAGGCCAAACTGGATCAGCACAAGGGTCAATTGACGCGCGCCTGTGTCGAACTGGCAAAAGACTGGCGTACCGATAAATATCTGCGCCGTCTGGAAGCGCTGATGGCCGTTTGCGACAAGGATACCTCGCTGATTTTGAGCGGCACGGGCGATGTTGTCGAGCCGGAAGACGGTATTATCGGCATCGGATCGGGCGGAACCTATGCGCTGTCCGCCGCACGGGCGCTGATTGACATCAAAGGCATGGATGCGGAAGCGATTGTAAAAAAATCCATGAAAATCGCTGCGGATATCTGCGTTTACACCAATAACAATCTTGTGATTGAAAAACTGTGAGGCAGGTGCGGGTATGGCAGTGAAAAAAGATATGAAACAGGTAAAAGACGACGGCAACGATGTCGAGGATGATATGACGGAAAAAACCGCAAAAAAGAAAAACACAACCAGCAGCAAGCCCGGTGAGCTTGCCGCCATGTTTACCCCGCGCGAGATCGTGTCGGAACTTGACCGCTTTATTATCGGCCAGAAATCCGCAAAGCGCGCCGTGGCGATTGCATTGCGCAACCGCTGGCGCCGTCAGCAACTGGACGGACATATGCGCGAGGAAGTTCTGCCGAAGAACATCCTGATGATCGGCCCGACCGGTGTCGGAAAGACGGAAATCTCCCGCCGTCTGGCAAAACTGGCGAAAGCGCCTTTTATCAAAATCGAGGCCACGAAATTTACCGAAGTCGGTTATGTCGGACGTGATGTCGAATCCATCATCCGCGATTTGCTGGATATGGCGATTAACATCAAACGCGAGGACATGCGCAAATCCGTCACAGCCAAGGCCGAGCTGGCTGCTGAAAACCGCGTATTGGATGCGCTGGTCGGCACGGATGCCGCCGAGAATACGCGCGAAACCTTCCGCAAGAAACTGCGGGCGGGCGAGCTGAATGACAAGGAGATTGAAATCTCGGTCAGTGATAAATCCTCCAGCTCCATGCCGACCTTTGACATTCCGGGCATGCCGGGTGCGCAGATGGGTATGCTGAATATCGGCGATATGCTGGGTGGTGCCTTTGGTGGCGGACGCAAGAAAGCCCGCAAGATGACGATTGAAGAATCCTATGAAGTGTTGATGGAGGAAGAATCCGACAAGCTGCTGGATGATGATGCCATTATCGCCGAGGCGAAAAACGCCGTGGAAAATAACGGCATCGTCTTTCTGGACGAGATCGACAAAATCGCCGGACGCAGCGACCAGCAGCGCGGCGGTGATGTCAGCCGCGAAGGTGTGCAGCGCGACCTGCTGCCGCTGATCGAAGGCACGACCGTCAGCACGAAATACGGCAGTATTCGCACCGATCATATTCTGTTTATCGCCTCGGGTGCCTTCCATTACGCCAAACCGTCCGACCTGCTGCCCGAATTGCAGGGCCGTCTGCCGATCCGTGTCGAGCTGCGCGCATTGGAAGAAGAGGATTTCAAACGCATCCTGACCGAGCCGGAATACAGCCTGATCAAGCAATATGTCGCCCTAATGGAAACCGAAGGCGTGACGCTGGAATTTCAAGAAGATGCGATTGACGAGCTGGCGCATCTGGCGGTGGAAATCAACGCCAATGTCGAGAATATCGGCGCACGCCGTCTGCACACGGTTCTGGAACGGCTGCTGGACGAGATCAGCTTTACCGCCTCGGATATGGCCGGTGAAACGGTCAAAATCGATGCCGCGCTGGTGCGCGACCGCGTTGCCGAGTTGAGCCAGAATATCGATCTGTCGAAATTTATTCTGTAAGAAAATTACAACGCCTATGCGCGCGGCCCTTTGCGGCGCGGCGGTTTATTTTGCGGCGCGTTATCATTTTGTGAACGGCGGCGCGCCAGCAGATCGCGCGCGGTTTCGACAAACAGGCTCATCATTTTGCGTCCCGTTTCCGGCCCTTCCTCCTGTTTTTTGAACAGACTGCCCTCTGTTGCTGTGCCCGATGCCTGATCTTCCAGAAGTTTCTCCATTGCCGCGATGGAATGCGGCTTTTTCTCGAAGCCGCCCTGCAGCACGGCGCCGTGACTTTTGCGCAGCCTTGCCACCAGATCATTCTGTGTGCGGAAGGCGGTGATGCGTTCCCCCAGACGGGTATAGTCGATATCATCCTCATGCGGGGCTTTGTCTTCGCCGAGGACGGCGGCAAGCTTGTCCGGAATGAGCAGCATATCCTTGTCACGCATTGCGGGGCTGTTAAACATCCAGATATTTTCGGCATTACAAGCCACACCGACCGCCTGTGCCAGATAGCCGCCCATCGAATGTCCGGTGAATTCGGTTTCTTTCAAATCAATGCCGTATGTTTCCGCAACCTCTTGCGCAAATTCATAGGCATCGTAAAACTGCTTGGGAAAGCCGATCACCGCCATAATCACGGCATCATCCAGATCATCCACCCCTGTCATGCCGCGATAGGCAATGGCGTATTCTTCCTTACCCGTTTTTTCATCTGTGCGCTTATACAGTGATGCGGCAAAGCTGGAACTGTGTTTGGGATAGCCCAATTCTGCCGCATTGGTGACTTCCTCCCAGTCGCCCGTGCCGCGATCGGCATATTCCGGCTTTTTATAGACATCGCGCGCCAGACGCGCACGGTCATGCGCGACGGCAAAATCCATCGCGTCGCCGCGGTTTTCCTGTTGATCCGGTTTCCTGTTCATAGCGGCTTTATCATTGCAGATTCGCCGCTGCTATGCTACTTACTTTTTTTCCTGCAACCATTTAATAAAGACTGCCGCACAGATGACCGACATGATCGAAAAAATCGCACGCCCTCTTGGGATGGCTTTTGCAGCAGCGGCAATCTGCACTGCGGCGGCAGCGGATGAGCCGGTATCTCAGATCGATCCCGTCGGGTTGTGGAAGGTTAACCGCTTTGACATCGTCATGTCCATTGAAGACTGTGACGCGCAGGATTTCTGCCCGGTCATTCACTGGATTGCCGAAGACGAGCGCGAAGTTTATGACTATTTCGGCCCCTCATCCCGTGAAAAGCGGGAACGCGGCATCAAAAACCCGACCCGTGACAATATTCTGGAACTTTGCGGACAACAGATCGATTTCGAACTGGAACAGAACCCGCAAAACCCGCTAAAATATGAAGGCCGCGTTCATCTGACCGGCAAAGGTTTCTGGGCGAATATGAAACTGGAGCTAAAAGATGAGGATACCGCCGCCATCAAAATGAGTAAATTATGGGTGACCGAGCACGATACATGGACACGCATTCCTCAATCCCAAAAAACCCGTTATACGCGCTGCGCGCCGCAACGCCCCGCCCAACTGTAAGCCTCCCGATTTTACTTGCGCAGAGCCCCTGAAAACGGCAATATTATGCCCATGACAGGAGAGAAACACCAAGACAGGATGCAAAAAGGCATGCCTGATCCGCGCGGCGCAAGCTGGGACGGACAGGGTGTCAATTTCGCCGTTTTTTCCGCCCATGCCGAAAAGATCGAACTCTGCCTGTATGATGACAGCGGCACGACGGAAATCGAACGTATTACCCTGACCGAGAAAACAGGCGATGTTTTCCATGCCTATATTGAAGGGCTGAAGCCGGGGCAGGTTTACGGATACCGTGCCCACGGGCCGGATGCCCCCCATACAGAACACCAGTTCAATGCCGACAAGCTGTTGCTGGATCCTTACGCCAAAGATATCCTGCCGCCGCAAACGCAGGGCGATGTACCGAAATCCCGCGTTGCCGATACCTCATTTGACTGGCAGGGCGCGAAAAAGCCGCGCACACCCTGGCATAAAACCGTCATTTACGAAGCGCACCCAAAAGGGCTGACCAAAACCCACCCCGATCTTGACGCGGATAAACGCGGCACCTATGCCGGTGTCGCCGCGCCGGAAATGATTGCGCATTATAAAAAAATGGGCATTACCGCCGTCGAGCTGCTGCCCGTGCATACCCATGCTGATGAAACCCATCTGGAAAAACTGGGGAAAAGCAATTACTGGGGTTATAACAGTGTCGGATTTTTTGCCGCCGAGCCGTCCTATGCGCAAGACCAAAAATCCGCCCTGACGGAATTCAAGGAAATGGTGCGGGAGCTACATAAAAACGGCATCGAGGTCATTCTGGATGTGGTCTATAACCATACCGGCGAAGGTAAGCTCGAAGACGGGCCGACATTGTGCTTTCGCGGTTTGGATAACAAAAGCTATTACAAATTCGACCCGCAGAACCGCGGAAAATATGAAGATGTGACAGGCTGCGGCAATACGCTGGACATCACCCATCCGGAAGTGTTGAAAATGGTGCTGGATTCGCTGCGCTACTGGGTCGAGGAATGCGGCGTTGACGGATTCCGTTTCGATCTTGCCCCTGCTTTGGGGCGCGATGGCACGGGATATAACAAAACCGCGCCGCTGTTTGAAGAGATTGCCAAAGACCCCGTCTTGTCCAAAGCGAAAATGATTGCCGAGCCCTGGGATGTCGGCTATGGCGGCTATCAGCTTGGCAATTTTCCCGCCGGCTGCAAGGAATGGAACGACAATTTCCGCGATTCCGTGCGCCGTTTCTGGCGCGGAGACGATTACGCGGCGGGAGATTTTGCCCATGCCATGACGGGCTCCAGCCGCGCCTTTGACCATAACGGACGCAAGCCGCAGGATACGATCAATTTCATCAGCGCCCATGACGGCTTTACGCTGGAAGATGTCGTCAGCTATAACGGCAAACATAATGACGCCAATGGTGAGCACAACCGCGACGGCCATAATGAAAATTACAGCGC
>SBHI01000170.1 GCA_006226225.1 Alphaproteobacteria bacterium
ATTTTCACCGCTGCGATCCTGATACTGCCCCAGCTGTCCGTCAATCACGGCAACCAACAGCGTGCCTTTCGCAATTTTGCCATCTTCCAGCGCCGGGGAACCATCCATATTGTAATAGCGGCGCGTTACTTTGAAACCCTGTTCCTCTTCCGGCAGTGTCGCACGCGGCGCAGCCAGCAGACTAAGGCGCAGATAAATATTACTGTCGCCCATATTGGTCATTTCAAATGCGTCAATCCGTGACGCATTCTCGGCAATTTTCACATTATGCGGTTTTTCCGTTTCCACCATCTGCAAGGGCGGTGCGAAAGTGAAGCTGATTTTTTTCGATTTCTCGGCAGGCATCCGCATTGCCGCACGCGTCAGCCAGATCTGTTCCTGCGTACTGAAATATGTCTGTTGATCATAGGCGGCGACCAGCTTGTCAAAAAGGTCATCTATTTTCAGCGACAGATCGGGATATTCCGCGGCCAGTGCCAGCAGTACCGCCTTGTTCCGCAGACGCGATCCGTAATACCAGTAATGATATGATTTCCGGTCTTCTTCCACACGTGTCAGCGCCTTTTCAAACGCCGCCTTCGCACGGGAGGTTTCACCGTAACGCGCCAATGCGCCGCCGATCATCGCCAGCGACCAGTTCGGCTGCAGTTTGTCAACATTCTGGTCATAGAAATAACGCAGCTGCCCCGCATCGCTTTTTCCCGCTTTGGCCAACACATAAAGCGCATAGCTTGCCGCCGACAGACCTTCCGGCGTGCTGTCGGGATTTTGCGTTTTACGTTTCAGATAGGACAAGGCGCGTTCAAGAACAGAAGCCGGAACATTCATACCGTTCTCATGCGCTTCCATCAGATATTCCGTTGCATAGGCGCTGAGCCACAGATTGCTGTCATCATGGGCCGTCCAGTAACCGAAACTGCCGTCACCGCGCATATTATTGATGACGCGCGAAACGGATGCCCCCGCACGCAGACGCAGCAAATCGGCATCATCCCGCCAGCGCAGATCCCATTTTTCGTGCAGCTCATCCATATGCAGCAAAGGCAGCGAACTACTGACCAGCTGTTCGGTGCATCCATAGGGGTAACGCTGCAAGCTGTCGACCAGCGCCGTCATATTCAGCATATTGCGCGGCGCCATCACGGCAGAAGCCGTGATCGTTCCCGGCCAGTAATCTTTTGTCAGGTCGGGGGCGCGCCACGTGCCCTCGGGCCCGACTTTTGCCAGCAGGTCATTTGTGTGCAAAATCTGATAGGGGCGCACGGAAAAACGCCAGTCTTTTTTCACGGCAAAATCTTCCGGCCCTGACAAATCCAGTGTTATGGCGGCGATGCCTGTTTCCGGCAAAGCCGTCAGTGGCAAGGCTAGCGTTTTTTCTTCGCCCGCCGCCAGATTGAAACGTTGCGTCAAAGACGTATCCGCAAATGTCACGCCTTTGCCGCGCAGGTTCAGACGGTATTCCCCCGCCGCACCATCCAGATTATGCAGGCGCAGATTAAAACTGGTTTTATCTTCCGGCGCAAGGAAGCGCGGCAATGTCGCCTGCACGATGACCGGATCGCGTACAATCAGCCTGTCTTCACCATTGCCCGTTTTCTTGCCCGACCACGCCACCGCCATCAGGCGCAGCTGTCCGTTAAAGTCAGGGATATCCAGATCAATATCCGCCTTGCCATCCGCACCGAGTTTCACAATCCCCGAGAACAGCGCCGCCGTTTTGATATAGGTTTCGGGACGGAAAGCATTATCCGCCTCACTGCGCTCACGCCCGTCACCGCCCGAACGGATTTTACCGACACCGCCTTCTGCGCCCTTCAAAAGCTTGCCATAGACATCATGCAGGCTTGCCCCCAGACGGCGCTGTCCGAAATAGAATTTGAACGGATCGGGCGTTTTGAAATCCGTCAGGCTCAGCACACCTTCATCAACGGCGGCAATCGTAATATAAGCCTCCTCACCTTTCTCCAGCCCTTTCACAAAAACCGGCAGGAAAAAATTCTTCCGCGGCAGAATTTTTTCAGGAACACCGAAAGAGACATCCAGTTTTTTATCCGCCCTGTCTGCGGCGATCCATGCCAGACCGATGGCGCGTGTACCATCATGCTGTCCTGCCGCATCAGGAGTAGGACGGACAAGACTGACCAGAACATAAGCGCCTGCGCCCCAATCTTCTGTGACGGGAACGGAGACTGTTGCACCACTTTCTTCAATCGTCACATTTTTCGTGAACAGGACTTTGTTATTCACGACGGTGATAACGGCCTCACCCGCATAGGGCGGCTTGATGGCAATCTCCGCTTCCGCGCCGATTTTGACTGTACCGCTTTTCGCCGCGACTGCGACCGTATCGGGCGTATCTTCTTCGCGATCACCCCAATAGCCTTGCAGACGGATGCTTGCCGCCGTTCCTGTTTTCGGATGCAGCAGCTCGACACGGTGCCCCCACCAGCCGTTCAGCGGCTGTGTCTTGATAATCTGCGGCTGACCGGCGGGAACGGAAATGACATTGCGTTCCTGTTCTTCGTCAAAATATTGACGGCGATAACGCCAGCCGCCCGATGCGTTATACCAATTGTAATAGTAATTTTCGCGCACGAGTTTATATTCCACACCGTCTAGCGCAACGCGCTCGCCGCCTGCATTCAGCGCAATGACTTCAAATTTTTTCGGTGCGTTGTAACCACCGCCGTCCTTAACCTCGCGAAGCCCCAGATAAACCGGACGATGGCGGAACGGACGGTCGGCAAATGCGGAAACCGCACGGCCACCCTTTTCAAAAACGCTGGCACGTATCCGTGCCTTCAACGGCGTATTCACATCCGCCAGTGCGGCATCGGTAATCGCTGCCGTAACTGTGGCAGCGCCTTTTTCATCCGTCTTGGCAGCAGACAGGGTGTAGCGCTTCGCTTTGTAATCATCTTGCACAAGGCCGAAGCTGTAATGTTTAAATTCCGGGAAAGGAGTCTCATCTTTCAGCAAAACCGCCTCGGCCGCGATTTTCAATCCCGCCGCCGGTGCGCCGTATAAATAATCGCTTTGCAGCGGCAAATCGTAGCTTTTACCTTGCACAAACACATCATCTTTTGCCGTCAGTTCCACAGAGATACGTGGCGGCACATATTCTTCGACCCGGAAAGAAGCCGTGCCGACTGCCGCACCGGACGGATCGACATAGCTGTTAACACGCCACATTCCCATCCGTGCATTCGGCGGCAGAGCAAGAGACAGCGTTGCGCCCCCCAGTGTTGTTTTCGCAAATGTTTTTTGCAGATGCTCTATCCCGTCGGGACGGAAGATCTTGATCGTGACCGGAAGGTCAGACAGCGCATAGCCGTTATCATCACGCATGACCAAAGACAGCTGCACGTCTTCGCCCGGACGGTAAACGCCGCGATCCGTATAGATAAAGCTATCCACAGGCCCCGGATAGCTGCGTCCGGCAACACCGCGGTCGCTGAAATCATAGGCGGAGACATCCAGACGGATCAGCGTAAAATCATTTTCATGCGCCGCCGTTGCCAAGAGCGGCCCCAGCCCTGCCTTGCCTTTTGCCAGCGCGCCGTCAAAGCGGAATTTTCCATCCTTATCCGTGATGCCCGTTCCCAGTACCGTATTGTTGCGCGAGATCAGTTTCACCTCCACGCCCGTCAGCGGCTGTGCCGTTTTCAGGGAACGTGCGAAAATATAGAGCCCGTTTTCCGCCGTCAGTGTTGTCAGCCCGATATCCGTCAAGACAAAAAACTGCCGCGCATCCGCAATGCGGCGGTTATCTTTTCTGTATTCCGCTTCCACTGCGTAAACGCCGGGGGCGGGATTTTTCAGCACATCCTGCACCGGAAAATAGGTCGTGACCGCTTTGTTGGGAACGGAGGCGATATCCATTTCCCCTTCCCAGACAGGCTCACCATCAATACGGAAATACTGGTCGAATTTATAGGAATAAAGTTCGCGATCCAGCGTATTGACCTCATGCGGCAAGGCACGTTCTGTCAGCGCCTTAGCGACGCGGATTTTGACCTTATCCAGATTGACGGTTTCCACCGGAATGCCGGAGACGACATCGCGGGAGAGAATGTATTTGCCGCTACTCATACGGATGACAGGAGAGCGATCACCGAAATTGACGGTCAGTTTATCATCTGCCGTCATGCTTTTGCCGATCGCCAGTGTTGTCGGCAGGCCTTTTAGAACTCTCACGGTATAATCAGCGGCATAACTCATCCCGCGCAGACACAGTTTATCTTCCCCCAGCGGGATTGCCGTGATTTTTGCCGATGGCGAAACACGGATATAATCTTCATATGTCACACCGCGCGCAGGCAGAGGCAAACGGAATTGCAGACAGAGCTGCGGCACATCGCCATCTTTCTTTTGTTCGTGATCCAGCAGCTTTTGCGTTAGCAGCACTTCCAGCGCCTTTTGCCGTTCTTTCGCCATGGCGCGCAGAACGATATCATCACGCTTGGCCACGCTGGCGGCGATTTCCGCCTCCAGCGCGAAAAGCTTATAACCGCCCTTTCCAGCCTGCGGATGGTCGTTCACTTCCTTTAAATAGTCCAGTAATTCACGATAGACTTTATCTTCCTCGGAGGTTGTTTTCGCTGCAGCAAGTGCGTTAAAGCCCGTCAGCACCGCGGTATTTTCCGACGGTTCCCAGAAATATGGCGCGCCGGGTAAGTATGACTTTGCCTTCCCGCGCTCCCAGCCGTAATGAGGGGCATCCATCAACAGCAGCCAGTCTTTGACCGCAGGTGTTTTTTCATTGGCAATCAGTTCGTATCCGTAACCAAGCAGCCGGGCATGGTTGTGGTTTTTTTTACCCTTAAGACGTGCCAGTTCCGCGCTGATATCCTGCCGCACCGCCTCGGTATCTCGCGCCGTATGATGTTCCTGCACCAGCTCCGCATAATAATTTTTTGCCGCATTGCGGGCGGCATCCATTTCCTGTGCCCGCAGATTATCCGGCAAAAGCATCAAACAAGCCGTGAACATAAAAAGAAAAATAAGGCGGGGATAAATACGCATGATCAGTTCCCTGAAAATATAAAAAGGACGGCTTTCACAATACGGCATTTTTTATTTTTGCGTAACCCCATTCTATTGCGGGAATGCGGGTTTTTTTCTATGCTGGAAAGGCCTGACATGATTTGCAAACGGGAAAAGCTGCTATGACATCGAAGAAACTGACAACCGCAATGCTAACCTGCGGCCTGCTGTTGAGTGCTGCCTTGCCAATGGAAGCGAAAGCGCAAACCCTGATTATCACAGGTGACGGCAGTTATTACAGCTCCCCCGTTGCGGACAAATTGCCGCCGGTCAACAACCCGCAACCTGCCGCACCGCCGCAACCGCAATACCAACCGCAACAGCGCCCGCAAATACAGGTACAGTCACGCCCGCAGCCAAAAATCGACCCGCGCACGCAATGGAACCCCGCGCAGGCATCGCCGCGTCCCGGGTTTCAAATCTGGGAGTATGCCACACCGCAACAACCGCTGTCACCGCAGGTGAAACAGCAACTGGCGCAAGCCGCCGCGCGCGGTAACAAAACCCTGCTGGAAGCCGTGAAAGCCTTGAGCTATTACCATCCTGAAATGGCAGAGGCCATCGTTGCCGAAGCAGCCGGATTGAGCCAAGCCATGGGCATGGGCGCGGCCGTCACAACATCGGCGATTGCCGAGGCATCCGCCGTCGGCAGCAGTGGGCTTTACCTTAGCCTCGGCGGTGCCGCGCTAGTTGCAGGCGGCAGTGCCGCACTGCTGGGAGCTGCGGCAGGTAGCGGTGATGAAACAGGCGGCGGCGCAGCCGCCCCGACCAGTAGTGCTGATCCGGATTTTGTGGTGGATCTGGAATTTGTTTTATCCGGCGGTTTGGCGCAGATCAACGCCGATGCCGCCTATAGCCGCAGCACGGGATCAGGCGTCATTACCGCCGTAATCGATAGCGGCATCATGCCAAACCATGCCGACTTTACCGGACGCATCGCCGCAGGCAGTGTCGATTATATTGACGGCGGCGCGGTGACAACCGATCTGACAGGGCACGGCTCCCATGTGTCCGGCATTATCGCGGCAACACGTGACGGGCTCGGCATTCAGGGCGTTGCCTATAATTCGCAAATTCTGCCGCTGCGCGCCTTTGCCGACGAGGACGACCCCGTCGATACGAACGATCTGGCCGATGCCGTGAATTATGCCTATATCACAGGCAATGCCAATATCATTAATAACAGCTGGAACACAGAAGGTATCTTTATCAACGATATCGCTGATCAGGCCGCCTTCAATCTGGCATTCGGCCCGCTGTCCACAGCCTTGCAGAATGCGATCACCGTCGGCGATCTGGCCGTGGTCTTTGCCGCAGGGAATGATGATAACAATCCCGAAGTCGGCTCTATCAGCGGTATGCCGCTTTTATTCCCCGCGCTAGAAGATAACTGGCTGACCGTCGTTGCCGTCGACAATACCAATACAATCGCGCCCTTCAGCAACTTCTGCGGTGCGGCACAG
The DNA here is from genome assembly GCA_006226225.1 of Alphaproteobacteria bacterium. Classification (GTDB taxonomy): domain Bacteria; phylum Pseudomonadota; class Alphaproteobacteria; order Micavibrionales; family CSBR16-224; genus CSBR16-224. The sequence continues at coordinate 6,510 of SBHI01000170.1, forward strand.
GCTTTTTGTCTGGCAGCACCCGGCGTCAATATCATCTCGACCATTCCTTACGATATTGCCACGGAAGACCGCGTGCTGGACGGGCTGACGGCATTTTCAGGAACATCAATGGCGGCACCGCATGTCTCGGGCGCTTTGGCACTGCTGCTTGACGAGTTCCTTGGCCTGACCGTACAGGAAGCGATTGATATTCTGCTGGCAACGGCGAATGACGGCTTTGTCGGCTATGACCCCAATATCCACGGTCAGGGCGTCCTTGATCTGGATGCCGCCTTTATTGCGGTCGGCCCTGTTTCCATCCCCGCCAGCCTGTCCGTCAGCGGTGCCGGATTTTCCGCCGCCTCATCCTCTTTGTCCGGCTCCCCTGTTTTCGGCAGCAGCCTTAATGCTGCGCTGGCCGCCGCTCCGGTTATCACCCTTGATTCCTATAACCGCGCCTTTGCCGGAAATCTCGGGCAATATCTGCATGACGGTTATGACGGTTTCAACGCCAGCCGGTCTTTCCTGAATTTCACCCGTGAAAAAGCCCGCACAGTGCAGCTGGGTGAAGGCACATCACTTGGTTTCCGCACAACGGCGGACACGGAAACATTATTTCGGAATGAAAAGACAGGCGGCACGCCAGCGCTGCGCGATCTGCGCCTGACATCAGCGCAAAACGGATATGGTTTTACCGCCGGATATAATGCCCCCGCCGCACAAAGTCTTGACGGTTATAACAGCTATGACATTGCCGCAGCGGATATGGTGATCGACAGCGCAGTTGGAAACAGCTATTTCAGCCTGTTTGCTGCTGATGATAATATCAGCTTTGCTGGACACATGTCATGGGGGCCCGGCACGTTCACACTGGGCAGCACTTACGGTACAGTGACGGGCGGTGCGGAAGACAGCGGTGCCGCCTTCGCCTCCGTTGCGGAATACGGACTGCCGCTTGGTGAAAAATGGAACAGCCGCTTCCAGATTGGCGCGATGACGGAATCGCAAGGGCTACTCGGTCTGGCCGGAACAGGCGCCTTTGCCACCGGACGCGGCACAACAGGTTTTGCAGGCATCGGCTTTGACTATGAAATCAGCTCCGGCTTGCGGCTTATTGCCGATTACCAATACGGGCTGTCATCCATGCAAGGTGCGGAAGGGTCTTTGATTAGCGGCTTTGACAATGTCGCCTCCGACAGTTTTTCTATCGGCATGACCGGCGAAAACCTTGCCGCGAAAAATGACCATTTCGGCATTCTGTTCAGTCAGCCTTTGCGTGTCAATGCAGGCAGTGCCCATATCACCACACCCGCCATGCGTGATGCCGAAGGCAATATTACTCAGGCTGCGCAGAATGCGTCTTTGACAGCAACGGGGCGCGAGCTGAATTTGCAGACATGGTACGGATTACCCTTGAGCGAAGACGGCGAAGACAGCCGTTTGAAAATCGGTGCCGCCTTCCGTCATCAGCCCGGTCATATCAAACAGGCAGATGCCGAAGCAATCGGCATGTTCCAGCTGTCACACAAATTCTAAAGCTTATGCGTTGAGGCAATCAGAATGACTGCCGAAAGCAGCAGGAAGGCGATCTGCATCGGGCGGACGCGCGCGTCAAGGCCGCGGAATTTGTAATAAATCATCAGCCAGACCGTCGAGAGCATAAAAATAATCGAGGTAAAGGCCGGGTTCGGTGTCTCGCGCAGTGACAAGATGACCGCCGGAACAACCGCCGCATTCATAATACCCATCACCAGCCCTGCCTTCATAATATGACGGTCGGCGATGTCTTTCACCGAGTGGCGCAGTTTCGAGCGGATTGTTGAGATGACGCAAACGCCTGTCTGCGTCAGGCAGCCCCACAGCAAAGCCTGTTCATATCCGTCTGTAAAGATCATGCCGTATTTAATGACAACAGACATGATGGCACCGCACACCGCCACGAACAACAGCTCCTTCAGCGCATGTTTCAAATCCACGCCATTACGATAAAGAGAAAACTGCGATGCCGTTGCCAAAGCAAAGGCCGCCACAACACCTGTCAGAACTTTCGGGTCGGACATCATCTGCACCGTGTCATCAAAAGCCACCAACCCCCAAAGCGTAAAAGAAAAGAAGACGTGGAAAGGGCGGCTGAGTGTTGCCACTGGCCCGCCGTATTTTGCGCTGAGATCAAGAAGTTTGATACTGAGCGTACTGACAAGACAGCAGCCCAATGCGAGACTGATATAAAATTCGATATTTTCCGGCCAGCGGGCGATAAACAGAAAAGGGGACAACAGGACGGCGCTGACAAGACTGCTCCATAAGCGGACGCGGACGCCATCGGCCTTGTAATGACTGTTGAGATTGGAGCGGATTGCATTCCCCGCGCTGACGTAAAGGGCAAAGCCCCACCACGGTATGATCACCGTACACCACCTTGCTTTATTCTTTTTTCAAGGCAGTGTAGACCTGTCTGTCACGGCAAACAATGATTTTTAATGACCGCCGGGGCGATGCGTGCTGTTACGGTGTCTGTTAAAAGTATTATGCTTGTTTGATTTAAAAGCATCATGACCGTTCTTGCCGCGCGGTGTTTTATGCGCTGCGTTGTGCTGATCCTGCCCGCGTCCGGTATATCTTGTACCTTTTGTTTGCGGTTTGCTTTTCTTCGGTTTTGCCGCATCGTCTTTTTTCGCCTCCGACTTCTGCTCTGCCGCAGGCTGATCTTCCTGCGGTGCGGGCAGCATATGACCCGGATCAGTAATACGACCGTCGCCTAGCTGTTTCGGCTCTTTGCTCTCCAGCAGTTGCGGCGCAAAAGATGTGCTGGGGCCTTCCAGCAGTTTCGGCTTGCTGCCGTCAGGCAAAGCTTTGTCGGTTTTGATCTCTTCAAATTCCGCATCAACGATCTCGCCATCCGTAAATCCGAATGCCGATTTCTTTCCGCCCGCGCTTGCGGCTTCGATCGTGACACTGCCATCGGCATTCCGTGTCATTTTGATTTTGCCGTCTTCGAGATCCTGCAAAAGGCGTTCATTCGGATTCTGCCCTGCATGATCCTGCTGCAGACCGGGTGCTGTTTCTCCAGACAGCTTCATCAACTCGCCCCCGCCCGGCGTTTTCGGATCGGGTTTATCCGGGCCGTCTGCCGCTTTTGCATCGGCATCGGGTTTTTCGTCATTGCCGAATTTGCTGGCAGGTTTACCCGTCAGACCGGCTTCGTTCTTTTTCTCCGCATCCGCATCCTGATCAATTCCCAGTTTGGACATGTCGTAATTGGCAACCTTCAGACCGTGTTCATGCGCCAGTCTTGCCAGATATTCCTTTTGTTCTTCCGTACCGTGAACATCAACGGATTCCAGACCGGCATCTGCGGCTTTCAAAACAGCCGCCAGAGATGCTTCTTTATCAACCTTTTTCCCGTAATAGCCGAAGAAAGATGTCGATTCATTGCCTTTTTTGATCTGGCTTTCAAAAACCGTGTGCTCCGCGCCGTCCGCGCCACTGAATTTATATTCGATGCGGTTTTTCTTTTTCGTTTGTTCGGAGTTTTTCATGCGGTTACGGATGAATTCATCCGCTTTTTCACGCTGAACTTCAAGACGTTTCATACGCTGCGCAGTTTGCTCAGCCGTTTCCTGCTGTTCGCGCTTTTTCTTGTCTTCTTCGCTTTTTGCGTGAGCTTTTTGAATGGCTTCCTGTTCGCGGCGGCGCTGCTGCGCTGCTTCGTTTTCAGCTTCCTCTTCCTGACGGCGCTTTTTATCCTGCGCCCCTGCGTCAGTTGTAACCTCCGGTTTTTTTTCTTCTTCTGCCGTAGCTACTGCCGAATCCGTCATTACACTTCCCCCTTAAATTCACCAGCCTTGCCGCCTTGTACCAAAAGACAGCAATGGCTTCACTTCATAACACGCGAATATATTAAGTATACTATAATCAGAGGGGTTTCGTCAATAATTTGACATAATTAATAAAGAAAAAAGATGCGAGTGTCTTATTATATAAGAAAAATCAATTAGTTATTTCTGAAATATTCGCGACCGCGCGGAACGGTAATGTAATGCTGTGATGACGCATTGTATAATCCTGTGCGGTTTCGAGAATCTTGAGTTTTTCCCATGCGCCCCAGTCTTCGGATAGCACGGTTTCATCTTCGTCCAGCAGCCGTTGCAAACGCCCGCCCGCCTCCATAATCTGTGCGAAATTCTGCCCGATAATCGCCTGACACATCACCGCCAGCACCGCCTTGGTCAAGGCACAGGCCTCCACCTCGTAACCGAAATCCGCAACAGTTTGATTCGTCTTGTCGATTCTCAGCTCAACCGTGACCGTACTGCCGCAAACGGCGCTGTGTGCGGTTTCAACAATATCGGGGGCGGGAATATGATGCGCGGCACCGATGCCGGAAGATAATTCCAGCAATGCGGGGCTGTAGAGTTCCCCGCTCATGAGTTTAAGCCGCTTTCGAGGATTTATAAGGCTGCGCGTCCTTGCGGTTCTTTTTGGTAAAAAGACGATCGCAATAGCCGCAGGTGACTTCATCCGCACCGTCAAAGCTGTAATAAACTTTCGGATGTCCCAAAGCGCCTTTGCCGCCATCACAGGAAATGCGGTGGGTATCGGCATCAACTTTGAAAATTTCGGGATGATCTGTTGCCATCTGTTTTATTCCTTTTTGTTATCCTTAAGAAGCTTTGACAATTTTTGCGCCATCGGCGGTATCTTCAACAGCATAGCCTTTCTCGGCGATAGCTGCACGCAGGCGGTCAGCCTCCGCCCAGTCTTTGGCTTGCCGTGCCGCGTCACGTTTCGCGACAAGATCCAGCACTTCCGGCGGTGCGTCTTCCTTGCTTTCATCCGCCATATTGGCAAAATCAAAACCGAAGACCAGATCAAATTCCGTTGCCAGCGCATATTTTTCCGCATCGGACAAATCATTGTCGGAGAGCAGCGCATGCAGTTCCGCCAGTCCCACGGCGGTATTCAGATCATCACAGACTGCCGTGGCAAAGCGTTCCTGATAGGCTTTCACCTTATCGGACAGCGCCACATTCTCCTCTGCCGCATCCCGCAGGGCAAGGATATTGCGTGTCAGTTTTTTCAGCGTCACCGCCGCCGCATCCAGCGAGCCATAGCTGAATTTCACCGGATTGCGGTAATGGCTGGTCAGATACAGATAACGCAGGGCAAGCGGGTCATAGCCTTTTTCCGCCAGCGTATCGACGGTGAAGACATCGCCTTTGGATTTGCTCATCTTCACGCTGTCATCCATGCTGAGAAATTCGCAATGCAGCCAGTATTTGACAAAAGGCGCATGACCGCTGGCGCATTCGCTTTGTGCGATTTCATTGGTATGGTGCACGGGGATATGATCGATGCCGCCGGTATGGATGTCGAACTGATCACCCAGATATTTGCTGGACATGGCGGAGCATTCGATATGCCAGCCGGGAAAACCTTTGCCCCACGGGCTATCCCATTCCATGTCACGCTGTGCGTCTTTAGGCGAGAATTTCCACAGCGCAAAATCGGTTTTGTTGCGTTTGCCGCTGTCATCAATGCGCTTGCCCGATTGCAAACCTTCGATATCCAGCTTCGCCATATCGCCGTACTGCGCGAATTTCGTCGTATCGAAATAAACACCGTCATCCGTTATATAAGTGTAACCGCCCTCTTCCAGTTTTTCGATCATCGCGATCTGTTCGGGAATGTGGTCGGTTGCCTTGCAGACGATACCCGGTTTTTGGATATGCAGTTTGGCGGCATGGGCAAAGAAAGCCTCGGTATATTTCTCCGCAAGCCCCCAGGCATCAAGATTTTCGCGACGCTTGCCGACTTCCATCTTGTCCTCGCCGTCATCACCGTCGCTGACCAGATGACCGACATCGGTGATATTCATCACATGGGTCACGTCATATCCGGCATATTCCATGATCCGGCGCAGAATATCGGCGAAAACATAGGCACGCATATTCCCGATATGGGCATAGGCATAGACGGTCGGGCCGCAGCTGTAAATTCCGGCCTTGCCGTCCTGCATCGGCACAAATTCTTCTTTTTTGCGCGTCAGTGTATTGTAGAGATAAACCGTCCGCATCGCCGCCCTGTCACCCTTTTTGTATTAAGCCGCTTTTGCCGCATAGGCTGCGGGTTTGATCAAACGGTCAATATCCAGCAATTCCGCCAGCAAAGCGGGCATGTCTTTCAGATAAACCATATTCGGGCCGTCAGACGGTGCGCTGTCAGGGTCATCATGTGTTTCCACGAAGACAGCCGCCACACCGATCGCAACCGCAGCACGCGCCAAAGGCGGTACAAAACGGCGGTCACCGCTTGTGGAGCTTCCCGCACCGCCCGGCTGTTGCACCGAATGGGTCGCATCGAAGACCACCGGCAGACCAGTTTCCGCCATAATCGGCAAAGCACGCATGTCATTCACCAGCGTATTATAGCCAAAGCTGGCACCGCGCTCGCACAGCATCACATTCGGGTTGCCGCTGTCGATCAGTTTCTGCGCCACGTTTTTCATGTCCCAAGGCGCTAAAAACTGGCCTTTTTTGACATTCACCGGCTTGCCGGTTTTCGCAGCCGCGACCAGTAGGTCGGTCTGGCGGCATAAAAAGGCCGGAATTTGCAGCACATCGGCAACTTCGGCAACAATCGCGCATTGTTCCGGTGCGTGGACATCGGTGACAACCGGACAGCCCGTTGTTTCCTTGACTTCCGCCAGAATCGGCAGGGCTTTTTCCAGACCTAACCCACGCCCTGCGCCAAGCGCCGTGCGGTTGGCTTTATCAAAAGATGTTTTATAGATCAGCGGAATGCCGAGTTTTCCGGTCATTTCCTTTAAGGCTGCCGACATTTCAAGGGCGTGATTGCGGCTTTCCAGCGCGCAAGGGCCTGCCAAAAGTGTGAACGGCATGTCATTGCCGATGGTAATTCCGTTTTTCAGCGTAATATGATGCGTGGACATGGGGTCTCTTTCCTTTGCACAATCTTTGTTAAACGCGTTATCAATAGCATATTTGCCTGCAAAATAAAACCGTGTTATAAGGCAGAAAAAAACACCTGATATGAAGGACTGAAAAAACATGAAAGCCGAAACTGAAAATCTGGCGACCGAGATTAGAAGCGCACTTGTGCTTCTGAGGAGGCGTCTTTGACTGGGATAACGCCCTTACCAAGCTTTCAGAATTAACCGCCCTCTCCGAAGACCCTGATTTATGGTCCGATTCCACGCGGGCGCAAAAAGTCATGCGCGATAAAAGCCGTCTGGAACGGCAAATCGACAATATCCGCAACATCGAAAATACGCTGGAAGATAATATCGGCCTGATCGAACTGGCCGAACTGGAAGGCGATCAGGACATTATGAAAGAAGCGGAAACCGCCATCGCCAATCTGCAGGAAAATGTCGCCAAACAGCAATTGGAAAGCCTGCTTTCCGGCCCTGTGGACGGCAATGACTGCTATCTTGAGATCAATGCCGGTGCGGGCGGCACGGAATCCTGCGACTGGTCGTCCATTCTGCTGCGCATGTATATGCGCTGGGCCGATCAAAGCGGTTTTAAAACCACAGTGCTGGAGATGAATGACGGCGACGAGGCCGGCATTAAATCCGCCACCATCCAGATTGAGGGCGAAAACGCCTATGGCTGGCTGAAAACGGAAAGCGGCGTGCACCGTCTGGTGCGGATTTCTCCCTTTGATTCCGCGGCGCGACGCCATACCAGTTTCTGTTCCGTTTCCGTGTCCCCCGTTGTCGACGAGAATATCGAGATCGAGATCGAGGACAAGGATTTACGCGTTGATACCTTCCGTTCCAGCGGCGCGGGCGGTCAGCACGTCAACACGACAGACAGCGCCATCCGCATCACCCATATGCCGACAGGGATTGTCGTATCCTGCCAGAACCAGCGTTCACAGCACCAGAACCGCGACACCGCGATGAATATGCTGCGTGCCAAACTCTATGAGCTGGAACTGCAAAAACAGGATGCGGAAAAAGCCGAACGCGAGGCGCAAAAAACCGATATTGCCTGGGGGCACCAGATCCGTTCTTACGTGCTGCACCCTTATCAGATGGTCAAGGATTTGCGCACAGGTGTCGAAACCGGCAATAGCGGCGCGGTGCTGGACGGTGATATCGATATGTTTTTAGAAGCCGCACTCGCGCAAAAACTCGGCGGGCTGGACGATAAAGCCGCGAAAGAGAAAAGCGCGTAAAATCTACAAGATTAGTGTTTGAATTTCGGGTTGCGCGGTTTTTCATCCGCCCAGTCGCGCAATGTCTCGCTGCGACGTAAGAGATAATTGGTACCGCGGCCCATCAGCCAAAGCATGAAAATCAGCGAAAACACGGCATCAACACCATGCGCGATATTTTCCGGTGTTTGGGCGTCGACTGTTGCCTGAGCAATCGCCTGCACATCACCGGGATGTGCCGCGCGGCTTTCACGCAGATCACCGATATCGCCGATTTCATGGCCCAGTGCCGCTTCCGGATCACCGACTGTTTCTTTAAAGCTTTTCAGGAAATCACCCGCCTGCTCTTCCGATAAATCTTCGGCCAGCAGCAGATCGGCGACAAAATCATGTTTTTCTTCCGCAGCGCTTTCCGATGACAATGCAGAGAGCTGCTGCTGGAACTGCTGCTGTACTTCAACGGTTTGTGCCGTGGTTTGATCATCCATACCGCGATCACAAATCATCCAGACCGGATCAGCAATCAGTGTTAAAGCCAAAAAAGGCCAATATACGTCACTAAATTTGCGCTTCGGCTTTCCGGCCAGTTTTTTGGCAACGCTGTGCCGCGCTTTTGAAAATTCATGTGACAGGTCACGGCCGTCCATTTTTTACACATCCTTGAATATTTGCGAATGGACAGATTTTACCGCGTCTTAGTGGTTATGTCAAATAAAATCGGGTTAGTGTTTGAAACGTTTCGGTGCGGCTTCCGACCATTCGCGCAGTTTTTTGCGCCCGGCCATTTTCACGGTACCGCCTGCCAAGGCCAGCAACAGCGCAAAGAACATAATGTCAGAGCCGAAACCGCGCAGCATATTTTCATCCTGCGCTGCTTCAACCGTGCAGGCGGCGACTTGCGGCGCGGTGGCCTGTGCGCCGATTTCGGCGCGGCACTCGCGCAGATCGCCGATATTGCCGATTTTATAATCCACCAGCTCTTGCGGCGGCAGCATATGCTCGCTTAACCCATCGAAGAGTGTTTCAACATTGCTTTCGGAAATGCTTTCATCCATCAGAATTTGACCGATTTTCTCTGCGGTTTGATCCAGCACCACACCTTTTTCGGCATTATTTTCCGCAGCTTTGTAATCCATCGCCAACAGATTGAAATCCTGCTGATAGCTTGCAACAATTTCCGTGCTTTGCGGCGTGACCTGTTCATCGGCATTGGTATCCAGCAAAGCGCCGCCGCCCGTACCGATGGCAAGCCCCAGCAACGCGCCTGTCAGCCAGACATCCCACATATCGGTTTTCAACAGCTTTTTCGATGCCTTATGCCGCGCCTGCTCCGCCTGATATTTCATATCCATGATGTGATGCCTTTCCGCCGCTTAAAAGAATAAGGCGGCGAAAATAGCAAAGCATTGACGATATGTCAAGCAATAGCGCCGATCACATTGATGCCTTTAAGAAATCCGCCGTATAAAAACAGCACAGAAACAGTAACGGCAGCCAGAACAAATCCACCATCCAGCCAAAACGCCGCATTTCACCGACCAAATTCTTTGCTGCGATTTTTTTGCGCTTGATCCGGCGCAGCATCCGCCCGAAGAACATTTTGCGGGTCAGGTAGTTCAGCACACCAAAAACCTCGACAAACATCAAAAGGCCGCAGGCGGTAAAGGTTAGTCCGGCGCTGCTGAGAAAAACCAAATCATCATAATACCAGAACAGCCCGATGGTCATCGCAAGCCAGCTCCAGCTTGTATCCGATAAGGCCAGCATCAGATTGATCTGCCTTAAACTATGCAGAAGGATTTCTTCATCCGATGTCCGTTTAACACGGCGGTTTCCCTTTTTCGACATCAGGCCGCTATCAGAACATCGCAGAGGCAACATTCTTTGTTACCTCCAGCGTGTAAAAAGACATAATGAAATGCACGATGAACCAGAAGACATTACTGCCCCAGCGCACTTGCAGCAGCGTTTTTTTCGGAATTTTATAATCGCGCCCGCGCCGCACGGCTTTATCGACCATTCTTTTGAAAATCGCCTCGCGCGTCATATAGTTCAAGACACCGAAAATCTCGATAAAAAAGGTCAGACCAGCGGAGACGTAAATAATGCCGACCCCGGAAAACAGCGAGATCTCTTTATCCCACGCCATTTGAAAAATCGTAATAATCAGCCAGACAACCGCCATGTCCAGCATTGCCCATAGCAAACGTCCCTCCGTCAAAGTGCTGAGATAAATCTCGGCCTTTGCCGTGCGTTTCAGTGCGCGGATTTTCGCATTTTCTTCTACAGGTTCCGGTGCAGGTGCATGTTGTGAAGGTGTCGCCGTTCCGGCATGTTGCACCGGCTGCCGTTCCCGTCCGGCACTTTCTTCCGCGCCACCCGGATTTTGTCCGTTTTGAAAATCGTCGCTCATATCGTTCCCCCGTGATACGAAAAAAGTTTCGCACCCTCTACTTTAAACCATTTTCGGGATTTTGAAACATTTGTCTGGGTCAGGCTTTGACAGAGTGTCCAGAAATCGCGGCTGTGATCCATATGGCGGAGATGCGCGACTTCATGGGCAACAACGTAGTCCAGCATTTCCTCCGGTGCCATCACCAGCCGCCAGGAAAAAGACAGCACGCCTTGCGAGGAGCAGCTGCCCCAGCGACTGTGCGGATCGCCGATCCGGATGCGGGAGATTTTACGCCCGATGCTTTCGGCCTTTTCCCGCGCGCGCCACGAAATTTCCTCCCGCGCCTGCGCCGTCAGATAATCGCGGACGCGGCGGGGAATATGTTCGGGTGCTCCCGCCATATAAAGAACACCGTCACGCCGTTCTGCCGCGCCGCGCAATTTTCCGGTGGCGGAAATCAGATGCTGTTCTCCCAAAAAAGGAAAACTCTCGCCGTCTTGCAGCATGACCGCTGCCGCGCTGAGCTGGCGGATCTGCGAGAGTATCCATCTTTGCTGGTCATTGACAAATTCCTGCGCCTGCCGCCATGTCGCCGCTGCCGGAAAGGTCAGCACCACTCGCCGCGCCTTGACATCGGCGCGCAGAGACAGCCGCCGCGCCCGTGTGCTGTGTTTCACCGCCAATGCCTGTTCCGCATCAAATCCCGCCGCCGCAAGAGAGCTGGCAAGCGTCTGCGGCAACCAGTCCAGAACCGGTTTGCTTTCAGGAAGAGATTGGGGAGCGCGTTTTTTTAAAAATAACACGGGGGCGTTTAACCATTCATCAGTTGGCGTAAATCATCATCGGTAATATGCTTTTCTGTTCATACTAGCACATTATCGCGCCGCGTCACAATCGCCGCGCTTCATCCGGCAGCATCACCGGAACGCCGTCCACGATCGGAAAAGCCAGCCCTGCGGATTTGCTGATCAGCTCCTGTTTTTCCGCGTCATATTCCAGCGGCATTTTGGTAACGGGGCAGACCAGAAGTTCCAGCAATTTTCCGTCGGGCTTTACCGTTTTTCCGGTCATACCGTCCTCCTTTTTAAGAAAACAGCAATGACGACAGCTTGCGCCGCCCGTCCATTGTGACCTCGTGGTCATTGCCCAGCGCCTCGAAAATACGCAGCAGCTGTTTCCGTGCCTTGCCATCTTCCCATGTTTTGTCTTTGCGGATGCTTTCCAGCAAGGCATCAACGCAATCCGCGTAACGTCCTTCTTTAAAATAGGCCATCGCCAGATCAAAAAACGCTTCATGGCTTGACGGCTTGCCCAACGCATCACTGCTTTTCGCAGGCGCTTCGTCAATCAATGTGATGAAATCCTCGACCGCTTTCACCGGCGGCGGCATTTTTGTCAGCTCTTCCTGAAAACCGCTGAGAATCCGTTTGGCTTCATCCAGCTCGCCTGCCGCAATATGGGTGCGCAGCAGACCTGCCACCGCATGATCGTTTTCCGGATCGGCTTGCAGGATACGGACGTAAAGCGCCTGCGCCCCCTGCCAATCACCCGTTGACAATATTTCCGCCGCTTTATCAAGAAAGCTTTGGATATGTTCGGCGGAAACGGCCGCCTGTTTCTGCGGCACCTGTTCGCCGCTCAGTTTTACCAGCCGGGCAACCAGTGCCTTGACCTCGCTTTCCGGTTTCGCCCCCATGAAACCGTCCACCGGCTGCCCCTGAAAAAAGGCCAGCACCGTCGGTACGGACTGCACCTGCATCGCCTGCGCCAAAGCCTGATTGTCATCAATATTGACCTTTGCCAGAATGACCGTACCGCCCGCAGCGGCAACCGCCTTTTCCAGCACGGGCATCAGCTGTTTGCACGGGCCGCACCACGGTGCCCAAAAGTCAACGATGACCGGTTTTTTTAAGGAGGCCTCCAGCACGTTTTTTTCAAAATCCATCGTGTCGACATCAATAATCGCGCCTTCGGCAGCGGACTGGTCGCCTGTCGTCATCGGGAACAAATGCACATTATCATCCATCGTGATAGCCTTCCGTCTTATCCTTTGAGAAAATCTACAATAACAGTTTTATGGCCGCAGGAGTCAATGAATTTCAGCAGATCCTGCGGTGTGATTTCCGTGGTTTTGTCATTGCTGAGCGGGTGGAAATTCAGTATCTCGAAATCATCCAACAGCTTTTTATCCAGCACCGGAATAACGCGGCAATCGGTATCATTCATCAATGAAAACGGCGTGACCGATCCCGGCGTGACGCCCAGAACCTCCAGCATCAGTTCCGGCCTGCCGAATGAAAGCCGCCCGGAAGGCAGACGTTTCTGCAGCCAGTTCATATCCACCTTCGTACCGTGTTCCGCCACCACTAGCCAAAGCTGGCCTTTCTTGTCTTTCAAAAACAGGTTCTTTGTCTGCCCGCCGCGGAAATGATGGCGGATATCCGCACCATCTTCGACCGTGAACAGCGGTGCATGTTCCACCGTTTTTGCCGCAATACCCAGCATATCCAGTTTTTGTTTCAGAGGTTCCGGCGTTTCAACCGGTTTGACAGCACTCATTCCGCCCGTCCTTCCCTTTCATGTTTTTCCTGCATTGCAGGCAGTATAAAGCCGCACAGCCTCTATGCCAAGAGCAAGAAAAAAAGCGGCCGGTTGCCGCAAAAGCGAGAACCGACCGTATAAGTTTTGGGGATAATGTTTTCCCCAAGAGAGATGAGAGGTGAGTAGTAAACTTAAAAATTCATAATGTAGGTCTTCAAAGGAGGGAGGAGCTTCTGCTCCGAGAGAACCGGATTCTCCGGCAGGGTTACCAGGTTTTAGAACGGGAACAGAATGTCGAACACCTGCTGGCCATAGCGAGGCTGCTGAACATCCGTGATTTGTCCCCGGCCGCCGTAGGAAATACGTGCCTCGGCGATTTGATCGTAGCTGATGGAATTTTGCGTCGAGATGTCTTCGGGGCGGATTACGCCCGCAATTTTCAGCTCGCGCACTTCAAAATTAACGCGTGTTTCCTGACGGCCATAGATCACGAAATTACCGTTCGGCAGAACCTCGGTGATCATTGCTGCCATCTTGGTCTGGATTTCTTCATCACGTTCGATGGTGCCTTGTCCCGTTGAGTTACTGTCGCTGGTTGCGCCGATCGCCGCAGCAGGATCAAAGGCTTCAGGCAGAATTTTATCCGTTAGCTGGGTTTCCAGCCCCAGCACATTCGGCAATCCGACATTCTCCGCATTATTGCGGGTGCGGCTGGTTGTGTTTTCCAAATTGGCCTTGTCCTTGATATCAATCGTCACCGTCAGAATATCACCCACCGCATTGGCGCGCTGGTCTTTGAAAAATGCCTGACGTCCTGATGTCCAGAGCGAATTTGCTTTTTTCTCGACCTCCTCCAATTCAGGCATCGGCAGGCTGACCGGACGGTAACCGGACATTTCCTTCGGATTTTCAATCGGGCTGAGCGGCGGCTCCTGCCCGACAGCCGCTAATCTGTCGCGCGTACTGCCGCAAGCCGTCAGGCTGAGCGCGAGCAGGCTGACAACGGCGATTTTTGCAACTCTTCCGTCAAAAATCTTTTTCATGGTTAATCTCCTTCTCAATCTCTCTCTTTATCGTCTTATTTTTTATTGTTTTATTTCGTCTTCTTTTTTTATTACATCGTTGTTGCGACGCGAACACTTTGTGCGCCCACGACTTCGCCTTCAATGATCCGGCTGGAAGCCGTATTCACGACCCGCACGACATCACCTGCCGCGCCATTTTCAAGTGCCTTGCCGCGTGCCGTCAGATGCAGGCCGCCTTGCGTCAGGAACAGGGTCACATATTCGCCTTTTTTGACAGCAAGCGGTGCGGCGATACTGTCCGGCAGAACCGTTTCCATCGCATCCAGAACGCGGCGCGGTGTCTGGCCGATCAGCTTTTCCGGATCCAGAATGGCGCTTTCCGCCACATTATCGGCACGCATGCGGATAAATTCGATATCGCCCGCAGCAATCACATCACCGTTCCGCAAGCGGCGGTTCAACACCGGCACTTCCAGAACACGATGCGCCATGCCTGTGACATTGACGTTTTTGGTCAATTCCGGCGTTGTCAGCGCCAGATTGGCGGCAAAGCGTCCGCCTGCCGGTGAAACATCCATATTGGTGACACTGATTTCAGGTTCGGCTGTGCCGCTGACATAGATTTCGCCAAAGCGTTTATCCAGCGCGATCTCATAGCTGCTGCCGCCGACGATGCTGGCCAGTTTTTTCTTCAAAGCTTCGCTGATTTTGGCCGGAGGAACCGGCGCGGCATCACGGCGTATAATCAGGCGCGTATAGCTGCTGTCCGGCTGCCAGGAAATATGAAAGGCATCGGCAATGCGCTGCAAATCGGATGATGTCAGGATAATCGTTTTCCCCGGTGCAGGCGCCGGTGCCAAGACATGGCCGGTATTATCCTTCACATCCTGAAACACATCGCCCAGCGTTAACACGTCACCGGAAAGTCTGACTTCATTTTGCGGCGGCAATCTGACCTCCGCCTTGGCCGTTGCACCGAAAAGCATCACGGCGCAGGAAAAGGCGGCTGCGGTCAGCCACAATTTCTTTTTCACCTTGTTGTTTTGCGTTTGCATCGCGTTTCCCTTACATCTCTCTTTTTTACTTTAAGTTTGTTTTTTATTTATCGGGGTTTATTAACGAAGCTGGTTAATCGTGCTCAGCATCTCGTCACCCGCCTGAATGACTTTCGCATTCATTTCATAGGCACGCTGCGCCTGAATCAGATTGGTAATTTCCTGCACCACATTCACATTCGATGTTTCCAATGCGCCTTGCTGCAACTTACCGAAACCTTCGGTATTCGGCGTACCGATGACCGCTGCGCCGGAACCTTCGGTTTCCATGAACAGGTTGTCACCCACCGCTTCCAGACCTGCGGGGTTCTGGAAGACTGCCAGTTCCAGCTGTCCCAGATTGCTCAACGCGACCTGCCCCTGAATTTTGACCAGCACTTCACCGCTGCTGTTGATTGTGACATCAATCGCATCATCCGGTACGCTGATGCTCGGCTCCAGCAGATAACCTTCCGAAGTCACGACCTCACCATTTTCATTAATCTGAAAAGACCCGTCGCGGGTATAAGCCGTTTCACCCGAGGGCAGCGTAATTTGAAAAAAGCCGGAACCGACAATCGCCAGATCAAATTCATTATCCGTGGTTTGCAGCGCTCCTTGTTCATTGATGCGATAGACCGAACCCGTTTTCACACCCAGACCCAGCTGAATACCAGCCGGAACCGTTGTGCCTGCATCCGAAGAGGTCGAGCCGGGACGGATTTTATTCTGATACAGCAGATCCTGAAATTCCGCGCGCTGGCGTTTATAGCCCGTTGTCGTCATATTGGCGATGTTGTTGGAAATCACGTCAACATTCAGCTGCTGTGCCAACATTCCCGTTGCGCCGGTGCTTAATGTAATGGACATGTCTACTCTCCTTTATCGGAAGCTCTTATTTATTTTTTCTTTTAATTCACATTCTGCGTCAGACGGCTGATAACATTGCGCTGCCGCTCATGGTCTGTCTGCAGTAAACGCTGCGTTTGCTGATAGTTCCGTACAATCTCGATCATCTTGTTCATTTCCAAAATCGGCTGCACATTCGAGCCTTCCAGCATGAATTGCAGCACATTGGTATTTTCCGCAGGGATGGCGACCTCGCCATTTGCGTCATAAAGACCGCCGCCGTTTTCCAGCATTTTCTGTTCGTCATTAAAGCGCATCACGCCGATACGTCCCAGAATGCCGCTTTCCGCTGTGGAAATCGTGCCGTCATTGGCAATCATAATCTGGGTATCGCCTTGCGGGATGGTGATGGCCTGTCCGCCATCGGACAAAACAGCGTTACCGCTTTGCGTGACGATCTGCCCTTCACGGTCAAGCGAGAAGTTTCCTGCGCGGGCATAGCGCGTGCCGTTCTCTGTTTCAATGGCGAAAAAGCCGCTGCCTTCCAGCGCCAGATCCAGAGGATTACCTGTTTGCTGGAGCGGCCCCTGTTCCACACGACGGAACGTGCCGTGATCCAGCACCATCGCCAGTTTGCCGTTATTTTCGATTTCACCCTGCGCTTTTGTCAGCTCTTCATTGAATAAAACGCCTTGCGCTTTGTATCCGGCAGTCGACATATTGGCGACGTTATTCGCCGTGATCTGCATCTGGCGGTTTAATACCGTCTGAAGCGACAATGCAACATATGCAATGTTTTCCATGGGCTTCTCACCTTATCTAACTCAAATCGTCTCTTTATTCTTTTATGGCGGTATTTTTTTGTGCCGCCTTGCCCTTTTACAATGCAGTTTTCGTGCCAGTTTTTATATTTCATTTATAATCAGCAAGTTACACGCATCCGCACCAGCGAGCAGCCTTGTCATTTTCTGCCCCGCACCATAGGAAAATGCCGCTGGCGGGGAAAATTTTTCCCTTTTGCGGTTGTTTTTGGCAAAATTTTGGGATAATCAACAACAGATGACAAAAGAAGAAGAAAAAAAGATCAAACGCCTGCTGGTCGTTGTTATTTTCCTTGGTATTGTGATGGTTGTAATGCTGGGTTTTGTCATCTATGGCATGATGCAGCAGCTGGCGACACTTTAGTTTTTCACCTGCGCTTCCGCCGCCATTTCCTGACGAAGATCATTTTTCAGATGCGCCAGAATTTCCGGTGCCATTGACCGCAGATGCAGATCGCGCTGCGGATAGGGAATATCAATGCCGTGTTCATGGAATTTATCCCAGACACGCAGCAGCACATCACTGATGATATTACCGATACCGTTAACGGGGTCATTGATCCAGCCGCGGATTTCCAGATCGACGGCACTGTCACCAAAGCCTGTCAGACGCACAACGGGTTTCGGGAACTGTTTGACGCGCGGCTCTTCGACGGCGGCTTCAAGGCAGAGTTCCATCGCCTTGCGCACATCACTATTATAAGAGACGCCGACCTTGATCGGGATACGGACATCATTATTACTGAAAGACCAGTTTTCCACCTTCTCGGTAATCAGCAGTTCATTTGGTATCAAATGCTCGCGGCCGTCGCGCTGAATAATCGACACATAGCGCGCACCCAGCGTATTCACCCAGCCGAAACTGCCTTCCACCGCAATCACATCACCCGGTTTGATGGAACGATCCAAAAGCAGGATGATACCGCTGACAAAGTTGGAGACGACTTTTTGCAAACCGAAACCGATACCGACACCGATGGCACCACCAAGGATCGCAAAGGAGGTCAAGTCAACCCCGATGGCGTTCAGGCCGAGCAGGAAGGCCGCCACCATCAGCGAAATGCGGATCAGCTTGGTCAACAACACGCGCAATGACGGTGTCATCTCCTCGATCCGTTTGACATGTTTTTCACTGACCCGCGACAGGATGGTCGCCGTCCACAGGAACAGGACAAAATAGAAAATTCCCTTGATCACGGTCAGCAGCGATATTTTATTGGCGCCGATGCCGAACTGGATACTGTCCAGCACCGATGTTGTCGGCCCCCACCAGCCGAGTATCTGCAGGGCGGCAATGGCCCAGATGACCCCCGCAACCCATTTCGCGATTACACGCGACTGAATCAGCGTGGAAATAAAGCGGATGACCGTTCCCGCAACCGCCAGTTTCATGGCAATACTCAGCAAATCAGCCGGCCAGGACAGCCATGCGGCAACCTGCGTACAGGTCAGCAGAAAGACCGCCAGAATAGCCGGAAAGAAAACGCGGTTGACCCGCCGAATCCATAATTTTCCGGTTTCCGAGAAAATCGGCTTTTCCGCTTCATCCACCAATTTGCGGAATTTCTTCTGCCACATGACGGAAATCGTATAGGCCAGCGACGACAGCCCCAGAATAACGGCTAATTGAAACAGGCTGCCCGCTTCAAAGAAATCCTGAATCTGCACCCAAACGCCTTGTGCGCTTTCATGCAGATCAATATCGCCTTTGATTTGAATGATGGAGGTGTCTTGCTTGCCCTGCAGCTCCGCCATTGATTGCGCCATATCCTCGACTTCCGGCTGCGGCGGCGGAGCCTCCGAGGCAGGAAGACGTTTTGCGGGCATGCGCATCATTTTTGACAGCGGGTCGCTCATGCAAAAAAACCTTTAAATATTATAACATTCGGCGGATTTCATCATAATACAACGCAAGCACGGAATCCAATCTCTTTTGATAAAGATTGACATCTATATTTATCTTATGGCAATTTAATGTCTTGTAAATTTTCCGCTGTGATGGGGCTTATCATCGACTATCCGACCACAAAGCTTTTTCGTGCCGTACAATCCGGCAATATCGCCGGCATTGATGCTGCGCTGGCCGATGGGGCAGCGATCGACAGCCGTGACGACAACGGCAATACCGCTGTGATGAACGCCGCCTATGAAGGTAAAAACGCCGTCTTGCGCCATTTACTTGAAAAAGGTGCCGACCCGCATGCCGAGAATGAATTTAAAAGCCGTGCCATCGGCGTTGCCGCCTTTCGCAATAATATCGAGGCTCTGCGTCTGCTGATATCCCATGGCGCCGATCCGAACCACGCCAATGATTACGGCGAAACACCGCTGATTTACGCCGCCAAATACGGCTATGGCGAAATGGCGCAGGAGTTGCTGGATAAAGGCGCGGATCCTGAATTATCTCCCCTGATGGATAAAGAGCCATTGGCGATTGCACGACTCAACAGCTTTTACACCGTTGCCGATATTATTGACGCAGGTATCGTGAAGAAAAGGAAACGGGAAGAGATCGAAGCAAAAACCGCTTTTCAAAAAGCCGCCGCTCAGAAAAAGAAAGACCGCCAGCTGGAATGCCAGCGCAATCTGCGCAATTATACCCGCAGAAACTGCCCGCGCCGTTAGGCCAACCTTCGCAAGAGCTGTTCTTGGATATTGACTCCCACCCATATATTATGGTAATTTTCTGACGTTTCTCTTATACAGACAACGCAGAACCATACCATGTACGAAGTTTTGAAAGAGCGGCTGTTTGATGCCATACAGAATGAAGATATCGCGGCGATTGATGCCGCGCTGGCGGATGGTGCCAATATCAATGCACATGACGGATTTGGCGAAACACCTTTGATACGCGCCGTTCATAAAGACCCGAAAATTCTGCATCATTTGCTTAAAAGAAATGCCGATGTGCATGTAGTGGATAATTTTTACAATGCCCCCATTAGCGTTGCCGTCTTCTACAACCGTCCGGATGCCGCACAGTTGCTGCTGGCGCATGGCAGCGATGCCGATCATGTCAATAATTACGGTGAAACACCGCTGATTTACACAGCCAAATATGATTATCCGGAGATAGCCAAGCTGTTGCTGGAACACGGTGCCGACCCTGAACGCGCACCGCGCCGTGACAACAAACCGCTGGACATCGCCCGCAACGCAAAACACGAGACTGTCGCCGTATTGATTGAAGAGGCCTTGCAGGGAAAACTGCTGAAAGAAGAAGAGGACAACCGTCGGGCCTTTGAAAAAGCCCAAAAGCAAAAAAAGGGAAAAGCACTACAGAACACGCAGGGAAATCTACGCAACTATCTGCACAGGCCGCGACGTCGCTAAGCTGCGTTTTACCCTGTCCTCAGGCAGATTTTTGTCCTGCCGTCAGGCAAATCTTTGTAAAGGCTCCTGCCCTTTTTGCAGCCATTCCGACAGAATATCCGCCACCAGCGCCGCATCCTCGGGCTTATCAAGCATATGCGTTGCGCCGTCCATGGAAATCAGAAAACGCGGTCCCGTTGCGCGGTCATAAATCACCTGCGCATTGGCAAAATCCACCATATCGTCTTCCGGCGCATGGAATACAAATACCGCGCCGCCGAAATCGCGCGTATCCTGCGCAACATCATGACTGGCCATGTCCGAGAAAAATTCTTTTTTCAAAAAATACTGCCGTCCGGCAACAATCAGCTCCACCTTGCCATCCGTTTCCAGCAATTGCTGATGATCTTGAAAATGGCGCAGCACATGCGCGGGGTCGCGCGGCGAGCCGATGGTCGCCACGGTTTTGATATCCGCCCCCAGTTCGCGTGTTGCCGCCAGCGCTGCCGCGCCGCCCATACTGTGACCAACCAGCAATGACGGCGCCTGATAATTCTCGCGCAGGAATGCCGCCGCAGACAGCACATCCCCCAGACTGGTTGAAAATGTACTATCGGCAAAACTGCCGCCGCTATCGCCCAGCCCCGTAAAATCAAAACGCAGCATGGCCACGCCGCGATCCGCCAATGCCTTGCAGGTTTTCGCCGGTGCAAAAAACTCTTTGCTGCAGGTAAAGCAATGCATGAACAAACCGAAATGTGTGATTTCGCGATCAAGGGGGAGTTCCAGCCGCCCTGCCAGCAGGTCGCCTTTGCGGTTCGGAAATTTGACGGGAACGGTTTTATGCTGTTTCATTTAGGCGCCCTCTTCCTCTTTCATTCTTGCCGTTCTTATTGCAGCGGCATTTAGGAATTTATTGTACAGTTATGATATAATATACGAAGATAAACAAAAGCAAGAACATCCCGCGAACATTCAAGGGGCTGTGATTAGGCCGATATGCAAACCGAACTGATAAATCTCTTCAAAGATGCCTATCTTGTGACCCTGCCCCTGATCGGCTGGGGCGTGCTGGCCTTTTTTGTCGAAAAGATACGCCCCGCACATAAAGAGCGCCCCTTCATCACGACTGCGACCAAACTGGAAGTGGCCATGTATTATCTGTCCATGATTGTGATGCGGCCGTTTCTAGAATTTTTGATGCTGCTGATTATCTTCTATTTTTTGCAAGACAATTTTGTGCATGCGGGCGGTGAAAAACTGATTTCTGCCTGGCCGTTCTGGCTGCAGATTGCCGCCGCACTGCTGGTCGCCGATTTTTCAGCCTATTGGCGGCACCGCTTTATGCATGTCAATAAAAAGGGCTGGCTGTTTCATTCCATCCACCATGATGCGAAAGCCATTACCTGGACAACGGCCTTCCGCCTGCATCCGGGCGACCTTGCCGTTGCCTTTCTCGTGGATTCCCTGTTGCTGCATTGGCTGGGCTTTCCGCATCCGGTTATTCTTTACGCTGCCGCTGTCGTTTATGCCGCTGGCCTCCTGACCCATTTCAATATTGATCTCGATTGGGGGAAACCACTGCGTTATATCATCACATCCCCGAATTACCACCGCTGGCATCACGGTTTGGAAAAAGAGGCCGTGGATAAAAACTTTTCCGTGCTGTTTCCTTTTATTGATCTGGCCTTTGGCACATTTTATTATCCGCCCCGCCTGCCGAAGGCAT
This sequence comes from Alphaproteobacteria bacterium, assembly GCA_006226225.1. Taxonomy (GTDB): domain Bacteria; phylum Pseudomonadota; class Alphaproteobacteria; order Micavibrionales; family CSBR16-224; genus CSBR16-224. The sequence continues at coordinate 28,382 of SBHI01000170.1, forward strand.
ACGG
>SBHI01000135.1 GCA_006226225.1 Alphaproteobacteria bacterium
CTATGTTCCCTGATGCCCGACGTTCCTCGCGCCTGCATGGCCGTACATCTGTGGATTGACAAACACGGAGAATTACAAAAATACGAATTTGTTCGCGGGTTAATGAAATCGCGGGCACGGCTAACTTATGAACAAGTGGAAGATGCCCATAACGGTAACTCCGATAACACAACCAAGCCGCTGATGGAAACGGTCATCAAACCGCTTTACGATGCTTTTCACATTCTGGACAAATCACGCACAGTGCGCGGCGCTCTCGAGCTGGACTTGCCCGAATATCAGGTGCGGCTCAACGAAGACGGTACCGTCAGAGAGATGACACGACGCACACGTCTGGACAGCCACAAGCTGATCGAAGAATTTATGATTCTGGCCAACATCGCCGCAGCGCAAGCAATTGAAGACAGTAACGTCCCGGGCATCTTCCGTATCCACCCGCCGCCGGAATCCGGGCGGCTGGCAGCAGCGAATGATTTTTTGAAATCCATCGGACAAAGCGCCGCAAAAGGACTGAAGCCTGAGCCAAAAGAAATCAATGCCATTTTAGAAAAGGTCAGAAACACAAAATTTTCCGAAGTGGTTAACACGATTGTTTTACGCAGTCAAAGTCAGGCCCTTTATCACCCTGAAAATAAAGGTCATTTCGGACTGTCTTTGACGCATTACGCGCATTTCACCTCCCCTATTCGCCGTTATGCCGATCTGATCGTTCACCGCGCCCTGATCCGTATTTTCAAACTAGGCAAAGACGGTCTAACCGATGATGAAATTTCACAAATTGAAGCTATTGCCGACCATATTTCCGAGACAGAGCGCCGCTCTATGGGAGCAGAACGTAAATCCATAGACCGTTTTGCAGCACTATATCTGAAAGACCGCACCGGCGCGGAATTCCGTGCCACCATCGGTGGTATGAGCCGTGCGGGTTTATTCGTTACACTAACGGAAACGGGTTCGGACGGGTTTATCCCCTGTCGGTTACTCCCTAACGATTACTATATTCATGATGAAAAACGCCACATGCTTGTCGGCCGCAAAACACGGTTTTCTTTCCAGCTTTGTGCACCCGTCATCGTCAAATTGAAAGAAATTGATGTGATGGGCGGTAGCATGATCTTTACACTGGTGGAATATGATGGCCGCGAAATGCCCGAACCGCGCGAAGACGGTCAGGGCGGCGGGAAGCCGGATCGCCGCGCAAGGCAGAAAAAATTGCACCATGACGGCAAAAAACGCGACAAACGTGACTTTCAGAAAAAGCACAAAAGACCGAAAGAGAAAAAACGGAAGAAATAAAAGCTAAAGAGGCTGCCGGATCAGAATATTGACCCAGATACAGCCGCCGGCCACCATTAATGTTGCCGGAATAATTGTCCAATGCGGTTTCATCCCGAAAAACATCACTGTCATCAGTACTGATAGAATAATCATATTGAAGATATTGACCGGCGTCACAAGGCCGGGGTCGAACCATTGATAGCTTTTCGCCACCATAAAATTACCGAAAAAGAAAAACAGCGGCAATGACAGCAACATACGTGTCAGCTCCGTTGTTTTGGCGTAAACACCTGCCAATGTCGTCGACATCAGATGACCGCTGGTAAAAAAGATCCCTGCAAGAATGGCGCCATGCGCCAGAATAGAAATCGGCAAAAGCTTAAAAAGTTGCAGCAGCATTTTGCCGAAAGCGCCCCTTTACTGGTTCATTGCCTGAAAGAAGTCGTCATTGCATTTGGTATCCTTCATCTTATCGACGAGGAATTCGACAGCATCAACAGTTCCCATCGGATTAAGAATACGGCGCAGAACCCACATTTTCGACAATGTGCCCTGATCAACCAGCAATTCTTCTTTCCGCGTACCGGATTTTTGGATATCAATCGCCGGGAAGACGCGTTTATCGGAAATTTTGCGGTCAAGAACAATCTCAGAGTTACCTGTCCCCTTGAACTCTTCAAAAATAACCTCATCCATGCGGCTGCCGGTATCAATCAATGCGGTAGCGATAATCGTCAGCGATCCGCCTTGCTCGATATTCCGCGCCGCACCGAAAAAGCGTTTCGGGCGTTGCAGAGCATTGGCATCAACACCACCGGTCAGAACCTTACCGGAACTAGGGACAACAGTGTTATAGGCACGCGCCAAACGTGTGATGGAATCAAGCAGAATAACAACATCGCGTTTATGTTCCACCAAACGTTTTGCTTTCTCCAGAACCATTTCCGCGACTTGCACGTGGCGGGCGGCGGGTTCGTCAAAGGTCGAGGAAATAACCTCACCTTTTACCGAGCGCGCCATATCCGTAACCTCCTCCGGACGTTCGTCAATCAGAAGAACAATCAGATAAGCCTCGGGATGGTTGGTTTCAACCGAATGTGCAATATTTTGCAGCATGACGGTTTTACCTGTCCGCGGCGGCGCGACAATCAGCGCACGCTGACCGAAGCCGAGCGGTGAGACAAGTTCAATCACCCGCTGTAACTGCACCTGCGGCTGGTTGCCGCCTTTGCTGTTGGTTTTCGGCATCCCGATCGTCGGAAGCGTTGGGTTTTCCAGCTCTAGTGTGATTTTTCTTTCGGGATATAGCGGGGTCAAGTTGTCAAAATTGATGCGATGCTTCAGCGTATCAGGTTTCGAGAAATTGACCGAGCTAACTTTCAGTAATGCGAAATAACGCTCATTATCTTTCGGAGCGCGGATTTCGCCTTCGATCGTATCACCGGTACGCAAACCGAAACGTTTGATCTGGCTGGGCGACACGTAAATATCATCAGGGCCCGGCAGGTAATTTTCTTCCGGAGAGCGCAAAAAGCCGAAACCGTCTTGCAGAATTTCGAGAACGCCGTTACCGACAATGGATTCATCCTTATCCGCCAGACGCTTTAAAATCGCAAACATGATTTCCTGTTTGCGCATCGAGCTGGCATTTTCAACGCCCATCTCTTCCGCATAGGTTAAAAGGTCGGCAGGTGATTTGGATTTCAGTTCTTGGAGATTCATGAAATATTACCGTTGATGATGTTGGGGATGGATATAAAAACTTTTGTTGATACGAAAGCGGGTTCAAAAGATATGTCTTTTTTCCCTGATACGCGGCCAATAATAAGGCCGAAACGCAAAACTCCTGGATTTCCTATTATTTTAAGGGGGAATTGTTGTCGTTATTCAGATGTAACATATTTTTTCTAGCCGATTCCCTCTCCGCTGTCAACGGTAAATTATGCCAAAAAAGCAGCCTCTACTTTTGGCACAGCATTCCCGGTAAGGGGGCAGCACCTTCCGCCGCGAGCCAGGACAGTCCCGCTTGCAGACAAATCGACTGCACCCAACGCAGGCGCGGCAACTCCTGCGGCACAGCGCGCCATGCATTGTCCGCGAAATATCCTGTCACCGTCGCGACAACAGACAATACGTCTTCTCGCGGATATATATGGCCTGAGACATCTTCATACTGTTGAATGACTGTTTGCGGCGCAATTCCACTCTCTGCCGCCACACATTGCGCAAACAGCACAATATCCAGCAAAACCTGCCCCCAACAAGTATCCGTCCAATCCACAATAACGGCACGTCCTTCCGCATTAAACAGGATGTTGTCCGAGCGCAGGTCGAAATGCACAACACCTTCCGGCCCCGTCATCCCAGACATACCGCTTTGCAGGCGCACCAGTGCGGGCAAATGCGTGTCCAGCCACTGCCGCGCCGCATCAGAATCTTCGAACAATTCCGCGAAATGCTGCTGACGGTTTGAATCATCCTCGCGCTCAAAACGTTTCCACAATCTTTCGCCAAGGAAAAAGTCGCTGACATGGTTGCTTTCACGTCCGTCAGGCAAATCCGGAACATCTGCGCGAGAAACGCTGCTGTGCAGCTGCCAGAGCAGATCAACCACCGCTTGCGTTTTTGCCAATGTCCAGGGCAGCGCTGTTTTGCCATCGACCATATCCCAGATACCCAGCCGCCAATCATCTTCATCACCAACGGAAATGCTGCCATGAAAGCGTGGAGCGAGCTGCTGCAAAAACTTTAATGTTGTATAGGCATGAATTTCCTGCCGAAGCGCTTTTGCGCCATGTGCCGCCTGACCGGGATGGGAGCCTTTGATAAAGTACTTTTCGCCATTTTCCGCCGTCGCGCGAAAACAGGCGGAAGGGCTGTAACCGCCCCAGGCGATTTCCGCCGCGGCGATTTTTCCGGTGATTTTTTCAATTTCGGATAAAACCTCCGACGGCAGTTCCGTCCATTGCGGGCGGGCTTCTTTTTCCGGCGGCTCGAGCAGCGCCGGATGAAATGCGGCAGCAGTTTCCGTTGTCATTACTCGGCAGCCATATCCTGCACAATCGGCATGCCCTCGATTTTCAATTCCTCGTCCGACAAATTGACCATGCCGTCAGGTGTCACATGTACGGTGGTTTTGAAGAGTGAATCCTTGAACAACATAAAAGCTTCAGCCTTATAACTGCCGTCCTCATCTTTAGACAGAATTTTGATCGGATGCACCATTTCCTGAATGACTTTCCGTCCCTGTGCCGGTGGCTCCGTACGCCAATGAATTTCATCAACGCTTTCAATGACGATAAAACGTCCGTGACGGCCGCGCACATAGGTAAAGAAAAAGCGGATATAATCGGCGACATTATTGTCGCTGAGCTTGACCGGTGCCTTTTCATTCACATCGTAAATGGTCTGGTTCGTCCAGTTAACGACATTGACGTCGTCTTTTTTGTAAATCGCATATTTACGCACCGAAGGAATGGCGGAGAGATCTGTCATTTCCAAAAAGGAATAGTCCGGATAGAAAGGCAAACGGCGTTTGCGGATCGTCGTTGAATCCGGATTGAACGGGATCGGCTCAATATGCGGATTAATTTCGTCAAGAAAAGCCGGTATATCCGGTGCATCCAGTTTTTCCCATTCAACCTGCGGCATTGCATTTGCTCCTGCTGTCATTTCCGTTCATCCTCAAAACTGTAACATATTCCCGTCCGATTCCTCCACAGGCTTTGTGGAAAAAACGGTATAGTTTGTGCAGAACTGTGCAAAACCTGCTGAAGGTAAAAAACTTTCCCCGTATTTATACGGCTTTATCCGTTTACTTTTACAAGGCATACAGTTTTTACACAATTTGTGGAAAAAATAGTTTTTCTTAAATAAAACCGTCACTTGACCTTTGTTTAGCCTGTGGGCATTCTTGTGAAAAAAATTTTATACACAGGATTCACAGTACCAACCTACAAAAACAACAATTCTTTTCTTTTTAATTGTTATTTGTTTTTATTTGGACAGAACGCGAAAAAATGGCATCTTCTAGGCATTATCCGTCCAGGAAATGAGTTTAGAACAAAAGCGGTAAAGAAAGGCTTAAAACAGTGACACAGGCGGCCAAGAAAAATACGAGCGGAAAACAAAAGCCTTTACTTGCAGCACTTGCAGGAGAAAAAACATCTCACCCGCCTTTCTGGTTTATGCGGCAAGCCGGACGATACTTGCCGGAATACCGTGCATTGCGCAAGGATGCAGGTAGTTTTCTGGACTTGTGCTACACGCCTGAATTGGCAGCTGAAGTAACTGTACAGCCCTTGCGTCGTTTTGGCATGGATGCCGCGATTTTATTCTCCGATATTCTGGTTGTTCCGCATGCTTTGGGGCAGGAGGTTGCTTTTCAGGAAAGCAAAGGGCCTGTTCTGGGCGCATTGGATATTGCTGCGCTGGATGTTGACGCTATCCACGATAAAGCGGCACCCGTTTATGAGACCGTACGCCTTACAAGAGCGTTGCTGCGGGAGGATCCCGCGCTGGATGATCAGGCATTGATCGGCTTTGCAGGGGCACCCTGGACGGTTGCGACCTATATGGTTGAAGGCGGCGGAAGTAAGGAATTCATGCGAATCCGTGAAATGATGTACCGCAATCCGGATCAGCTTGATGCGCTGATCGCTGTGTTAACCGAAGCGACAACAGCATATCTGGCGCAGCAAATTG
>SBHI01000221.1 GCA_006226225.1 Alphaproteobacteria bacterium
CAAGACGGTCAGGATGGCCAAGACGGCCAACAGCAGGACGGACAGCAAGGTCAACAGGGTCAGCAAGGACAGCAGGGGCAACAAGGTCAGCAAGGTCAGCAAGGTAACCAGAGTGGTGACCAAAGTGGTGATCAAAGCGGACAGCAAGGTCAGCAGAGTGACCAGAATGGTGACCAAAGCGGTCAGGATGGCCAGCAAAGCGACCAGAATGGTGACCAGAGCGGCCAGAATCAGGATGGTCAAGGGCAGGATGGTCAGCAGAGTGACCAGAATGGTGATCAAAACGGTCAAGGCCAGGATCAGAATGGCGACCAACAAGATGGTCAGGGTCAAAATGGTGACGGCACGCCGGAAGAAGGTAAACTGGGAACAGATGAAGACAGTACCGTTCCTGTTGACGGTGCCGGTGATATGCCGAGTGTTGAGAACGCCTCTGAAACACCCGGTCAAGAAGGCCAAGGTCAGGATGCTGACGGTCAGGACGGTGATGGCCAAGACGGACAAGGTCAGGATGGTGATGGTCAGGACGGCCAAGATGGTCAAGACGGTCAAGGCCAGGATGGCGGTATGACAGCCGATGAACTGCAAAAGCAGCTTGAAAAAGCCCAGCAGCAAGAAGCGCAGGGTGATGGTCAGGATGCTGACGGTCAGGACGGACAAGACGGTCAGGATGGTCAAGACGGACAGGACGGTCAGCAAGGTCAAAAAGGTCAGCAGAGCGGCGATCCGAGCCAGTCCAGCGATCAGGCCGGAACGGGCGACGGAAAATCCCTGTCCGAGCTGGCAAAGCAAGACTGGTCACAGTACGAAAAACGGATTGCGGAATTGCGCGGGCCGATCATGCAAACGCGGAAGGTTTTCAAGCGTGTGCAGGATCTGCAAATGCAGAATAAAAAGAAGAAATCCACATCTATGGATATTCTGCCGCAGGACGGTGAGGTTATGGATCGTTTCAACATGGAGGCGCATAAGCATCTGACGCTGAAAAAAGCGATTGGTGATGTGCAGGAAGACGATTTGAAACGCTTCCATCTCGATGATGATTACGAAATTCCGGCCGAGATCGATATTTTGATTATGATTGACGGTTCCGGCTCTATGGGTATGGCTGGCGGTGCCGGTGCAAGCCCGCTGGAAAGCGCGTTGCAAGCAGGGGCGATTTTGTATGAAGCTGCTGCCGGTAAGGACATGAAAATGAATGTCTATGTCGGTATGTGGGGTGATTCAAACGCACCGATCAAGATTAAGCCGGGTGATAACCGTACGAAAATCGGTCAGGTAATGCAGGCGATGCGTAGTGGTCTGCATAGTGGTACTGATCTGGCGCCTGCGATTAAGCGTGCGGCGGAAACGATTTCCGAACAGCGCGGTAAAGGCGACACATTGAGCGGCTTTACGCATATTCTGGTTCTGTCCGATGGTGATATCGGTGACCAGATGGAATCGGTCAAGAACCTGGAGTCGCTGTTTAAATATTGTGACAAAGTCACGATGGATACGGCGATCATCAAGCCGCGCGGCGGTTCGTCAGAAATGGAACGGATGGCCAAGAACTTTAAAGGTAAAAAAGGTAAGCCGAATGAAGAAATCGGCACGGTCATCGAAAACAAAGGTGATGCCGTTCCGATGGCGATTGTCGGTCTGCTGCTGAACAAAATCCGCAAATGCGGCAGCTTTAAAGCCGAGCCGCATCAGAAAAAACGCCGTGACATGAAGAAGGCGGCGAATGAGATGAAAAAACGCGGCGGCGGACGCAGATGGTAGGATAAGGTTTGAGAAAGCCGTATTTATTTAGGAACAGAAACAAAGAGAATATAAAAACAAAGTTTAAAAAAAGAAGAAAGAGGTAGGCAAGATGGCAAAGAAAAAAGGTGAATTGAAAGGCAACGGAATTGATAAATTGTTGCACAAGAAAATCTCCGATCTGACGGAAGAAGACGTCGATAAACTGGAGGTCGCACTCGGCACGAACGCGCGCCCGTACCCGATGTGGGGAACGGTCGTTGTTGACGAGGACGGACATCAGTCCATCGAGCAGCGCCTTGGCAAGATCAAGGATGATGAAGAGCCTCTGCGTCTTTACTCCGAGCGTCCTTATGAGGAAGTGATCGGTATGATGTACCGGGATATGCCTACGCCCAGTATGATGCCGATGTTGAAAGACATCCTCGAGATGATTAAGCCGGAAAGTAAAAGCCGCATCTACTTCATGAAGGGTGATCCGGGTGCCGGTAAATCCTTCCTCGGTGGTCTGGTTGGCCGCGCACAATCCACGCGCCCTGTCGAAATTTTCGACTGTGGTGGTAAAAACATGAACGACCTTCTCTTCGAGATGGTTCTGGATTTCGGTGCCGGTGATGCGCTTCCCGAAGCAATTGATAAACGCCTTGCAGCCGGTGCGTTGCAGCCGCTGTCTTATGGTCTGCTGAAAAGCGGCCTGCCGAGCAAATTTGTCGAGGAAAGTGATGACGGCAAGCTGGTTATTGACTGGGAAGGCCTGAAAGAATCCGGTACGGAAAATGTTGAAAAAGCCTTTGCGGTTCTGACGAAAGTTAGCAAGCTTGAAGGTCTGGACAGCGCTGGCGGGAACGCATTGGGTATGAACTCCCAATACGGTCTGGCGATCCGTGACTTTATCGAAGGTAACTTCTCGACCTATGATGAGTACAACAAATCGAAAGAAGGTACCGATAACGCCCTGCAGACATTCCTGCAGTTCGCGAATGGTGAGATCGATGAATGTACGGTTGTAAACCCGCTGAAAAACAAAGACCAAACAAGCGGTCCGAGTGAGTTCACCTTCCGCCGTGAAGACACGAAAGTGGGCTGGGGTATCGTGATGACCGGTAACGCGGTTGAAGATGGTACGACAACCCGTTCACTGAACAAATCGGTTTACTCGCGTCTGTCTCCGGTGACGATCCCCAAACCGTCTCTGATGGATTGGCAGCACCGTATCTGTCAGATCATGACAGGCTTGCCGGTATCGACGCTTTATAATTCCTTCAAGGATAAAGCGGATAAAGATCCCGAGCAGTTCACGGAAATGCTGCTGTACTGGCGTGAAGCCGGTCTGACGGAAGAGCAGAAAGCTAATGTTCCGCAAATCCACACCTCGCTTCTGAAAAACTGGAAGAATGTTGTGGAAGCATCCGAGAAACTCGCCAAGTTCTACAAAGGCTGGGCAGAGCTGACGGATCCGGATAAGGCACTGATCAAAGACGGAAACCTTGTTGAAGAGGTGGATGAGGAATACCAGAAAGAGGTCAGCATTGACTTCCGTAAAGTCATCCAGCACTTGCAATACGCTATGCCGCTGCGTGCGCGCATGACGAAAAGCGAAAGCAACGAGGATGTCGATTTCGATCCGAAATCATGGGCGGAAAAACCTGCGAAACGCGTTAAGCGTACGAAGGAAAGCGTCGAGCGTAACTACGGTACGCGTCTGACCGATCTGCTTGCGGATAAAATCTACGAAACCTCGGGTGCTGCCGGTAAACCGGTTCTGTACAAGCATCTGAAAGAGTTGATGAAACAATGTGGCCTGAAAGATCTGCACTTGCAGGAAGGTGCGCATAGTAACGTCAAATCCGTTGAAGCGTCGCTGAACATCAACCTGTTCGCAACGACCGATCCGAAAGAGCAGATGAAGCTGGCACAGAAAATGTTCGCCGACTATGTCCGTGAAAGCAATGCGGATGTGAAAACGCAGGATGACAATGCAATTGTTACCGTTGCACAGATCAAGGAAACGCTGGATCGTGTGAAAACACAGCTCAGCAGTGATGATGCAAGCTTTGTTATTCCGAACACGGATGTCGAGACGCTGTCTTCGCAGCCTTTCATCACGGCGGAAAAAGTCGATGTTGCCAATGAGGCAAACCGCGACTTTGAGCCGGTGACGGAAGAGCTGGTTGATCATGATGCGCTTATGATGACACTGGCGTTCCCGAAAGCGAGCGAGCAGAATCTGAAAGCTGTCTGGGACAAGGAAAACCACCTTGCACTGCTGCTGATGAAGAGCAACTACGCACAGAAACGTATCGACCTTGAAAGCGATATCGAAGAGCTGAAAGCACAGCAGCCTTCGGCATCTGCTGACAATGACGAGGATGCAAGCGGCTTCTTCGCCGGTGGCGATGATGATTTGGTCGGCAAACAGAAAGAGCTTCTGGATCTTCTGAAGAAGGAACAGGCGCAGTTGAAAGATTTTGGCCAGCCCACAGACGAAGTGGACACATATATCAAATCGCTGAAACAAGACATCACCGCAGCAGGTGGCACGGTTGAAGATGATACCCGTACGGTAACGCCCTTCACCGGTGACATGATTCTGGATGATGATGTTAAAATCGCTGAGAACAACTCGGATACTGGTATCGGCGCGACGACAGTCGTGGTGAAAGCTACAAACGAGAATGGTGAAAGCGAACGTGTTCCGGTTCATATTATCGTCAACAACAACAGCCAGAAAACGCTGGTTGTCGGTGGCGAAACATCGGAGCGTTTGTCGACCCTGTTCCGCGAAGTTGGCGTGAAACATGTAAACCGCAATGACAAGAACGCGGCATCTCAACTGCGCGAAGCACTGGATGACATCCTGCGCGGCGCATCTGAAGAAACGCGTAACAATGTCCGCTCGGCTCTCTTGTTCCGTAACGACCCTGTCGGTGTTCCGGAAAGCAAGATTATCGAGCATAATGAGAAGGCAAGTATGGAAGATATTCTTCTGTCTTACGAGCCTTACCTCGGCAAATATCTTGTTGCGAAACAGGCCCCGCGCAGTATCTAATTGATAAGGCGCCAAGGGCCCGGTACTGAAACGACGGACACCATAAGCAAGGAATTCTTGTGACGGAAAAGAAAGACAAGTCCGGAAAAGTCAGTAACCCGAAAAGATATGATGGGGGGGGCTCCGCAAGCGGAGGCTCCCCTTCTTCATCTCGGGACAAGGCAGCTGCGACGGATAGCAATATCGAGATCGTGGCACGGCAGGCCGCACGACTTCGGGCGATGGAAACAGGGCCCATGGAAATATTGCCGCATGGATCACGGCTTTATTTTGTTGATAAAGGATGGGAAACCTCTATCATAGAAAGCGATCCGAACGCTAGAACTGTTGCGACTCTGCGCGCATTGGAAGAGGCGTTCAAAGATCCGGAGGTGGGAACGATTTTTGTTCCAAAGGGTGCGCTTGTAACATTGGCCGGGGTAACGCGAATTTGCCGCCGTTATGCCGCGAGCAAAGTGATTTATAAAGAAGAAGAAGGGAAACAAAGCGATGCCTGATAACAAGAAAAATGATAGCTCACTCAAGCAAGCTTTCATTGCGACATTGTGCAAACACCCCAAAGCTTCTGATTACCAACAGGATGCCTTTCGCAGCGCCGATATCATGGGCCTTTACAAAAAGTTGAAAGAGGCTGGTGAAACGCTCTCGAAGGAAGATTTTCTTGGTGCGGATAAAAGCGGGGAATATTTCCTTGGCTCCTCCCGCGCATGGGACAATTTCCACCATATTGTTGAAATTTTGCGTGATAACGGTGAAGAGTTTACCGCAGAAGATTTCCTGACGGTGAAAGAAGGATCTTATTACCAGCGCCCGCTGATCGAAAGCGTTGTCACCCACGACAAAGTTGACAAATTGTTTACAGCTGATGTCTGGAAAGGCCGCTTTGAAGAAATGGAAAACCTGTGGTACTACATTCCGCCGAATAAGCGCGGTCAATTGGCACAGGATGAGGATGGACGCATTCCGCTGAAACTGAAACGCGAAGTACTTGGTCTGGATGATCAGACGCAGCTTCGCGAAGAGTCTCTGAAAAAAATCGGCGTTGATTATAAAGCGATTCCGGATATGTTCTCGAAGCGCGGTACATTCGATGCGTTTTTACAGACTTTGTATGAGAACAATACACCGCTGAAAAAGGATGATCTGCTGTTTGTGAACAAAGACGGTGATACGATGTTCCACAATGCTGCGGCTTGGCAATATTACGATAAAATCGTCGACAGCCTGCAGCAAACAGGACAAAGCTTTGGTATTGAGGAGCTGACCTTTAAACGCGGACGTAAACCGTCCATTCTGGAACGTGCTGCACAGCATAAAATGCTTCACAAGGTTTTCGAGCCACGCTTCTGGATTGGACAGGTCGATGAGATGGTCGGTCTGTGGGACAATCTGCCGCCGGCACAAAAAGTCTTGAGCGGCCGCAACAGTTTCGATACGGTCGTTGCCGATGTAGAAAACATGACATACCGTTCGCATGTATCTTTGAACGAAGATATGACGGCAGCATCTTTGACCACGCCGATTGTTGCTAATGATGGCAAACAAAGTAAGGTTTTGCCGATCGGTCTGCGCGACACATGGGACAATATGGACATCGTGCGTGAGAAACTGCAGTCCAAAAATGATGACCTGAAAGTTGCACATCTGCGTCATACGAGCGGTGCGCTGGAAAACACTGTTTTGATGGTGGCGGCAGAGGCTGGTCAATTTGATAAGGTTCTGGATATTGTGCGCAGCGATAGTGATACGCTGCAAGTGCAGGACTTCCTGAAGCCGAACAAAAACGGTGTGTCTCTGCTGGATGTTTTGATTGAAAAACGTCAGTTGAAAAAAGCTTTTGCACCGGAGATTTGGGCAGGACGTCTGCGCGAGATGCATATACTGTGGAATAATGTTCAAAATCGTGACCGCGGTCAGGTTGACTTCCAGAAAGTTGTTAGCCAGGTAAACCAGATGACGGTTCGTCAGAAACTGCGCCGTCCGGGTCGTAAAATGTAAAAGCGGTATTATGATATTTTTGCGAAACGGCGCAGCAAATGCTGCGCCGTTTTTCTTTTTATGCTGCGCTAAAATGATTCGGTTGAAGTGACGCATTCGTTGCTCAGTTCTGCAAAGCTGTGGAAAAATCGCGTTATTTTGTAATAATATTACCCATATTTTGAAAAAATTAGTCATTATAGAAATAAAATTGACAAAAATCTAAAATTTTTGTTAACATTTTAACTGTACTATCGTTTGCATTCATATGTGACGTTGCAGAAAGAAGAAGGAGGTTAACACTCGGAATCTGCAAAAGCTGTGAATGTTTATTTTGAAAACAGTCATTTGAAAAACGGGGTCTTTTAGTTATGAAACAGTTGAGCCAAGCCAAAGTCATCTTCGTCGTCGGAAACAATGTACCTGATCTGGGTATTGGAAATATCGTTCCGAAAGCGCCGAAACTGCGCATGGTTGGTGAAGACGAGACACCCGAACTTCTCCCCAAAGAAATTCATTGCTGCATTGCCGCCACCGATTAAGGCGCAGCAAATTCAGTTTCTGACATAGCTGGAATTTTAGAAGTGCAGCGCGCGGCCGTAAGCATCCAGCACGGATTCATGCATCATTTCAGATAGCGTCGGATGCGGGAAGACAGTATGCATCAACTCGGCCTCGGTGGTTTCCAGCGTCTTGGCAATACCGTAGCCCTGAATAAGCTCCGTAACTTCTGCGCCGATCATATGTGCGCCGAGCAGTTCACCGGTTTTGGCATCAAAGACGGTTTTGACCATGCCTTCCGGTTCACCCAGCGCAATCGCCTTGCCGTTACCGATAAAGGGAAAGCGTCCGACCTTGATCTGATGCCCCTTTTCTTTTGCGGCGGCTTCCGTGAGCCCGACAGAGGCGACTTGCGGCATGCAATAGGTACAACCGGGGATTAACCCCGTCTTTAACGGATGCACGTCCTTTACGCCTGCGATTTTTTCAACGCAGATAGTGGCCTCGTGGCTGGCCTTATGCGCCAGCCAGGGAGGGCCTGCAAGATCGCCGATGGCGTAGACGCCTTTTTCCCCTGTCTCCGACCATTCATTGACCGTGACATGGGTGCGGTCGACCTTAATTTTGGTGCTTTCTAGGCCGAGATTTTCAACATTGCCGACAATTCCGACCGCCATGATGACGCGGTCAACGGTCAGTTCCTGTTTTTTACCATTTGCTTCGAGCGGAACAGTGACATTATTGGCAGTCTTTTTGAAATCACCGAGTTTGGCGGAGGTGATGATTTTCATCCCCTGTTTTTCAAACTGCTTTTGTGCGAAGGCAGAAATTTCCGCATCTTCGACAGGCAGAATACGGTCCATCACCTCGACAACGGTGACATCAACGCCAAGCGTGCGGTAGAAGCTGGCAAATTCAATACCGATCGCACCCGAACCGACAACTAGCAGTGATTTTGGCAGTGTGTCCGGTGTCATGGCTTCCTTATAGCTCCAGATCAATTTGCCGTCCGGCTCTTTGCCTTCTAGTGCGCGTGCGCGTGCGCCGGTGGCCAGAATGATATGTTTAGCGTTCAGCGTTTCGGTTTTTTTATCTGTAGTTTCAACCGTAACTTTGCCGTTGCCAGCCAATTTGCCGTGACCGTTGAAAACGGTGATTTTGTTCTTCTTCATCAGATGGGCGATACCGGCGCTGAGCTGTGCTGCGACACCGCGCGAGCGTTTGATGATCTTGGAAAAATCGATGCTGACATCTTTGACCGATAGGCCGAAGGCATCGGCATGCTGGATCAGGTGGTAAACCTCCGCCGAGCGCAGCAGGGCTTTGGTCGGAATACATCCCCAGTTCAGGCAGATGCCGCCCAGATGCTCACGTTCGACCAAAGCGGTTTTCATGCCCAGCTGTGCGGCGCGGATGGCGGCAACATAGCCGCCGGGGCCACCACCGATAACGATGAGATCAAAATTTGACACGAGATTCACCCTCCTCTTGTCTTAACTGTCATCCTGCTGCCGTATTTCTAGCGTTTCGGACCTTTATCTTTCTTTTTCTGCGGAGCTGGCTTGTTTTCTGCCACATCTCCGGCAGGGTTGTCATTGGCAGGTTTATCTTTTTTCTTCCACAATGTCCATGGCATAAAGACTGCTTTTAAGCCGTTTTTAAATTTGCTGGTCGGTTTTTCCTGATAACGCTTTCTTTCGCGCAGCACACCGACAATCCGGTCAAGCTGGTTCAAATGGTCTTCTTCAAGGCCTTTGGCCAGTTCCTGAATATGTTTGTCTTCCTCCGGAATATCCGATACATCGACATCGCTGGAATATTTTACGACTTTGGTATAGGCGATATTCAGCTCTTTTGTGTTCTTGGTGTCGGCAAGAATGTCAGTCAGCTCCGTCAAGGCTGCACGGCTTTGCGTGTAAGCCTGATCGACATAGACTTTACTTTTCAGAATTTCGCATAGCCGGTCAAGATCATCGCCGTAATCCTCCACCAGACGCTCGGCATAATCAAGCAGTGCGCTTAGGTTTTTGTCCGAGGCGTCATCTAGACGAATTGACGGCGTAAGACTGGGCGCATATTTATCAATCGACTGATCAAAACTGAATAGGCGGTCGCCGATTTCAGTTTTCAAATCATCCAAGACAGCGGTGCCGTTCATATGGATCATCAGCCCGACGGTTTCTTTTAATAACGTCATAGGCGATACTTTGTTAAATTCGTCTGGCGAGGCGCTGAGTTTCTGGAAAGCGGTGCCGATATGCACAACGACGATCTCCGCATCCGGCGGTGCTGCCTGTTTTGCCTTACTATAGGCGTAACGCGGTGCGGAAGCGCTGAAGATATTACCATCCAGAAAAGTATAACGTTCACGCACATCCGGCGTATTGGGATTGGGTGCGGTATAGGTATATTTTGTCTGGAACAGTGACGGTGCGGTACAGCTTGCACGCACGGCTTCCCACAGATCCATATTGCGCCAGCCGTCTTTGTCGGAGAGCTTTTTAATGTTCTGAATCCATGCCGGACGGTAGGCCTTCATATCCGTAGCCGTGACAATCAGATCGGTCAGGCTTTCCCCCATTTTGGTATCGCCGTAGAGGGTTTTCAGGATTTTTTCAAAATTATCGACATCGTAATACCCGTCGGCACCGGGAACAAAATGTTTGATGTTGCGGAATTTGATATTCGGAAAAATATTCGGTGCTTCGCGTTTGAAGGTCTGGAGAACTTCACTGGCCGTATAGCGCGGTTTTTTCGGGTCATCTGCCGACGGAACCGTAAGGCTTGCACCAACCAGTGCTCCGGCAGAGGTGACAGCGATCATATCGAAGAGCTCGGATGTGTGTTTACCCGTCTTTTTTTCGATTTCTTCCAGCATTCTTGCGGGAATTAACCCGCGTACACCACCCCCGTCGATCACCAAAACCGTGTAAACGCGTTTTTTCGTGCTCATTCGGGTGCCTTTCTCGCGAAACGGCGCAGGCGAAAAGCCACAGCGCCGCTGTTCCTTTTAGAGAGCCTGCCTGTAAGAGGGCTCTTTTACGAAACGTTTTTACGTGTCAGCAGTATATGGGATTCCCGGAGGGATGTCAGTAAATTATTATTTTCCAGAACTTTGCGGTGTTGGAGGCGCGATAATACCATCGCTTGGCCCTTCAATACTGACGGTGGGCGGGGGATTGCTGCGCCGTCCGCCTGCGCCGGCAGAAAGAGCCCAGACAGCAGTGTTGAACGCACCGCAACCACGGCATAGCGGCTGCCATTTTTTTCCTGCCTGTCCACAGGAACGGCAGACCCATGCCGGTTTTCCAGGGGTTTCAGCGGCCATCTCCAGCCATTCCCGCGCTTTTCCTTCATCGCCGCCATCGACCAGCTCCAGTTTGGCCAGCATGCGGTAATCACCGGATTGTTTAAACAATCCGCGTGCTTCTTCCCATTTCTCTGCGGCCATCGCGGCACGTCCGAGAATGGCAGCGGAGGCATTGCTGTGGGGCGCTTTCTTAAACAAGCGGCGTACCCAGTAATAGCGGTTTTCCGCACGATCCAGATCGGTTGCTTCTTTTTTACGCAGCGCTGGTGTCATGGAATGCCACAGCTCCTGCAAGTCCGGATGCTGATTTGTTTCCCATGTTTTTTCAACAACCTTGATGGCGGCCCGTTGTTTATTGGTTTCCAGCAGCAGGCGGGCATAGAAAACCGCAGCCGGAACAAAGGACGGATCAATGCGGTAGGCTTTTTTCGCAAGGCTGATGGCTGTGTGCAGAATATCCTGATCTTCGGTTTCCATGGCGCGTGCCAGCAGGAGCGCCTGACGGTGATGTTCGCCCGCAACACGGTCGACCGCACCAAGGCGGATGGCTTTTGACAAACTTTGTTCCGCCTTTTGCCATTGTCCTTGCGTGGCTTCGTTTTCAAACAGTTGCCCGACGATCCAGGGCTGTTTCGGGGCAATTAACTCCGCATGCTGCATCAATTCAACCAGACGGGCATAGTCATTTTCATTCGCGGCCAGTTTCATCAAGCCGCGAATGCCGAAAAACGAGGCGTGTTTATCGTCTAGCAAAGTTTCAAATTCCAGCTTGGCTGTGGCGTTGTCACCGGCCATAAGGGCGGCTTGCGCGGTCAGCAGACCTGTTAATGGCGCATCCGGAAGAAGTTTCTTTGCCCGTTTTGCCTGTTTGGCCGCGCCTGTGCCGTCACCGGCTGCAACAGAGGCCAGCCCGCGGGTAATGGCAAGATAACCGTTTTCACGGCTTTGTACTTCGCGGTAGCGGCGGACGGCTTTGGGAACGGAAATAAAGGCGCGGTAAAAACGGTAGCCGAGCGCAAACAACACAACGATAAAAGTGATAAAAAACAGCAGGAACTGTGTAGAGGTTTCAATGGTATAGTCTTGCCAATCGATGCGGACATCACCGGGGTGGGCCATGACCCATCCCACTGCGGCGACCAGAAGACCTAGCCGTAATATAAACCAGATTGCCCGTATCATAATGTTTCAGCCCGTTTGAACCCTTCTTATAGAGTTTTAAACGCTTTTTATCCGTTAATCAAACTCTATGACGGTTTGTTGGTTGGGATTCTTTGTCGGATCCCAGTCCAAATTAAGCGGGCGTCCGCCTTTCGGAATGCCGAGGGGCTGCAGAAAATTGCGGTCGATAAAGTTTTCCATGCTATCGATGGAGATCGAACCAGCCCGTCCGCCGCTGCCGTTTGCGAGGCGCTGCAGAATATCCTGACTGATCTTCATATTAGCATCTTCTGCCAGCAGAGCGGCGCGGGCTTTTTTCACCCATTTTTCCGCAGCTTGTCCGGCAGGGCCTTCAAGTGCTTGCAGAGTTTGGACGGCACCGCGAACATCGCCTTTTAAAACCTGTTCATGTGCCGTATTGACGACATTGGTGATGGGGTGGTTTGGCGTCAGAACACGTTTCCCGTCTTTCGTGACGGTAACAAGGCTGCTGAAACGCTGTGCGGCCAGATCACTTATGGACAAATCCTCTCCCGACAATCCGGCGGCCACAATATCTGTTGCCAGATCGCCGAATTCCGATTGCAGCGCATCAGGCGTTAAAATACCGGATTCGGCATAGGGTGCCATTTTATTGAGCGCAGCGGAAAGCTCCGGGGAGTTACCGACAAGGTCGCGGATGATTTGCAGATCGTCTTTGAAGGGGCGGCCACTGCCGACGCTTTCACGGAATTGTCCAAGTGCCAGCAGCATGGCGGCAGCACCCAGATCCTGACGGCTGACATCCTGCAGGAGCTTAGCCAGTTCCGTATTCCTTTCGCGGGCATCGGCGACAGCATCATCCAGTCTATTTACATCGCCCTGCATATGCTGAATAACGTTTTGCAGGTTCTTGACCGATTCGTTGACGTCATCTTTTTTGCCTGCTCCGGTCATGCTGTCGACGCGATCCATTAACCCATTCAAGCTGGAATACTGACTTTCGAGTCTTTCAATGCGGCTGCCGATTGTGGCGCCGCCGATTTTCCCGATGGCACCGACGGTTTTGGAAATCGTATCCGTACGGCGTTCCAGTTTTTCCAGTTTTTGGTGCAGCAGGCCAGCATAGGACGGTGAATTGATCGCGTTGCCGCGCTGGACATCGGTCAGGGCGATACCAAGGTCATTCAGGCGCTGTTCAATCGCGGCAACCTGACGCGCACGTTCCTGCAAAGAATCATATTCCGGCTTCATCATGAAAATAAAGGCCGTTGCAATCAGCATATAAAGGACGGCGGCGGTCATGATCGTCCGTTCGATAAAGTTCCATTTGGTCTTCCAGATGATTTGACGGCGGCGGCGATCCATAAAGGCACGGCGGTCAACACCTGTCCGGCGCTGTACGCCTGAACGGCGCTCGGGTCCCGCATAACTTGGATCCAGGCCTTTACGGCGGTCTTGCCCTGACCTGCGCTCCTGCCCCGCACGGCGGCCATTCGGATTGCGCTCTGCACGGCGGTCATCGGGAATAATGATGTTGTTGCCGCTTTCAAGATAGCGGGTTGCCTTTTCATTGCCGTGTTGCGCCGTTGCTGTTGACGGCGTTGCCCCGCTGACGGTCTGGCTTGTTGTGGCGCTAATAACAACATTTTCAGTCCTATTTCCAGGTTGTTGTTCCGGCGTTGCTTCATAGATGTCAACGCCCTCTTCTTCTGCCAGTTCGGCCAGTTGCTCCAGACGGTTGTCCGGAATGCTGTCACGTTGCTTCCAGCCCTGTACGGTACTGGGTGTTAGCCCCATTTTTTTTGCGAGCGGACGGATGCCGCCGAAACGGGTAATAATTTCTTCGGCGGAGAGGGGAGAGCTTTTTTTGATCATTAGAGTGTGTTTCCGTTTTTATTATAGGAATTGCTGTTCGAGGCAATGCAACATATGTGCATGATCCGGCTTTTCTGCTGTGAGGATATTTCCCCACTGTACGTCTTTAAGGGCCTGTGCTGTACGTGTGCTGATACATATTGCTGTTATTTGACCATACTTTTCCGTCAACTCATAGTTTTTTGAAAGACGGATAAAATTTTCTGCCGTACGTACGGAGTAAAATAACACAAAGCCTATTTCTCTATTATGCAGCAGTGATTGTAAATTTTTTGTAAAGTTTTCGACACGTACGGCGGAATAAACGGTAAAAGAGGTTATTTTCGTGTTTTTAACATCAAAATGATGGGCGCGGTCTTTGCCGCAGATGTGCAGCATATGGACGGGAAGCCTGTTTTTAGCGGATTCTCTTTTAAAAACAGTCTCTAACGCTCTTGCGGAAGGAGCTGTTCCGGCAATATTTCGGAAGCCCTTTTCCTGCAATATTGCTACAGTTTTCTTGCCGACGGCATATACGGGTTTTTGCAGCATATCTTGCGGGATGTTCTGCCAATGCTCAACGCCGCGCGCACTGGTGAAAATTAATGCATCTACCTGTACGTCTTGCGGTAGTCGGTGTGAAACGGGTTGTATTTCCAGCATCGGTTCGGAGAAAAAACGCAGCCCGCGTGTGCGCAGTTCTTCGGCGAGCTTTACGGCTTGTTCCGCAGGGCGGGTAATCAGAATAACCGGTGTACGTGTTGCCGTCACGCGACCCGCCCCATTAGTTGGTCGAGAATGTTTTGCGGAACTTCGGCACGGATATCACGCCCCAGCTTGTTGCCGATGGCGGCGGCAGCGGTTTCATCCCCTTTTTGTGCGGGTTTGGTCACGGCACCGTGCCAGAGCATTTCACCGTTTTCGGTAGCGAGCGCTCCCTCCAATGTCAGTTTTTCCTCTGCGTCATCATAGACGGCATGGGCGGCGATTGGTGTTTTGCAAGAGCCATCCAAAGCGGCGATAAAGCCGCGCTCCGCCGCAACACAAAGCGCGGTGACGTGGCAGTTGATAAGAGCGAGCAGATCGCGGCAGCGCGTATCGCCTTTGCGGATTTCGACACCGACAGCGCCCTGCCCTGCGGCGGGCAGCATATCATCGGCGGACATCACAGCAGTAATCTCGTCTGTTAGGCCGAGGCGGTTTAAGCCTGCGACGGCTAAAAATGTTGCATCGGCAACACCGTCACGCAGTTTTTGCAGCCGTGTTTCGACATTGCCGCGGAACAGCACGACCTTTAAATCAGGGCGTTTTGCCAGTGCAAAGGCTTTGCGGCGGACGCCTGCCGTGCCGAGCGTTGCGCCCTCGGGCAAATCCTCAAGCGAGGCATAATTGACCGATAAAAACGCATCATGCGCATCCTCGCGCGGGAGAATACAGGCCATTTCGCCCTCATCCGGCAGGAAGGCGGGGACATCTTTCATGGAATGTACGGCCATATCGATTTTGCCTGCAAAAAGCGCTTCCTCGATTTCCTTGATAAACAAGCCCTTCCCGCCAGCCTCTAGCAGGCTGCGATCCTGAATTTTATCGCCGCTGGTGGTGATGATCTCAATGGCAATTGCGCCCTCTTCCGCTAGAGAAGGATGGGCGGCGCGCAAGGCATCGGCGACCATATGGGTCTGGATCAGGGCAAGGCGACTGCCGCGCGTGCCGATGGTGATAACTGGTTTTTCCGTCATGTTTTGGTCTTTCCGGCTTTTGTTTTTTGCTTCCCTCTGTTTAAATGAAAACGACTGATAATGTAAGAGCGAAGGACTTAAAAAATGCCGACAACAAAAAAGAAAAAAGTCGCTTATCAAGGCTGCCCCGGGGCGTATTCGGATATGGCCTGCCGTGCCGCCGCGCCGGATTATGAGCCACTGCCCTGCAACAGCTTTGCCGATGCCTTTGACGCGCTGGAAGACGGGCATGCCGATTATGCCATGATTCCGATTGATAACGCGATTGCCGGACGCGTTGCCGATATTCACCATTTGCTACCGAATCGTGATTTTTACATTCAAAAAGAATATTTCATGCCGATCCATCATTGCCTGCTGGGGGTGAAAGGCGCAAAGCTGGAGGATATTACCCGTATTTTCAGTCATGTTCATGCGCTGCCGCAATGCCGGAAATTCACCAAACCGTTGGGCGCGGAAGAGATTGTCTATGGTGATACCGCCCGTTCCGCACAAAAGGTTGCGGAGGACGGTAATAAGGATTCAGCTGCCATTGCCTCCGCACTTGCGGGGGAGATTTACGGGCTGGAGGTGCTGGCGGAGAATATCGAAGATGAGCCCTATAACACCACGCGTTTCATTCTGTTGTCAAAAAATGCCAAAGTAACGGAATTTGTCGAAGGGGGGCGCTATATCACCTCCCTGATTTTCGAGGTGCGCAACTGGCCTGCCGCCTTGTATAAATCTCTCGGCGGTTTTGCCACAGCGGGAATTAATATGACGAAGCTGGAAAGCTATATGATGAAAGGCAATTTCGTCGCAACGCAGTTTTACTGTGAGGCCGAGGCACATCCGAAGGAACAGCGTTTCCAATATGCGCTGGAGGAAATGGCCTTTTTTGCTAGCAGTATCCGGACGATGGGAACTTATGAAGCAGATCCGAACAGGCAGGATGGGTAAAAGCCCCCCTATTTTTGTCACAGCTTTGTTGCCGTGTCGCTCATGTACGGAAACGTACATGTCGCTCCTTGCGCCGCGCTGTGACAAAAATCTGTGGACTTTTCAGTAAAGAAAAGTTTTTACGGATTGCGTTTCTGGGCGAGTTTATGGGTCAGATATTGATCGACTTTCACCGCGCCTTCATAGGGTTTGCAAATATTTAAAGGCGCGTAGCCGTTGAAATCGGCATTCGGGGTGGTCATCCATTCGCTGGCCTTGTCATGGTCGCCGCCATGTAGAACGGCGGCTTTGTCGAAAATATCACGCATGATGTGTGGGTTGAAATCCATTTTCATTATCCTTTGTTGCGCCAGCTGTTATGCCAACATAGTCAGTGGGTTTTCGATCAGGTTTTTGAAGGCCTCAAGGAATTGTGCCCCGACAGCGCCGTCAACAGCGCGGTGATCGAAAGAGGCGGTTGCGGTCATCACTGTGCCGATGGCAAGGGCGCCGTCTTTCACGATCGGGCGTTGGTCGCCTGCGCCGACGGCCAGAATGCAGGATTGCGGCGGGTTGATGATGGCGACAAATTCCTTGATGCCGAACATGCCGAGATTGGAAACAGATACCGTGCCGCCCTGATATTCCTCCGGCTTTAATTTGCCGTCTTTGGCGCGGGCGGCAAGGTCTTTGACCTCGGCGGAAATGGCTTTCAGGCTTTTGTTATCGGCATCTTTGACAATCGGGGTAATCAGCCCGTCGGGGATGGCAACGGCAACAGACACATCGGCGCGGTCATAGACCACCAGCGCGTTATCCGTCCATGAGCTATTGACGGCAGGCACTTTTTTCAGTGCCAGCGCTGTGGCCTTGACGATAAAGTCATTGACCGAGAGTTTGAACAGCCCGTCTGCACCGTCATTGATCTGTTTGCGCAGATCAAGCAGTTTGTCCAGCACGCAATCAACCGTCAGATAGTAATGCGGCACGGTCTGCTTGGATTCCAGCAGGCGGCGGGCAATGGTTTTGCGCATACCCGAATTTTCCTGCAGGTGATGCGGAATACCGAGCATTTCGGCAAGGGATGCGGCATCGGGGCCGGAACTTGCGGGTGCGAAACTTGTCGTTTGCGGCGCGGTCGCGGATTTCAGCGGTGTGCCGCCTGTTTTGGCGTTTTCAATATCGGCCTTAACAATGCGCCCATTTGGGCCGCTGCCTTGAATATTGGCAAGGTTCAGTCCGGCTTGTTCTGCCAGACGCTTTGCCAGCGGGCTGGCCAAAATGCGGGAGCTTGATGTTGCCGGAATTGGTGCAGGCGCTGCCGTCGGAGCAGGAGCGGGTGCAGCTTTCGGCGCTTCTGCTTTGACCTCTTCCTTTTTTGCAGGTGCGGCGGCATTGTCATTTCCGCCTGCCAGCAGTTTTTCAACAGCGCTGTCGTCTTCGCCTTCTTCCAGCAGTACGGCAATCAGATCATTCACCGGAACATTATCCGTGCCCTCGGGAACGATGATTTTTGCCAGCACGCCTTCATCAACGGCTTCGACCTCCATTGTCGCCTTATCGGTTTCAATTTCCGCGATGACATCGCCGGAGACGATATCGTCCCCTTCGGCTTTCAGCCATTTGGCAAGCTTGCCTTCCGTCATGGTCGGCGACAGGGCGGGCATAAGAATTTTAACCGGCATAGCACACCTTCTTTGCTGCGTTGATGATTTCCTCGATTTGCGGCAGCGCCATTTTTTCGAGGTTTTCCGCATAGGGCATCGGCACATCCGCGCCATGAACGCGCAGCACTGGCGCATCAAGGTCGTCAAAGGCCTGCTCCATAATCATGGCGGCAAATTCCGACCCCATCCCTGCGACAGGCCAGCCTTCTTCAATGCTGACAAGACGGTTGGTTTTGCGGACGCTGTTCAAAATCGTTTCGGTGTCCAGCGGGCGCAGGCTGCGCAGATTGATCACCTCGGCGGAAATGCCTTGCTCTGCCAGTGCATCCGCGGCTTCCAAAGCGCGTCCGACGGATATCGAGAAGGAGACCAGCGTCACATCACTGCCCTCGCGTTCGATTTTTGCCTTGCCGATCGGGATGACGTAATCCTCGGAGGTTGGAACCTCGAAGCTTTTGCCGTACATGATTTCATTTTCTAATACGACAACCGGGTTGGGGTCACGGATGGCGGCCTTCATCAACCCTTTGGCGTCAGCCGCAGAATAAGGGGCAACGACTTTCAGGCCCGGCACATGCGCATACCAGCTGGCATAGCATTGCGAATGCTGTGCGCCGACGCGGGCGGCGGCACCGTTGGGGCCGCGGAAAACAATCGGGCAGCCGAGTTGACCGCCAGCCATATACAGCGTCTTGGCAGCGGAGTTGATGATATGGTCAATCCCCTGCATGGCAAAGTTGAAAGTCATGAATTCGACAATCGGTTTCAATCCGGAATAAGCTGCGCCGACACCGACACCGGCAAAACCCATTTCGGTAATCGGCGTATCAACAACGCGGTCGGAACCGAATTCCTGCAACAACCCTTGCGTTACTTTATACGCGCCTTGATATTCAGCGACTTCCTCACCCATCACAAAGACTTCGAGGTCGCGGCGCATTTCTTCAGCCATGGCATCACGCAGAGCCTCACGGACTGTCAGCGTGACGGTATCAGCAAAGAATTTATCCTCGTCACTGGCAGGCGCAGCGGCTGTTGCGGGTGCGCGCGGGCGCTCCGGCTCGGCAGGACGTTCCATTTGCTTTTCGACCGCGCAAGCCTCGACAGGTGCAGGCGCAGCGGCGGGGGCTGCACCAATATCGCTTTCGCTTTCACCTTCTTCCAGCAGCACGGCAATCGGCGTGTTGACCGCGACATTATCCGTTCCTTCGGCGATCAGGATTTTGCCGATTTTGCCTTCGTCAACGGCTTCGACCTCCATTGTGGCTTTGTCGGTTTCGATTTCAGCAAGAACATCGCCGGCGGATACCTCGTCCCCTGCGGCAACGTGCCATTTGGCAAGCTTGCCTTCCGTCATGGTCGGGGAAAGGGCGGGCATGAGAATGTCGATCGTCATAGTAAATACCTTTTAAAGCGGAGTGTTTGTTTTTTACAGTACGATATCCGTCCACAGCTCCGACGGGTCGGGTTCGGGACTTTGTTGTGCAAATTCGGCGGCCTCGTTCACGATGGATTTAATCTCTTTTTCCACTGCTTTTAAATCATCTTCCGCATAGGTGCCGTCCTCCAGCAGTAGCGTCTTGATGCCTTCGATCGCATCGCTTTCAGCGCGGACGGATTGCACCTCTTCCTTTGTGCGGTATTTTGCAGGGTCGGACATCGAGTGACCGCGGTAACGGTAAGTGTCGAACTCCAGAATCATCGGGCCGTTGCCGTCGCGGACATATGCAGCAGCCTTTTGCGCCTCTTCGTAAACGGTTGTGACATCCATGCCGTCAACTTTTTTGCCGGGGATGCCGTAACCTTCGCCGCGCTTGTACAGCTCACCCGCTGCGGCGCGCTTTTGGCTGGTGCCCATTGCATATTTGTTGTTTTCAATGATGAAAATGACGGGGAGCTTCCACAAGGCCGCCATGTTATAGGCTTCGTAAACCTGCCCCTGGTTGGCTGCACCGTCACCGTAATAACAGGTGGTGATGCCGCCGTCTTTGCGGTATTTATGCGCAAAAGCCAGCCCTGTTCCCAGCGGTGCGGTGGCACCAACGATGCCGTGTCCACCATAGAAATTCTTGTCGCGGCTGAACATGTGCATCGAGCCGCCCTTACCTTTCGAGTATCCGGTGGCGCGTCCCGTCAGTTCAGCCATCACGCCTTTGGGATCCATACCGCAGGCTAGCATATGACCGTGGTCGCGGTAAGCTGTGATGACGGTATCAATCTCTTTTAGGGCTGATTGTACGCCGACCACAACGGCTTCCTGTCCGATGTAAAGGTGGCAGAAGCCGCCGATCAGACCCATACCGTAGAGCTGGCCTGATTTTTCTTCGAAACGGCGGATCAAAAGCATCTCGCGGAAGAAG
The DNA here is from genome assembly GCA_006226225.1 of Alphaproteobacteria bacterium. GTDB lineage: Bacteria > Pseudomonadota > Alphaproteobacteria > Micavibrionales > CSBR16-224 > CSBR16-224. Next base: position 20,262 of record SBHI01000221.1, read on the forward strand.
GTCATAAGCTGTGCTGCGGGCAGGCTTGCTTTCTTCGCGGCCTTTTTGGGAGATTTTTTGGCTGCGGTTTTCAAGGACGGTTTCCCCCCTTTTTTGGTTCCGGATTTAACACTCACTGTTCTTTACTCGCCTTATCTTTATCAAATTCGGTTACTAAAGTATATGATTCCCGCATTTTTTCAAGCTTGCAAATACACAAAAAAACGCAGTAATATGCCTTTTACAACGCATAAATTAAAAAGGCGCAAGTTTTATGATCGGTCTTGTTATCGTTACTCATGGAAAATTGGCGGAAGAATTTCTAAATGTTGCCGAACAGATTTCCGGCAAGCAGGAGGGGATCGAAACAGTCTGCATTACGGAACAGGATAATATCGAGGAAAAACGGCAGGAGTTGTTGAGGAAAGTCAAACGTGCCGATAACGGCGATGGTGTCATTGTTTTAACGGATCTTTTTGGCGGCACACCGTCCAATATTGCGATTTCCGCCGCACAGAATGAAAATGTCGAGGCTTTGACAGGGGTGAATCTACCATTATTGATCGAGCTTTTGACGGTGCGCGGGCAAGCCGGTAATGACCTGCAAAGTGTAGCGCAAAAGGCGCAAGAAGCCGGACGTAAATACATTCATGCTGCAACATCACTGTTGGAACAAAAAGAAGTCGGATAATCTCCGTTTTAAAACTCTGCGCGATGCCAAAAACCCTGACAAAACCCGTCACTGTTGTGAATGAAAAAGGTCTGCATGCTCGTACGGCGGCACAGATTGTTGCGGAGGTACAGCGTTTCCCCGGAGCGGTTTTGTTTGTCGAACGTGATGGTTACAAAGTAGACGGCCGGTCGGTTTTGGGATTGCTGACACTGTCAGCGGCGCAAGGCACGATATTAACCCTTCATGTATCGGGAAAAGACGCGGAAGCACTTTTGACGGCTCTAACAGGACTGTTTGCAAGCGGATTTTTGTCCGATACGCCGGAATAAGCCCTAGCCAATCCGGGAAAAATCTGTCATAATTTGAAGCGATAAAGCGAGAAACAGGAAAACCGGCTTGAGGGGGAGGTTTTCTGCGAAAAAGGAAGCGCCGGAAGCAGGCGGGAAGCGAGAGCAAAGACATGAGCTTGCAGCAGGATACAGCCTCAGTCGTCGGAACCAAACCCACCGAAATGATGCGTTGCGTCGTTGATGAAACGGGGGAAGTGGTTTTCGCAAGCCCTGCCCTGAGCTGGCATCTGGGATCTAATACCTCCGAAATTTTGTCGCGCCCCATCGATAAAATTATTCATATTCTGTCCGGTGAAAACGGCGTTCCGCAAAATATTATTGATATCCAGTCCGGTTTTTATGACACGGCTCTGCAACGCAAGGGACGCGATCCGCTTTTGGTGCAAAGCCGTATTGATAATATCCATTTGCCGGACGGGCGGCGCTTTGTGGTTTTCTGGGTTGACCCCGATCAAAATGCAGCGGCGGTTGCACAAGGGGCGGAGCTCTTGTCCGGTTATGAAAGCACGGCATTGGAATTGGCGAATATCGCCAGCCGCTTTGTATCGCGTAAACGTATCAACCAGCATATGCACCGGAAACTGGTGCGGGAAACCAGCAGCCTGTCCATTCCGCGTATCGGTCATATCTCGCAGGATGACGGCGAGCTGCGCCATTTCCTGAATCTGTCGAATGATTTGCTGGCGGTTTACCGCCGTGACGGTTCCTTCGTACGAGTCAATTACGCCTTTAATCGCGTGCTGGGCTATACGGATGATGATCTGCGCCAGATTCCCTTTATTGACCTGATCCATCCCGAAGACCGCGAATATGTCTGCGTTGAAATGAACAAACTGACGGCGCTGGATGATTTTGAAGAAAAACGTGTTGATTTTCAGGCGCGTGCGCGTTGTAAGGATCGCGGTTGGCGCTGGATTGAATGGATTCAGAAATCCATCGGCGGACATATCTACATCATCGGTAGCGACATCACTGACCGCAAACAGCATGAAGCGGAATTGCGTTTGCAGGAACAGCAGCTTTCCGAAGCCCAGAAAATCGGGCGCATGGGGCATTGGTATTGGGTGGTGAAGGATAGCCATATCGACTGGTCGGATAATTTGTATGAGATTTTCGGCGTGAAGCGCGGCGAGTTTGAGCCCAGTTTGAAAAACATCAAAACCCTGATGCCGGATGAAGATGCACAACAAATTTTGCGTGTGTTCCGCCAATCTATCCGAGAGGCAAAGGATTGTATTCTTGAGTTCCGCGTTCGTCTTGGGCCGATGAAAGAGCTGCGTTATATCCATTGCGAAGGGCGTTGTAAGACTGATTCGAAAAGCGGCAAGGTTAAGGCTCTATTCGGGATTATGCAGGACATTACCGAGCGAAAATGCCATGAGCGCGCCTTGAACGAAGCAAAAGAGGCGGCGGAAACCGCCTATGCATCGAAAACCCGCTTTTTGGCGAATATGAGCCATGAGCTGCGGACGCCCCTGAACGCGATTATCGGTTTTTCACAAATGATGCAGCAGCAGCTTCTGGGGCCGCTTGGAAATGAACGCTATGTTGAATATATCGGCGGTATCCGTGAAAGTGGCGAGCATCTTCTGAACCTGATTAATGACATTCTGGATATGTCGAAAATCGAGGTCGGAAAATACGAGCTGGAGATTGAGGATTTCAATCTGTCAAAACTGGTGCAGTTGGCCGTGCATATGATCGAAACCCGCGCACATGAAGGTAATATCCGCCTGATCGCCGACCAGGTGCCGGAAAATATTACAGTGCGTGCCGACCGCCGCGCCATTATGCAGATTCTTTTGAACTTGATGTCGAATGCGGTGAAATTTACTGCCAATGACGGCGAGGTTGAAGTATCCTGCAAACAAGGTGAACAACTGATTGTGATGACGGTGCGCGATACCGGTTACGGCATTCCCGAAGACAAAATCAATCTTGTCACCCTGCCTTTCGAACAGGTGAAAAGCGCAATGACGCGTGATCATGAAGGATCGGGCCTTGGCCTTGCCATTACGAAAGAGCTGGTGGAAATGCACAGTGGCACGATGACAATTAAAAGTAAGGTCGGTGAGGGGACGACTGTCACCGTTTTACTGCCGCAAAATTACTGACCTATTCATCTTGCGGGAGTTTTGCTGCAAGAAACCAGAATTCTTCTATTCTATGGGCGAAATCGACCATCTCGGCAAAGCTTTCCGGTTTGGTGATGAAGGCATTGGCGTAATGTTTATAGCTTGCGCGCATATCATCCTCATGCCCCGAACCTGTCAGCATGACAACGGGAATATCTTTTAATTCCTTATTGCCTTTGATTTCTTCCAGAACCTCGATCCCGCTTTTTTTCGGCATGTTGATATCCAGCAGAATCATATGCGCCCGCGGGTTCTTTGTGTCTGTCAGAAATTCCAGAGCTTCTTCACCATCGCGGGCCGTGAAAACGCTGACGCTACTGCTTTCGCAATGACCAAAAGCTTTGCGGGCGATATCGATATCCAGTTCGGAATCATCAACGATTAAAAGATTAATCGGCATTTTATTCGGTGTTTGTTTTTTGGTATTCATGGAAATGGATCCTTACAGTCAGAGTATAATTTTATCAAATAATAATCTTATAAATGATTGTGATGCGGCAGGGTAAAGCAGAAGCGGCTGCCTCCCTTATAATCCGTATCAAGCCAAATACGGCCTTTGTGGTATTCTATAATTCTTTTGCAGGCGGGTAAACCGATTCCAGTACCGGAATATTCAGCATTCCGGTGCAGTCTTTGGAAGACTTCAAAAATTTTCTCGGAAAACTGCGGTGCAATACCGATGCCGTTATCGCTTGCGCAGATAATCCATTCTTTGTCATTGGATTTGCAGGAGACGTGTATCCGCGGCGGCCGGCCAGGGTCTTTATATTTTAGTGCATTATCAAGAAGATTGAGGAACACCCGCGACAATAGCTGTCCATCGGCATAAACAATGGGCAGCTCGTCCCGCGTTATGGAGGCATCATTTTCTGCGATAACGCTTGCCATACCTTGTTTGACCGTGTCGAAGACATCATTTAAAGAAGTCTGTTCCTGCTCACCGTCATTGTGGTTTATACGGGCGTAATCAAGCAAGCTGTCGATCAAGGCTGACATGTGTTTGGTACTTTTGCGGATGACGTCCAGATATTCCCGCGTTTCTGTTGCTAATCTGTCACCGTCACCGTCATTGATGAATTCGGCACAGATAGAAATATGCCTGAGCGGGGTTTTTAGGTCATGCGAAGCGGCATAGGCAAATTGCTCCAACTCGGTGTTGGATCTTTTAAGAGCTTGTGTCCTCTCTGCAACGATGCGCTCGGTGGCACTGGTTTGCCCTGTAATAACCAGTAGTAAGAATTGCAGCAGTGAGACAAAAGCGACACCGCCGATCATCGTGAACCAAACGGCCCAAGGGCGGTAGGCGGAAAAATATTCCGGTGTAGCAATATAGGTAATATTCCACAGCCGTCCGGCGATATCTATTTGCCTCATTTCCTGTAGAACCGGTTGCCGCGGTGTTTCAGTTAAGGGAGGGACTGTCACTTCGGCGGAGGTCTCGCTATCTGCCGTGATGACTGTGATACCGTTTTCTGTTGTGGACAGCAGATTGCTGATTAAACGGGGAATATTTACCGTGGCGACAATAAAGCCGGTCGCATCATGCCCACTTTTTGTCTCCTGTTGTTTGAAGACAGGGTCGACGATGATGATGCCCTGTTCCCCATTGGTCAGCAGTAATGGCCTACTAGCCTGTAGTGCTTTTTCAGAGAGGGCTTTTTCCAGAGCCTGACGATGCCCCGCGACTGAACCAAGATCAAATCCTATGGGAGGATGCGTATCTTTATCGGGTACGATTCGGTAAAGGGGGAAGTAATTTGTACGACGGTCAGCTGTGACGAAAGCGTTGTCTTTATTTTTTTCCAGTATGCGGAAACGGATACCGTTCTTCCGGCCGGTTTTTCTCTCAAATGGTGTACGCTCTTGCGCGGTCACATAGGGAACCCATTGCAGGTTTTGGAGGGAATTATAACGCTGAAGAATGTGGCGGGTAAAAAGACGGAATTCTACATCCGTCACTTCTTCGGAGGCGATATACAGACCGGAAACGGAATGCAGAACATCCAGCATTCCCGAAAGATAATCTTTTACCTTATCGGTTTTGCCTGTGACTTCGGCCTGAAAGCGGAGCTGTACGCTTTTTTCTTCGACATGTTTGACCCATAGAAACACGGCAAAACTGGCGGCGGCGATGCCAATCAGCGGCAGGGCGACTGTTGTTTTCCGTTTTGTAGAAATGAGCGTGGAAGAAGATGATAGCAGGACGAATAAAGGTGAAGCAATCAGAACACCAATCGTATCGCCCGCCCACCATGTAAAATACTGGAAGAAAAGCGCGTCTTTGCTGATAACACCGACGATATTGAGCCATGTGACGGCTATAGAGGCGCTGATCAGGCAGCCGACAGGGCCGCCAAGCAGCAGAAAAAGGGCAATATCACGCCCGCTTTCCAAATGGCCGGGGAAACGGACACAGGTTCTGACCAGTTTCGCTCCCAGCCAGGCTTGTATGAAAACAGCAGCAGAGATGCCGAGAGGAACAATAAATAAAGTGGCTCCTGATGAAGCGGCGCCTGCTTGTGTGACGGCAAGTATATTGGTACAGATGGCACCTAGCAGAATGCCGGGTAAAACAGCGTTTCCCCACAGCAGCACAGCGCCGAGTGCGGCTCCGGCCGCAGGCCAAATCGGTGTGGCGATTTCCGGCACAAGCTCAAGCAGCAGGCTGGCGGCACCCAATCCAAAATACAGCAGTGCCGCCAGAATATTCCGGCGGAATCTGCTTTTTTTATCTGTGCCGTTTTGTGCCATATAAAATAACCTGTTTCAAAACAAGGAACCTCCTAATAGAATATAAACCGATATGACCCATGTTGCACAATATAAAGGCAGGAAAAGAGATGTTGAAAAAAGCCGGACAGATTGTTTTTGCAGCGATTCTGGGATTGCTGACGGTGCTTCCCGGAGGCTGCGCCGCACCTTATAGCGTACCGCCGCAGGTCAACGCGCAGGCTGTGCAGCAGGAAACGCTGGAGCAGAAAAAACTGCTGTATAAAAGGGCGGAACAGGATAACGACCGTGTGGCCAGAATTGCTTTTCCGCTGATGACGGCAAATACGGCATTTTGCGGGCGCAATGTCGTGGCATTTGACGGGTTGTCGGGCTGGACGCTGGATGCCTTCCCGCCGCAGGAACAACAGATGGCGCGACAGCTATTCGGTCTTGGCGCCGAGGTAACGCTGAGTCAGGTTGTGAAAGGTTCCCCTGGTGATAAGGCCGGTTTGCGGAAAGGCGATGTGCTGGTCTCCGTTAACGGTGTTAGATTGATGACGGGACGGCAGGGGTTAAAACAGGCAAGTGATTTGATGCAACAGGCGGGTTTGCGACCCAGCCAGATTCATTTTATGCGCGGCGGTAAAATTGCCAATACGACGCTGACGCCTGTCCAAAGCTGCGCTTTTTCTGTTTATATCGACCAGAAAGCCTCCAATCTGAATGCTTATGCCGACGGGCAGAATATCGTTGTGTCACGCGGGATGATGCGCTTTGTCGAAAGCGATACCGAGCTGGCGCTGGTGATCGCGCATGAGCTGGCGCATAACGCGATGGGACATGTTGATAAGAAAAAGAACAATGCCCTGACCGGTGCATTGGGCGGCTTGGCGATCGATGCACTGCTGGGGGCAGCGGGTGTGTCGACTGGCGGGCAGTTCGGTCAGGTCGGGATGCAGGCGGGAGCGATGTCGTATTCCGTGGCTTTCGAGCAGGAGGCCGATTATATCGGCATGTATTTCATGGAGCGCGCGGGGTTTGATACGGCGAATGTGGCGACATTTTGGCGCCGTATGGCGGTGGAGCAGGGGAATGCGGCGATCCAGATCCGTTCGACACATCCTACATCGCCGGAGCGTTTTGTCGCGATCAGCCGCACGCATGAGGAAATTCAAACCAAGAGAAAACGGGGACAAGCCCTTGCCCCGAATATGCAGCGCCGATGACGACGGAAGCCTGGCGTAAACTGTCAACGATTGAAGGTACGGATGGCCGCCACCGCTGCGGCTGGGTCGGCACGGGCAAAATTTTCGAAGGCAGGCCCTTTTACGAGGAATATCACGATCGTGAATGGGGCGTACCCGTTCATGATGACGGCAAGCATTTTGAGTTTCTGATACTGGAAGGCGCACAGGCCGGACTTAGCTGGGAAACGGTTTTGAAAAAACGTGCGGGATATCGCAGCGCTTTTAAAAATTTTGATCCGATGGCGGTTGCCGCTATGACGGATGGGGAGCTGGAAGCGCTGCTGCAAAATCCGGAGATTATCCGCAATCGTTTGAAAGTGTTTTCTGCGCATAAGAATGCGCGGGCGTTTCTGGAGATTCAAAAAGAGTTCGGCAGTTTCAATGATTACATCTGGCGCTTTGTCGGTGGGGCGCCGCTGGTGAATAGCTGGGAATCTCTTGGTGAAATTCCCGCGACCTCGGCGGAGAGTGACGCCCTGTCAAAAGATTTGAAAAAACGGGGGATGAGCTTTGTCGGCTCCACCATTATCTATGCGCATATGCAGGCAACGGGTTTGGTGAATGACCACTTAACGGGCTGTTTCCGTTACGGCGCGGTATAAAAAAAGCCCCCTGAAAAGGGGACTGTTTTAAATGGTGAGCGCTCAGGGATTCGAACCCTGGACCTACTGATTAAAAGTCAGTTGCTCTACCGACTGAGCTAAGCGCTCCCATAAAAAATGGGCAGCTTTTCTCTTTCGAAAAAAGCTCGTGGCACAATACTGCAAAAAAGCGAGAAAGGTCAAGGCGTTTTTTATGTTTCTTCGCGGATAAAATAGGGCGCGGTTTTCGTTGCTGAAATGCTTGACAAAAAAAAGCGAAAGCGTTACTAAGAATGTCATGCCCAGATGGCGGAATTGGTAGACGCGCTAGCTTCAGGTGTTAGTTCTCGTATGGGAGTGGAGGTTCGAGTCCTCTTCTGGGCACCA
>SBHI01000113.1 GCA_006226225.1 Alphaproteobacteria bacterium
TATATTCTTCTGCACGCATTTCAAATAAACGGATAAGGGCAAAAAGTATGGGCGTGAAAAAGTCATTCGCACAAGGCGCACGGGAATATAAAGAGATTTACTTTGGCAGCTGGGAGCTGCCCCCGATACCTCTCGTTTTCTCGGCCATTGTCGGTGCCGCCGTCGGGTTTGGCGTGACGGGCGGAATCGACGGCTTCAAAGAACTGGACGCAACGCCGCAAACCGGTCAGGAAATTGCCATCCAGCAGCACACAGCCGCGTTAAAAGTTTTGCAGGAAAAACGCGATGCTTATAGAGCCGTGCAAGGTGATGCGCATTTTATCCCCTCTCCACTTGGCAATATTATTGATATCCCCGAGCAAGACCAAAGCAATCAGGCTTCAGCGGTCGCGCTTGAAGAAAATTATCATAGCCTTCTCAACGACTTTGTTGCCGCCGTTCATCTTGATAAGAGATTAAACGAACAGGATGCGAAGACGCTTGTAACCTCTTTTGAGGCTGCACATGGCGCCGTTGAAGACCTCACGAATTTTGCGCCTGTGGATTATAATGATTTGATGGAAGCACGCGCCGCGCTGGAGAAAACAGAAGGTGCCAGCCAAATGTCGGCCCAAGATCAGGCCACCTTTATTAATGACAAGGCCGACGGCTTTGCCGATTCAGGACTTTTTTGGGGTACAACCGCAGGCGGCGCAGGCGCACCGCTTGCCTTGGCAATCTTATTCGCCATTTTCGGCGGTACTTTGCGCCGCTGGGAGCTGGATCAGCCGAAACCCAAACAAAAATCGGGCTTTAATCACTAAATCAAAAAGCCGGAGATTTGCTCATGCCGCAAAAGCCAAAGAAAAAGCTCGGACCGCCGGGAAAACTTTGCACGGTATTTGAAGGTGTCACCGCCTACCGCGATACATGGGCATCCCTCACCTCCCTTCCTCTTGGGAAAGAATTTCTCTTGCCGAAAGGTGACGGACATCCCGTTTTATTGATCCCCGGCTTCCTTGGACACGATGTATGCATGTCTCCGATGAAGATGTTTCTTGAAAGCATGAATTACAAAGTTGCACATTGGGAAGGCGGCATAAACTGGGGCCCGTCCGAGGAAACACTCACGCATATAAAAGACCGCTTACATGAAGTCTATGAGCAAAACGGCAGGCAAAAAGTCAGTTTGGTCGGGTGGAGCTTAGGTGGTATCTATGCGCGGGAGCTGGCACGGGAATTTCCCGACATGGTGCGTGACGTCATTTCTTTGGGAAGCCCTTTCCAAGTCGTCAAACATCCTGACGCAACGGTTTTAAGCCCGCTTTTCTCGCATCTAAACCCCGATATAGAGCCTGAAATTGCTTTTGACCCCGATCTGCCTATCGAGCCGCCCATGACATCCGTGTACACGCAATGGGACGGTATCGTGCATTGGAAAACCTGTTTGCTGCCTGAAGATAAAAAGACGGAAAATATCGAAGTCAATTCCAGCCATCTCGGTCTCATTTTCAGCCCGCAGGTTGCAACCATTCTGGCCGACCGGCTTGCACAGCCCGAGGGACAATGGCACAAATTCGCCGCCAGCAAACACCCGTTCTCAATGATCCGCCACCATAAAAATCAGGCACATAATAAGCGCAGCCGTTAATCGGCACCTTCAGATACCATCAAATAACCGCCCCGTCTCTTAAGGTTTTGTTATTGATTTTTATGTAATATATTCTGGTGGGTTTTTTATGATGGGAAAAGAGCCGTTTACCAATGGCAGATGATACGCAACAGACCGCATTCAGCTATGGCTGGTGCCAAACAGACCGCAAAGAGGGACAGGATATCCGTCGCGATATGCGATCTGTTGATTATTTGAATGACGAACCCTATGCCACACGCGCCCGCGCAATTTTGCAGCAAATGGGGCTGCCCGCACCCAAACCGGAACAAATATACCGCGGAACGCATCACGACCTGTTGTTTCTGAACAGCCACGGCGTTGTTATCCGTATCGGCCCCACAGATATCGAAGATTTGATGAATCCCGCCATCGTTCAACCGCTGGGATGGGTCGAGGATAAAACGCTCCCGATCAAATCCAAACAATCGGATGATGCAAAAGACATCCCCTTCACCGTCGCCATATATCCCGGCATTGAGCTTTATGAGGATTTTTTTCAGAAAACGCCGCGCCCCGGAATTGTCGCCGATGTCGAGGACTTCTTTCGCGCAACGGGACAAAGCGCAAATGATATTGTCACCTATAATATGGGGATTATTCGCATCTTGGATGATGACGGCATCGAAGTCGCCGTCCCGATGTTACTGGATGCCGATAATGAATTTAACGGCTCCGACCAGATTTTGCGGGAAAAACGTTCGGCAAAATTGCGGGAGATGGAAAAGAAAACCAAGGATAAAGGGCAGATCATGTCCTATGTTCTCAAAGATGTTTTTAAAGATGCGCAGGACGCCAAGCTGTTCCAGCGCGCCTACCAGCTGCATCAGCCTTTGCGCAATCTGTTCTGGCGCGCATTCCGCAATGTCGAGGCGATTGAAGACAGCCCGCAAAAAGAGCATATGGACGCTTTTTGGCAGGAATGCGCCGCCATTACAAACGCCCCCAAAGAAACCACATCATTCCAATGGACATCACGGGTCAATGACAGCGGCCTGCATGTCTTTAAACGGGAGGAAATCGTCATTCCCAACCTGACGCTGTATCGCCCCTGGACAGGCGAAGAGCAGGATAAGGTCGTCCTTCCTATCGCCCAGTCGGAAACCGTGAAGGCGGCGCTTGCCAAAGCGGCAAAAAAAGCGGATAAGCTGGCAACCGGTGAAGAACCACCAAAACCAAGAAGATTAATCAATCTGCGCTTCATAAATGATTTCGCGGCGCGGTTCCGGTAACGCTCCGACCGCTTGCCGCAGGCGCGCCGCCCGTACACGCCTTAACTCTGCGACAAGGATGAGCTGAAAAACCCTCTAAATTGCAGCGGGTGGAGGCGTGTCTTCAAAAACACCTTCCTGGTAAAATAATTGACCGAATAGCGGGTGCGTTATATCGATAACAATTTTGAACCGGTTTTTTCCCGTATTGGTATGCGTTAATTTTATTTTTCCCAGCGTTAAAAAAGACGGCATCGAAACACGATACGTCCCGATGTGAAAGAAACATCCACCGTCTGTAAAAAACAGCGCGTGATTTTTCTCTTGAACTTTCACAACCATCCCCAATCCGGCGCCGACGAATTCCAATAATTCCCCTTGCTCGTTTAAATGCATATGAGATTTAAAAATATAAGTTTTTTTCTTGTCAGGAAAATAATAGCGCCGAATTTTGTGAATATCCTCACTGCCGTCTTTTTTGAAGACTTCGATATCCGCTTCGATATCTGTTCCGTTCCATGCGCAAAACGCCCCGTCTGTAAAAAAAGTCAATTTCGCAATCAACCATCCGAGCCAGGATCGCCTTAAGACCGTCATCTTCCCTTTATAGATGATCGGTCTGCCCGGTGCGGGGTCTGCATTAAAGCGTGTTTGAATATTTGGATCGATCTTATCCCAATCATCCCCTAATTGGGATTTGAACAAAGCTGCCTCAGACATGCGTGTTTCCTAAAATAATTTGAAGCGATGAATTTCACCTCAGGATTAGCGTATCACGACAAAAAAACGGAAGACATGATTTTCATCCGCCTCCTGACAGGGGAATTTGCGCGCTATCAACTATGGCGTTTGTTGAGTTTTCGCGGCCGCGCGGAAAAAGGAGCCGGCGTTTTTTTGTTTCGTTTTTTCATCCAATCATATGCCTCACGTATATCCTCGGCATTCGCGCGGAATTGATCAAAAGATACGGGGGCACCAAGCGACTCGCCGACGCGCTCCGTAACAGTGCGCTTTTTGAAATTGAATATTTGTGTCAGATCACCCGTATCTACGGTATATCCTTCGTATTTAATGACAATGTCATCATTCACGGCCTGATATGGCTGGATGGCACGCAGTGTTCGAATGCTCTCTCTATATTTTTTCTGCTGCTCGTTACTCAGACTGGTATAGTCGGCTCCGGCCTGCACCAGAATTTTTGCGCAACCGATATGGCTCTGTGTTAACGCCCAGCTAAGCGCGTTATGTGTGTTTTTATCGTCTTTCTGATCCATATCCATATGCGGAATTTTTACCAGCTGCCGAAGTGCTCCCTCATTGCCGAGATGCGCCGCCCACAGCAAAGCACTTTGCAACTTATCCTGCGGAATATTGTGCTCAAGACAGTTTTTGACCGCTTCATCATTGTTTTCTTTAATCGCCGGGATAAGCATCTCTGCCCATTCCTCATCCGAAAAGGAAAAAAGAGAAGGACACCGTTTCTTATAAGGTGTCTTGACGAGCGTGCCATCAGCCCCCGCCTCCAACAGTATTTCTGCGCAACCGATATGCCCGCTATCCAGCGCCCATTCAAGCACACATTTTCCCTTCGTCTCGGCATTCAGATTGATTTCCTCCAGCCTCGCCAAACGGCGGGTAATATCTTCCAGTCCAAGATGAGCTGCCCAGATCAGGGCATTCTCTGCCTTTATGTCGGGCGCTGCCTGATCGAGCACATCCTCAACCACCGTCAAATCCTTTGATTTGACGGCGTCTATCAGTTTCGCATCCCAATTTGGCTGTACTATGCCTTCTGTCATATCCGGTCCGAAGGTTGATTTTTTACCGGATGACTATAGCATGAATTTAAATACTATGTCAAATAGTGGCGGGTATCATTCCGTCACTCATGACCAAGGATCCGGTGTATCGAAATTTTCTACGCAGTACACTTTTTCAAAATTTCATCCACAACGCTTTCAAGCGGTGCCGTCGCATCTATAGAGATGCCGTGAGGAATATCCTCCTTTGTCCGGTGAAGTTTTGCGACAAGCTCTTTCTCCTCCGGTTTGCCGCCCCAATCCGTCGGATCGCGTGCCACTCTCTCGTCAAGCCGCCGATACAATGTTTCAAGATCGTCAACATTCAGAATAAAAACGCCGTCCAGCAAATCAATGAAGTGAGGGAAATTTCTGGAACCACCGCAAAAAAAAGAGATGGACACGCTGTGATCAGCAATCACGGCTTTGACTTTATCTATATCCCAAAGCTGATGTTTCTGCCGCCAGACGGCCTTGTCCCATTCGCTGGTATGGAGAGGTTCTTCCAGCGGTTCGCCGGTCTTTGGGTCGCCCCGATATTTGAGTTCCCGGTCACCGTGAACAACATGATAGCCGCGTCGCTGCAACGCTTCGGCCACCGTCGTTTTTCCGGTACCGGACACACCTTCGATCAAATAATTTTTAACACCCATTTCACCGCCGCATTGAGACGTTTACAGCTTTTTGCCTGGCAGATTATTGGCAAGCCGCTTAACAGTATCCATGCGGTCTTTCCTTTGCTGCTCCGCTTTTGCCTGTTTCTGCACAGCTGCTTCACGTTCTTTTTCCGCGGCGGCGAGCTCTTTTTGGCGCTCTTCAGCGCGTTTTTTCTCCTCTGCAATTTCTGCAGCGGTTTTCACCGGCTCCGGCGGCGGATTCAAAGTACGCACAACGCTGTCAATTCTTCCTTTGACAACAAAGACAGCGCTCTCTTTCGATGCTTCCATGCTGGAAATAACCCGCTCTATCTTATCTTCGTGCTTTTTGGCAATTGCTTCCATAGAGTCAATTGTGCGGTAACGGACAAAGATGTCTTTATCTTCCAGCCCCGTTTCCAAAGCGTCCAGCACATTATCGACCTGATCGTCATTTTCCAGCCCCATCACACCCAATTGGCGTGCACATTTGATACGTACGCGATAGAATTGCTGCCCGTTTTCTCCTTCCGAAGGATCACTTAACAAACCGGATAATGTCTCGATAACACTTTCCGCATAATCAGGATTTTTTACAGCCAATGCTGTCAGACCCAAAACAGAATCCTCGCGAACATCGCGATAGGCGCTTTTGGTTGCGTCTGTGAGCATTTGCACCACAACATCCATTTTCTCCGGATTACTTTCACCAATGCCCCGCAAAGAATATATGGCCGAATGGCGCACCTCTTCATCTTTATCAAGCAAAGCACCTTGCAGCGTTTCCACGACCAGATCGGCATATTCGGGATATTGAACGGCAATCGCACCCAAGCGTGCCACACCATCGTACCGCAATTCTGCATGATCAACCTTACCGGCATAATCAACGAAGGCTTGCACGGTTGCCTCTGTTGCCAGCTCCGCATGTTCCAGAACGGCCCGTGTCGCTTTGGAAAAGGCACGCTCAAAGATTTTTGCGTCCTGTACACTTGGTTTTTCTTCTGTAGAGATATGTCCTAGAAGTTCACGAATGTCTTTCGCTTGCGCAGCATAATCAATTTCGGGCTCTTGCTGTTGCTCTTCCTCCGCACCGATGGCCGTTTCTTCAACAACCGGCGCTTCCTCTTGAACCTTTTCTTTTGATTTTTTGCGAAATGAAAATTTCATAACATGATCCCCTTCAACTAATAATATTGCACATTTTCTATTATTAGGGAAAAAGGTTATCAGAATCAAAGGGCGGGCACAATCAATTTATTCACATATTTTTGAAAATGCGAAACTATCTTACGTTTTTTCTCAACTTTCATATGTTTTGAAATAAATATGCAGCCCGACCGCACATAAAATTACGTTAATCGACAGCAGCGTCCTTGATCAAGCTCAACGACCTTCCGTCACGATTTGAAGCCAAATCCCGTCGATTGCTTTTTTGAGCGCGGGATCGGCTTTTAATCGTTGCTCGTCCAGATAAAATTTTGCCTTTGATCCCATGACAAGAATATCCTGCGCGGCCATTTTACGCACAATAGGGTCGCTATCGAGTAACTTGCTGGCCTGGCATATCGGGCGGATCCCGCTTTGTATGTCGGGGGTCGTCGTCGCATTCAACAACATATGAGCCGGGCTAAATTCCAATCTGGCATGCACCTTCCCTTTCCCGCCATTGGTTAGATTGACATGCCCCAAGATCGTCAAGGCATCATCCTGCGTAGACTCTATTTCCGGCGCGGAAAAATCATAAAATCCGTCTTGCAAAAGCTGCGGAGAGAGGATCAGCCATGCTTCAGCAATGAAAACAGCGCGCAGGTTCTGCTGCAGGTTCAAATGTGACTGAAAAAATGCCAGCAGCTCACCGTCGGTGGTGACATGGATGATTTCATCCTGCGGCGATTGAACGAGTATATTGGCAGCAGAGAAAGATTCAGGCGTTTCACGGGCGATTGGATACTGCCGAAAATAAAAACTGTAAAAACTGTATCCCGGGAAAACAGCGGATAAAGACGCATTGCTTTGCAGGGTCAATACTCCGCGTTCGGCGCCATGAAACTTGTTCAACCAATCTTGCACAACCTCGGTGTGTGAAACGGATGCTCTCTTGTCATCACCGTTTTCAGCGAATGCCGCATGAGGTGCCAATGATAAGAGTGTACAAATAACGACAACGGCAAAATATTTCATTTCGGCCTTCTTTCCATTACGCAAAACAATCTCTGTTCCATGCCAATAATATCTCTGATTATATCTGCTTTAGCAAGCCGCTCTGCGCACATGATCTTTTTTCCGAAGACTGAAAATTTTCCCGTAACAATCCGGTACGGTTTATTCCCCCCTATTTTTCTTGCCCCTTTATATTTTTCTGATATAGTCATAATATTATTTCAATATATACACACAGAGAGATGTAAAATTACTCTTGCGGCACATATCGCAATAAACAAGAGACATAAGAGGACGGCATGCGTTTAAAAGAGATTTTTCAAAAAGCAACGAAAGCCGTAAAAGAAAAGACTGTTACGCCGCTACGACGCGCTTATTTGACATGGCGCATGCTGGAGGCCTGCGAGATTGACGCATTTGACGATGTGCCTGAATTGATTGAACGGGGGGCGAATATCCATGCCGAAGATGATATCGCCTTGGCACAAGCGTCACGCGGCTGCTTTCCGGTTGTAAAATTGTTGGTGGAAAAAGGAGCGGAAATACGCGCGGGCGGCGACCGTGCCCTGAGAACGGCGGCATCACACGGACAATTAAAAATCGTCAAATATTTACACACAAAGGGTGCCAATTTAAATGCTGGCAACGGTGAGGCGCTGATTTTTGCCGCCGAACATGGCCATCTGGAAGTAGTGCGCTATCTGACGGACAACGGTGTCGCCATCCATTCCGCTGATGACTGGGCCTATCGCGGTGCCGTACATAATCAGAAAGAAAATGTTATCGCGTATTTTGACAAATTTCTGGAGCAGAAAAACACCAAAACCGCCAGACAGCCGCACAAACGGCCTTCATCCAAGCCATAGAACAGCGCCACACGAGGACGCGGTTTATTTCCACCAGTCTTTATCGTAACATAATAGCAATCAAGCAAATATTGAGTGTTATTTGATCACGTATTATTAGGAGCAATAAATTTGATTAGTTTTGGCAAAACTGAACGCGCCACTTTAAAAAAATTACTACAGGAAAGTTTAAGCATAGAGGATCACGCGATTGCAGATGAGATCGTCAGTAATATTGAACGTGACGGATGCCTCAGAGCCTTCGGGTTCGGATCCCTGATTAATGAACCCCATACAGATGACATTACAAAACAATACCGCGCCAATGTGCCGAAATGGCGGCGCGCCTTTTGTGTGCAAGACCCGTATTATCGCGGCACGGAAGCAGAACCGGGTATTGCCTTGGGACTCGCCTCGGCGAATGAAAATGCTGTCACACCCGGTGCCGTATTAGAAACAATGCTGGATCCAAAAGATATGCCAACCTCCATGTCACGCGCACAGCATTGGATCAAACGTTTTGGAGATCGTGAAAACCCAAAGCACAGCAATTGTTATAAGTTTCAGATGGTCGACACCGTTGACGATCATAATAAAACAGCCAAAGCCATTGCATGCGTTGCCAATACCGCATCCCGCTATTTTATCCAAGATGGTTTTTCTTTAGAAAACAAAGCAGCGATTATAGCATGTTCCTATGGCCCGACTTACCGTCAACGCCCTTCCAGAACCAGTCTGCAATATCTGCGCGACACGATAAATGACTGCCGGAATCTGGATCTGCCGCTTGAAGACGAATTTTTACAACTCTTGTCCATGGCCAATCTCATACGCCTTTCGATACCGGAAGAAAACCGCGCCTATTTAGAACGTCTGGAAATAGACAAAGGCTATGCCGAAGACTTGTATGACCTTGTCCATAACGAGGATATTACAAAAGGCCAATGCGGGCTAAGTCTGGCACAATCAGCATGGCAAACACTCGGCACCCTTGCCTCCTGATAACCACCCTCGGTCTTATCAGGCGAAAAGGTCGCTATTGAGAAGTTCATCTAACAAATCCGGCAGGAGACATGCAATGATTAAATGCCCTCATGATCAAACCACTCTCACCATTCACGACCAAGATAGCGTTGAAATATTGGAATGCAATACATGCCACGGATCTTGGTATAGCCATGACAGCATCATGGCCCTGAAAAAAACCGATGAGGTTTTTTCACTGCCGGATTTTAGCGACGATCTTTGCGCACCGCAAATAAACGGCGAAGCCGACTTCCAATGCCCAACCGATAAAGTCAACATGGGTATCTATATGTTCCACAATGTAGAAATTAATGTTTGCCCCCGCTGTTCCAGTATTTGGCTGGATCAACATGAAAGAGAGAAAATTCTTGCGAATGTTTTGTCCGACCATGGCGGACGAGAACCATGGTTGATAATGGAATTTTTAGCGTATTTCGGTCATTTACGAGGCTAGGAAGGCGGTCAGGTTGGTGTCAGACTAAAACGCACAGACTTCCTCGTAAATCTAACGCGACCATCGCGCTTTCAATACAGGCTTAAGGCCGGATACCGATATGTTTTTTGGATTGTATCAGCACCGTCGCCTTATTGTTTATATTCCGTATTTCCGCGTCCTGAATGATGACATCTTTGTCTTGATATGCGGCGAGCTCTTTGTCCTGCATAAAGGGGTTGCCATCTTTAAGACGGATTGGCAGCATCTCGTTTTTTGTCTGCAAAAACGCCGCAATACGGTCGCTTTTGCTTCCCCTGCTGACGCGGTTAAAAACGATTTTTCCAGTTAGGATCATTTTATGCTTTCACTATCATATTTAAAATCACTCATATATTAAGAGATGGACACATCTTGTCAATGCCGCAGGGGTATGACGGGTCCAATCAAACAAATTGCGGGGGCAGTCATAAAAAAAAACGATTTTAATCTGACTGCCGTCTTTTTATCAAAGACGCCACAGCCGAACATATCTCGAAAAATGCCTTATCCAGTCTTACTGAAATCAGCTCAAACGGAGACAGCTTACGTGCCATCGTGACAAAAGCACAGCCCAGAAACAATAAAGCGGCAATCAGGATATTCTGCCAACCATTCAGCAGCCACTGTCCGGACCAGGATAACTCCAACCCGGAAGAAGGCCATAAATATTTAATAGGCCAATTGTAGCCGTCAGGCCCCAGTGATCCCACAATATCTGCCAACAAATGCAGATGAAATACGGCAAAACAAAGCACGGCAACATGCACCCGTTTCTTTGAAGAAAACCAATATGAGACGAGAGCGAAGACGAGACCAAACAACAATGAATGACCAACGGCATGGTGGTATTCTTGATAGAAATAGGTTTCTTTTCCCCTTAACCCCGTGACCAAATCAACAAAGTAGCCGACACCGTCAATATCCGGAACGACGCCGGACAAAGTGATTAAAATACGCTCGCGTCTACTCACATCTATCGAATGCGAGACAAGCCAACTGGCCATAAGATGTGCGCTAGGAGTCATAACCGGCTAATCAAGAGTATAAATTCAACACGTCGTTAGATTGTATCTTTCGTCACCGCATAAACAAAGCTTTTTCAGATTCTGCGATATAGCCTGTTAAAATACGCAGCAAAACCAAAAGAGGTGAATTCATAAAAAAGCGACGTTCAGTGATGCCCACGAACTGAAACGCAAAGCCCCGCGAAACGCGGGGCTTGAGGCGGTACATTCTCTGAATGCCTGCTATGGCAGACTAAGTGGTGGAGGGGACAGGATTCGAACCTGTGTACGCTATGCGGGCAGATTTACAGTCTGCTGCCTTTAACCACTCGGCCACCCCTCCATCATCAGGGAATTTTAAATTGAGTGGAAACATATCCAAGAACGGGATACATTGTATTGACCCTGTCTGTCAAGATTGAAAGGACAAAAATGCAAAAAAAACGCCCCTCCGGTAGACGCCCCACTGACAAACGCGGCGCAAAAAAACACGCTCCGCGCCCGCCTGCCGCGGCTCCGCAAAAAATACGCAGTGCCGGACGCGATGACTGGCAAAAACAGGCCATGCTGTTCGGCGTGCATGCCGTACGTGAAGCCGTTCTAAACCCGCAACGGCGGGTTCAGGGTATTTACGTCACCGAAGCCGGCAAAAAACTACTCGCCCCCGCACTGGAAAAAGCACAAAAGGCGGGCATGAAACGCCCCGAGCTGCAAATCATTGATAAAATCGCGCTGGAGAAAATGCTGCCTGAGCACGCTGTCCATCAGGGCATGGCGCTTCAGGTTCAGCCGCTGCAAATCCCTTCATTGGAAGATTTCTGCGCCGATCTGCCGCAGAGTGACGGCCATATCCGTGAGAATATCATGGTCATTCTCGATCAAGTGACCGACCCGCATAATATCGGTGCGATTTTGCGTTCCGCCGCCGCCTTCGGTGCAAAGGCACTGATTGTCCAAGACCGCCACACGCCGGAGATTACCGGAACATTGGCAAAATCCGCATCTGGTGCCGTGGAACATGTGCCGATCTTACGCGAGGTTAATTTGGCGCGCAGCATCGCTTTACTGCAAAAACACGGCATTCTTTGCGCAGGTTTTGACGAACGCGGCGCAATGACGCTGGCAGAGCTGACAGCTGATAAGAATCTGTCCTCTTACGCCGGTATTGCACTGGTAATGGGGGCGGAAGGCGACGGCATGCGCCGCCTGACGGCTGAAAGCTGTGATGTTCTGGTACGGCTGCCATCAAAAGGTGCCATTCAAAGCCTGAATGTCTCTAACGCCGCTGCCGTAGCGCTCTACGAACTGGTGCGTTGAAAATGACGGCTGAGCGCGACAAAATTGCCGCGCAGATTGCCGCATGGCATGAGGCACATGACGGCACACTAACCATTGGCATCAGCGGCAGCCAAGGATCAGGAAAAACGACCCTTACCCGCGCATTGGCGGCGGCTCTGTCTCAGCAGCACGGTCTGCGCGTTGTGCAGTTTTCCATTGATGATATCTACAAGACCAAAGCGGAACGTGCCGCAATGGCGCAAGAGGTGCATCCGCTATTCGCAACCCGCACCCTACCCGGCACACATGATATCGCGCTCGGGCTAAAAACCTTTCAATCGCTGAAACAGAGACAGAAGACCGCCATTCCCTTTTTTGATAAATCTGTCGATGACCGCAGTGCGCCAGCAGACTGGACCGTCTTTAACGGGCAGCCTGATGTAATTTTATTTGAAGGCTGGTGTCTGGGCGCCCTGCCCGCAGAAAATACGGAAGAACTGGCGGAACCGCTGAACGACTTCGAGCGCCAAAAAGACCCTGACGGCGCATGGCGGCGCGCAATTGACCTTTATCTGCGTCGCGATTATCCCGCGCTGTGGGATGAGATCGACAAGCTGATCTTTATCAAAATTCCGTCATTCGACTCCGTGTTTCATTGGCGCAAACAACAGGAAGCCGAGACCTTTGCCCATGCGCCGGAAAAAGCCATGAGCGACGAGGCAATCCGCCTGTTTACCGGGCAAGCCGAACGCATCACCCGCCGCAACCTTGAAACGCTGCCCGCAAAGGCGGATATGACCCTCCATATTGCAGAGGATCATGAGCTTATAAAAATCACACAGAATTAAAACGATAAAGCGTGTGCACGGGCGATTTGCGGCAGCTCCAGAATTTGCTTCAACACCTCCGGCGTTAATGCCTCATCCACGGACACAATGGCCAATGCCTGCCCCGTCCCTTCGGCGCGCCCCAGACGGAAATCGGCGATATTGATGCCCGCATTCCCCAGCAGCGTTCCCAGCGCACCGATCAGACCCGGCTTGTCTTCATTGCGCATAAACAGCATATGCGGTGTCAGGCTGGCCTCGACCGGAACACCGTCAATATTCACAACACGCGGCGACTGATCACCGAATAATGTTCCGCTGGCGCTGATTTTGCCGTTCTCGGTTTCCACTTCCAGCCTGATCTGGGTGTGGAAATCCGCACTGCTTTCATAGAAAGTTTCGCTGATTTTAATGCCGCGTTCCGCCGCACGAACAGGGGCATTGACCATGTTGATGCCGTCCAGTACCGGTTGCAGCAATCCGGCCACCGTCACACATGTCAACGGTTTGACATTCAGGCGGCTAACTGCGCCTTCATAAATGATATGGATCGACTTGATCGGGCTTTGCGCGATTTGTCCGATCAATGCACCCAGCTGCCCTGCCAATGCCATATAAGGCTTCAGCTTCGGCGCATCTTCGGCACTGACCGAGGGCACATTCAGCGCATTCTGCACCGCGCCTGTCAGCAGAAAATCGGCAATCTGTTCCGCCACCTGCACAGCAACATTTTCCTGCGCCTCAACGGTCGACGCACCCAGATGCGGTGTGCAGATCACATTTTCATGACCGAACAGAATATTATCTTTCGCTGGCTCCACAACAAAAACATCCAGCGCCGCTCCGGCGACATGGCCGCTGTTCAAAGCATCCAGCAAATCTTCTTCCGTCACCAATGCGCCGCGTGCGCAGTTGATGATGTAAACGCCCTGCTTTGTTTTGGCGAGAAAGTCTTTGGAAACCAGTCCACGGGTTTTATCGGTCAAAGGCGTATGCAGCGTAATATAATCCGCGCGCGCCGCCAGCGTATCCAGATCGACTTTTTCCACGCCCAGTTCTGCCGCCTGCGCATCCGCCAGATACGGGTCATAGGCGATGACTTTCATTTGCAGCCCCAAAGCGCGGGATGCAACGATTTTACCAATATTACCGCAACCGACAATTCCCAGCGTTTTCGCGTAAAGCTCTTGCCCCATGAATCCGGATTTTTCCCATTTTCCGGCATGGGTCGAGGCATTGGCCTGCGGAATACGGCGGCTGATGGCAAACATCATCGCAATCGTATGTTCCGCCGTGGTAATGGCATTACCGAACGGCGTGTTCATCACGACAATCCCCGCATCGGTTGCGGCCTTCTGATCAATATTGTCCACACCGATACCGGCACGGCCAATGACTTTCAGATTTGTTGCTGCGGAAATAATATCGGGCGTCACCACCGTTGAAGAGCGGATGGCAAGACCGTCATAATTGGCGATTTTGTCTTTCAGCTCATCAGGCGACAAGCCGGGTACGAAATCGACCTCCACACCGCGCTGCTTTAAAATTTCGACCGCACGGTCAGACATCGAGTCACTAATCAGTACACGCACTGCTGACATTCCTACACACTCCTAAAAACTACTACCTATTAAACCTTTACAACACACACTTCATCCGTTTTCTTCTCCTAAGCAGCCTCCTGCTCGTACTGCGCACGCACGGTGCGATATCCCCAATCCAGCCAATCCAGCGCAGCTTCGATATCGGCTTTTTCCACGGTTGCGCCGCCCCAGAAACGGAAACCCGGAACAGAATCACGGTGATTGGCGAAATCATAGGCTACCCCTTCGCCTTCCAAAAGCTTCTGCACAGATTTGACAATCGGCCAGTGATCTTCCGAGGGTCGGTTCAGAAACCAGGTATCAGTCAGTTTCAAACAGATGCTTGTATTCGAACGGATCGCTTCTTCCTCGGGCAGGAAATCAATCCAGTCCTTTTCCGCAGCCCATGCGGCAACAGCCGCAAGATTGTCATCACTGCGTTTTTGCATCGCCGGGAGCCCGCCGATTTCTTCCGCCCAATTCAGCGCCGTCAGGCAATCCTCTACCGCCAGCATAGACGGCGTATTGATGGTTTTGCCGACAAACGGATCCTGAGAAACTTTGCCTTTTTTGGAAATACGGAACAATTTCGGCAACGGACGTTCGGGTTTGTAACTTTCAAGGCGCTGAATGGCACGCGGTGATAAGGCAATCATACCGTGCCCCCCTTCGCTGCCCAGCACTTTTTGCCATGACCATGTCACGGCATCCAGCTTGTTCCACGGAATATCCATTGAAAACAGCGCCGACGTCGCATCACAAATGGTCAGCCCCTTGCGGTCGTCTTTAATCCAGCCACCATCCGGAATCCGCACGCCCGATGTTGTACCGTTCCATGTAAAGACCACATCACGATCCGTATCAATTTGCGCAAGATCAGGCAGCATGCCGAAATCGGATTCAAAAACGCGAACGTCACGGATACGCAGCTCCGCCACAATATCCACAACCCAGATTTTTCCAAAGACTTCCCATGCCATCACATCCACACCGCGCGGCCCCAGCAAATTCCAAAGCGCCATTTCAAATGCGCCGGTATCCGAGGCAGGGGTAATTGCGATTTTATAATCTTCCGGTATGCCAAGCAGCTTGCGTGAGCGTTCAATCACCGCTTCAAGCTTTTTTACTTCTCCACCAGCGCGGTGAGACCGCCCGGGATGAAAATCTTTTAAACCGTCCAAGCTCCAACCCGGAAATTTTGCGCAAGGCCCCGAAGAAAATGTGGGACGCCCCGGGCGCGTGGCGGGTTTTTCAAACTGCGTCATTTTTTATTGTTCCTTTTCGCCGTGTCTGATTCCTGCTAAAGTGTATGCCTCTGACGGCAAAATCGCAAGGCAAATACGGACGAAAAGATGACGCAAATTCTCACGCTGATTGCAGGCGCGGAACGCACCCTGCCCGCAGAATTCATAAATAAAATAAAAGCTGATAACAGCACGGTTTTACATCAGGACAAAGCCGTCGATTTTTTCTTTGACGACGCTCCTCGCGCCGCAGCGGTTTTGCAGGATCTCGCAGCGGAATGCGATACGCAAAAAATCGATGCCGTGTTGCAGGATAACAACCCGGCCCGCCGCAAAAAACTGCTTTGCGCCGATATGGACTCCACTTTGATCGAGCAGGAAGGGCTGGATCTGATTGCCGCCCATCTGGGGCTTGGCGAAGAAACCGCCGCCGTGACCGAACGCGCCATGCGCGGCGAAATAGATTTTGCCGCCTCCTTGACTGAACGCGTCGCCCTGTTAAAAGGCCTGCCGGCCAGCAAGCTGGATGAAACCTTTGCCGCGTTGACAGACACGCCCGGTGCGGAAAAACTGGTCAAAACCATGCGGCAAAATGGTGCCCGCTGCGTTTTAATTTCCGGCGGTTTTACCGTTTTTGCCGATAAAGTCGCCGCACGTCTCGGCTGTCATGCTGCGCATAGTAATATTTTGGATATTGCCGATGGCGCTCTGACCGGACAGGTGATCCCGCCTATTCTCGACAGCCTTCGCAAACGGGCCATTCTGGAAGATGAACGCAGCAAACTGCATCTTGGCAACAGTGACGTACTGGCCGTCGGTGACGGTGCGAATGATATTCCGATGCTGGAGGCTGCAGGAATAGGAGTCGCCTTCCGCGCGAAACCCAAAGTGGAGGCTGTCACGCCATACCGCATACGGCACGGCGATTTATCCTCCCTGTTGTATTTGCAAGGCTATACGGAAGCGGAAATAGTGGCGTAAATTAAGCCCGAAGCTTTTGCTCCATAATCTTCATAATGTGCTTTTTCAAAAAAATCGGCATAACCGGCTTCAACAAATAAGCATCAATCTGAAGCTCTATGGCTTTTTTGACGAAATTTTCGTCGGCATGGCTGGTCAGGAAAATGATCGGCACACTACGTAACGGCGTTTCCAGACGACGCACCTGCTTTAAAAACTCAAAGCCATTCACAGGACGCATATTAATATCGCAGATGACGACATCGGGTTTTTCCCGCGTTAAAAACCGCAACCCTTCAAATCCATCATCAGCAGAAAAAACTTTTTGAAAACCAAAGCTTAAAAGATGCTTTTCAACCATAAACCGCACAAACTCGTTATCATCAATAACAAGCGCACGCATCAATGAAAAATCCATTCCCCCGTTAAGAAACATATCCTTACGCCCTTCCCACAATACACTCTTCTATTATTATTCATTAAAAATAACATATATTGCTTACGGAAAGCTTAAGCTTGCATAAAAGATATCTAAAATTTTATCTATCGCGCATACTGCAAAGCCGCGCGCAAGACCGCGCGGAAAAAAGACATAGAGAAGCGGGAGTGGTTTTATTCCGTCAACATAAAGGAGGACAGCAAGATATTCACGCCTTCCTGAAATGCCTTATTCTCGGCAGAATAACGCACAAACATAATCAAGGCATTGTTTTTATAGGTAAAAACATCACGTGCATAGGCGGTAACTCCGTTATATCCGTGCTGGGTTTCCTCGACCAGAGCGCGCAGTTTCATCCAGCTGATACCGTTCTCCTGCTCGACAAAGTCGACATTGGCCTGTGAAAAGGCTGACTTCAACCGTTCGGAGTCATTCTGTTCAATCGCATTTTTCAGCAAGACAAGCATCTCGTTGGGTGAAAAGGACTCACCCGCAATTTCCGGATCAAATACCATACAATAAGCATCAACTGTCACGGCATCGCCAGTCGTAAAATCTGATTCGCTGTAAACGATTTTTAACGCACGGATATTGTCATGCCGCTCTTTCAGCGGCGCGCCGACCAGAAATCTTGCAAAAATGCTTTCTTCACCGGGCCAGATCGGCACAATTGACGGCGCACCGGGAAACACCATGGAGAAGCTGCAGGCATTGTGCTCCAAGCGGTATTCACCCGCGACGGCCTTTGTCGGCATCAGGCCGACAGCCAAAAGAAACACAAACATAAGAACTCCTGCAATACGCATCATCATCGTTTTTTCCAACATCTTTGTCATTATTTTTAGCTTTTCCGGATTTTGTTCCTATTTCAAATCTATCATAAGAAACATAAAGAATAGTTTACACGTTTTTTTGTAAACGTAAAATTCTCCCGTCCTGCGGTTGCCAGTTCGCAGGATTGGCATTTTCCTGTGTGTGTTCCTGCATGTCTTTGACCTCATGGTCTTTTCCATCCGCAAAAGGCGGGAACCAGACATAAGGGATACCTTTCTTTTCCGCATAGGCCAGCTGTTTTTTCAACTTGGTCGGGGAATGGAACAATTCGACCTTAAAACCGCGATTGCGCAAAACAGCCGCTGTCTCATGCGCCATATCATAGGAATCCTTATCCGGTTGTATCACCAGTATTTCCGTAGGAGAAAAACGCTGCGGCGATAAAGCCTTCCGATCCATCATGCGCGCGAATAAGCGTGTCAGACCGATCGAGATGCCAATGCCGGGCATATTTCTATTGATGAAATTGCCGGTCAAGTCATCATAACGCCCGCCTGAACCGACAGAGCCAAAACCGGGATCATCCACCAGCACGGCTTCCAAAATTGTTCCCGTATAATAATCAAGGCCGCGCACAATCGACAAATCGCCGATAACATCACCTTCCGGCAAATGATCCAGCGCACCCAGTACGAAGGCCAGCTCTTCCAGCCCTTCCTGCATAACATCATTTTCGATGCCCAGCGCCGTTACCGCTTCCGATACGGCGTAACCGTCGCCGCGAATGGATGCCAATGCCAGCGCTTTTTCAGCCGTCTCCGCTGTCAACCCGGCCTCATCCACCAACTGCCCACAAACAGCCTCTGCACCGATTTTCTCCAGCTTATCCAGAATACGCGTCACATCCTGAATATGATCCGCCGTAATGCCGATGCCTTGCAGATAGCCCGTCAGAATTTTACGGTTACTGATACGGATTTGGATTTTTTCCGGTAGGTCGAGCCTGCTATAAACGGCATGCATAACCTCCGGCACTTCCGCGTCGAAATGCAGCGGCAGATTATCAATATTAATGACATCAATATCGCATTGATAGAATTCGCGGAAGCGTCCCTTTTGCGGCCGCTCACCGCGCCAGACGCGCTGCATCTGATAGCGTTTGAACGGAAAAGTCAGATCATTGAAATACTGCGCTGCATAGCGGGCAAAAGGCACGGTCAGGTCAAAATGCAGTGCCAGACGGGCATCACTACCATCGTCTTCATCCGCCTGTAGGCGCGACAATGTGTAAATCTCCTTATCTGCTGCACCCTTGGCCATCAAGGCATCCAGTTCTTCCACCGAAGGAGTTTCGATATTGGCATAGCCGTAACTTTCAAAAACCTCGCGGATAATATCCATCCATTGCTGTTCGATGGCGCGGTATTCCGGCAACCATTCCGGATAGCCGCTGATCGGTTTCGGTTTATATTTTCCGTTATTTGACATCTTTCTCCGCTTTTTTAAGACAGCATTTCGATCATTTTATCGACCAGCGTTTCTGCAAGGTCGTTCACATCGGTAATTTTAACGGCCTTTTGATAGTAACGCGTCACATCATGGCCGATGCCGATTGACAGCAATTCTATGTTCTTTTTGTTTTCAAGCCAATGAATAACTTTATGAAGATGTTCTTCAAGAAACTGTCCGTGATTGCAGGACAGCGTCGCATCATCAATCGGCGCACCGTCCGAGATCACAATCAGAATTTTGCGTTCCTCCGGCATCGTCCGCAAACGATCATAGGCCCACAGCAGTGCTTCACCGTCAATATTCTCTTTTAACAATCCATCCTGCAGCATCAGACTCAGCGCAATACGCGCGCGCCGCCAAGGCATATCCGCCGCCTTATATATAATGTGCAGCAAGTCATTCAACCGCCCCGGCGCAGGCGGACTGCCTGCCAGCTTCCATTTTTTCTGCGATTCGCCGCCCTTCCAGTGTTTGGTGGTAAAGCCGAGTATCTCGGTGCGGATACCACAACGCTCCAATGTCCGCGCCAGAATTTCCGTGCTGATAGCCGCCGTCATAATCGGACGTCCGCGCATGGAACCGGAATTATCAATCAAAAGACTGACCACCGTGTCACGGAACGGCGCATCATGGCTTTGCTTATAACAAAGCGGGTTTTCAGGATTGGTGACAATTTCACCCAAACGCTTGTGATCCAGCAAGCCGGTATCATAGCTGAACTGATAGGCGTATTTTTGCCGTGCCAGAATATAGCGTTGCAATTTTGCCGCAAAACGCCCGATCATTTTCTGGGTGGAGGACATCATTTCATCGAGATATTTGCGCAGCTCAAGCAGCTCTTCCTGCGTTGCAAGCTTGCCAGCTTGCTCGACCGTATCGAATTCCGTCGTATAGATATTATAGCTGTAATCCGCCATCTCCAGCGCAAACTGGCGGGCATATTGCGGCAGTTCCGCCATCTGCTGTTCCTGCGTCGGCTGACTGCGACCACGCACCATTTCCTCCAGCAAGGCATTGGTCATCTGGCGCATATTTTGCGGGTCGCTTTGTGCAGCCTCCGCTTCGCCCAGCGCCGCTGTCGCCATCATTTTCTGCATGCTGTCTTCCTGACCTGATGCCGCACCGCTGTCATCATTGCCGCTATCATCAGGAGAGGCATCCTCTTCAAGCGCGCCCCCCTCTGCAGAACTGTCCGAAGGCGGCAATGCCTCGCTTTCGGTTTCAAAACCGAGATCTTTTAAAAGCGCGCGTCCCATCCGCGCGTAGGCGGTTTGGTCAGAAAGCACCTCTTTCATCATTTCCGCATGTTGTTCGATCCTTGCGGTATCGTCCGCTGGTAAATCTTTCGAGAATTTGCGCCCCGTCAATGCCTGCCACAAAGAAAAATAAACACTTTGCGCCGCCGTTGGCGTTGCACCGATTTCCTGCTCGATCGCATGCTGCATATTCGCCGCCGCACCGCGCATCCGCGCTGCTCCCAAAGCTTCACAACGCGCATATTCCAGCAATGTCGCCGCCATCGCCGTATCCGCATTGCGCGGAGACAATCTCTTATGCAGCACGGGGTTATGATAGCGGCGGCGGAATGCCTCGCGGTCAGCCGCACCGCGCAGATCACCGCCGGTGTTTTCAATTTCTTCAAGACCTGTCAGATCAATCTCATCGTCCTCGGCAAGGGCGCGCATCGCCGCCGCGACGGCAGCTTCAAAAGCTTCTCTTTCTTCAGGCGTCACGGTCATAGGACAGTTCCACCCCGAAGCAACGCTGGTAATATTCTGCCAGAACGCGGTGCTCCATCGGATCGGTGCGGTTCATAAAGGTAATGCGGAACGCATGTGCGAGATCATCAAAAATCAGATAGTTTTCCGCCCAGTGCAAGACCGTACGCGGCGACATCACTACAGACAAGTCACCGGCCTTAAAGCCCTGCCGCGTCAGATGCGCCATCCGCACCATCAAGGTGGCGGTTTCGCGTTTATCCTTATCTTTGGCGAATTCCGGCAGTTTTGCCAGCAGAATGGCGATTTCCTGTTCCTCCGGCAGATAATTCAGCGCCGTTACAATGTGCCAGCGATCCATTTGCCCCTGATTGATCGTCTGCGTGCCGTGATAAAGTCCTGTGGTATCGCCCAGCCCGACCGTATTGGCGGTGGCGAAAATACGAAACGCCGGATGCGGCGTAATTACGCGGTTTTGCTCAAGAAGAGTCATGCGGCCATCCGCCTCCAGCAAACGCTGGATGACGAACATCACATCAGGACGACCCGCATCATATTCGTCAAACACCAGCGCGACCGGATTTTGCAGCGCCCAGGGCAGCAGCCCTTCCTGAAATTCCGTCACTTGCTTACCATCCTTCAAGACAATGGCATCACGCCCGACCAGTTCGGTCCGGCTGATATGGCTATCCAGATTGATACGGATGCACGGCCAATTCAGCCTTGCCGCAACCTGTTCGATATGGGTCGATTTCCCCGTGCCGTGATAGCCTTGTATCATCACGCGGCGGTTATGCGTAAAGCCTGCAAGCAACGCCAGAGTCGTGTTGCGGTCAAACACATAGCTGTCATCAATTTTCGGCACATAAGCGTCATTGGCCGGAGAGGAAAAGGCCGGCACCTGCATATTACTTTCAATGCCGAAAACCTGCTGCACCGATACCGTCGTATCGGGTGCTTCCAATACAAACTGATCCGCTTTGATTGTCATCCGTCTTCCCTCTCCAATTCCTGGTATTTCTGATAGGCGATTTTCAAAACCGAATAAGCCATGTTGATTTTCTTCATCATTTCCTCGGCCTCCGGATCGCTGCCTCCGCGCAGATCCGGATGGTACTTTTTCACCAGACGTTTATATTCTGATTGAATCTCCGGCCATGTCAATGGCGGCGACAGTCCCAGCGCTGCCATCGCCTCGCTTTCCGGCGTCAAAAGCGTGTCACCATCCTGCGTTTTGCGTTTTTGTTCATGGTAATTGATGCGCTCGCCAAAGAAATTCATATCTTCATAGATGCGGCGCTGCAGACGCTCAAAATCCACAGGATGCGGTGCCATATCCCATGTCGGTCTGTCCCACAGATAAGTATTGTACATCTGCCGCTCGATCTCTGCGCGCGACATGCCTTCAAAGAAGTTCCAGTTTTTGTTGTAATCCGTGACATGCTCAAGGCAAAAGTGATAATATTCCTTCAAGTCACGGGATTTGGGAGCACGGTATTCTCCGGGATTGGGACACCCCGGCACATCACAAGCCCCCGGCTGCGGAGCATGTTTTGCCTTTTCCTTCGCCAGCAAGTCCAGAAAGTATTTTGACGGCCTAAACCCCATATCTGCCGCTTTCCAATGGGCAATTATTTTCAAAGGGTGGAGTGTAACATGGAACAGATGACAGACAAAATAAAACACAAAATCGAAGCGGCTTTTTCTCCCGACCTGCTGGAGATTCGCAACGACAGTGACAAGCATCGCGGTCATGCCGGTGATGACGGCAGCGGAGAAAGTCACTTTCACCTTACAATTGTTTCCGGTGTTTTTAAAGACAAGTCGCGCATCGACAGACAACGCATGGTTCATACATTATTGAAAACAGAGCTAAATTCCGGAATCCACGCTCTTGCCCTTGTTCTGCGTACTCCGGAAGAACATAACCGCTGATTTTAAATATTTTTGAAAGAATATTGCGTCTTCATTCCCCCTATTGCACTTTGCGAAAGAACACTCTAGAGTTGCGGCCAGAGGAAATGCTCTGCACATGCCTTGTTTTTGAAACTTGATCAGAAAGATCGCAATGAGCAAAAATAACTGTAGCGGTAACACAATAAAAAAATTCGCTCCCAATTCCATGCTGACGGAAGCGCTTTCGGCTGTGAAAACGAGTCGTACAGACACCCCTTCCTGCCGCAATATCCGCATTCACGGACGGCGTACCAGCATACGTCTGGATGACCATATGTGGGATGCCCTGATCGAAATTGCAAATCTGGAAAAATGCAGCCTGCACGACATCTGCGCAATTGTGCATGACAATAAAGAAGAGTCTATCGGCTTCACTGCGGCATTGCGCGTTTTTCTTCTGCACTATTACCGTGCAGCCACGCTCAACTGCACAAGCTGCCGCCAGCACATCCATGACAATAAAACAGAAGAGTAGTTAAAACAGAAGAGTAGTTTTTAGCCTTGCAGTTCCGCAAGGCGCTTTTTGACTGCCAGCAAGTCCTGCCATGCCAGCTTTTTCTGTGCAGGTGAACGCAGCAAAAAAGCCGGATGAAAAATCGCCATTGCAGGTACCGCTTTCTCAAGTCCGTCACTTTTATAATCCGTCCAGCGTCCGCGCATCCGCGTAATACCCTGACTGGTTTCAAGCAGCGCTTTTGCCGCAACACCGCCGACAAACAGCAGGATATCCGGTTTTACAAGCTCGATATGCCGCCGCGTAAACGGCAAGCAAACGGCAATTTCCGATGCTGACGGCGCACGGTTACCGGGGGGACGCCAATTAACAATATTGGTGATATAGACCGTTTCACGGTCAAGCCCGATTGCCGCAAGCATTTTATCCAGCAACTGCCCGCTGATCCCGACAAACGGTTTGCCCAAACGATCCTCATCTGCGCCCGGCGCTTCGCCGACCAGCATGATTTTTGCCTGCGGATTGCCGTCGGCAAAAACCGTATTGGTCGCCGTACGTTTGAGAGCACAACCTTCAAAACCGTTCAGCGCGGCTTCCAATTCTTGTAAAGAGCCCGCCTCTCCGGCCAATCTGCGGGCGTCAAGACTGGCTTCCGCCGTCCCAAGCGGCTGCGCCGCAGGTTCTGAAACAACAGGGGCCGCATCATGGTCGACGATAGGAGACGGTGGCACATTTTGTACAGGAGGTATCTGCGGCACCTGCCCTCCTTGCAGGAATTTCGCCACCGCAGGAAATTCTGCACTGCGGAAATCGGACGGCATTTCCGCCACAGGATCTGTCACGCCGATATCCTGATACCAGCGCAAAGCTGCAATTGCTTCTGATTTTGTAAGCTGCTGTTGTGTCATCTGTCTTTTATAGCCGTATTTCCGCCGAAAAAACAGGCAAAAAAAGCGGGGCGGTTCTGTTGCTAGGTCCGCCCCGAACCCCACCTACATCATGTCAATGGCGTAGGAATTGAAATGCTTGGTAGCTTAAGCTGCGATACGCAGATCAGCGACCGGACGATCGTTATCGTTTGCATTTATAAGTTTTTGACCGATAACGGCGGTACACCACCGGGTGAAAGCAATACCGTCTTTACTGCGCGCGTCGATCCTGTTTCGGCCCCATCACAACGATACATGCCATTATCGTTTACACCTTTGTCTAACTTCGCCCCGCGCCGAACACAGTCCGGCTTGGCCTCAGTAAGACATCCGGTGATAACGATAAATTTTTTATCCCCCGGATAAAAAATTATATCGTTATGGTGGAGCCGCCGGGTACTGCCCCCGGGTCCGCAAGCGCCTATTTCACAGCGCGTTTATCACCATAGTCAGTCAAGCTGACAATTCCATTATATCACAATTTTGGAAGATTCATCAAAAAAAGCGCGGTTATCCGCGAAAATTGTCTTTCCGCTTGCGTATTTCCGCAAACACCGCGGCAGGGTCCGCCTGTTCCATCCCCACGGCTTTTTTCACTTCGGGGTGATCACAACGCAAAAACGGATTGATTGATTTCTCGATCGCCAGCACAGAGGGCACCGTCGGTTCGTTCTTGCTGCGCATTTTTTCAATTTTCTTGCGGTAGCTTTTCAGCAGTGGGTTCGTGGCCTCGATCGTCTCTGCAAACCCCGCATTATCCAGCGTATATTCATGCGCGCAATAGACATGCGTTTCATCCGGCAGACTGCGGATTTTTTTCAGGGATGCCCACATCTGCTCCGGCGTGCCTTCAAACATCCGTCCACAACCCAAAGAAAACAGGCTGTCACCGCAGAACAGCGCATTCTGTTTTTCAAACCAGTAAATAACATGACCTGTCGTATGACCGGGCACTTCCATCACCTTTGCCGTACACATGCCAAGACGCACGGTACTGCCGTCTTTGACCGGCACATCAATATCGGGAATGCGGGCGGTTTCACTGGCCGGTGCGACAATCTCGCAATCGGGGTAGCGCTGCAGCAGTTTTTCATTGCCGCCGGTATGATCTTCATGGTGATGCGTGTTAAAAATGCAGTCCAGCGTCTTGTTCTTTGCCATCAGATAGGCGATGACCGGATCGGCGGAGGCAGGGTCGACAACGCCCGTCATCCCTGTCTCTTCGCAGGTGACGATGTATATATAATTGTCAGACAGGACTGGCAGCTGTATAATTTCCATCATAGCCGCCATTTATAAAGGAGAATGCAATGAGTGTCGATATAAATGATCAAGCCCCGTCTTTTGACGCCCTAACGGATGGCGGCGGTCAGCTGTCCCTGCAAGACCTGAAGGGGCAGGCTTTCGTACTGTATTTTTATCCGAAAGACGATACACCCGGCTGCACCAAGGAATCCTGCGGATTTCGCGACAATCTCCCCGCTTTTGAAAAAACCGGATTGCGCATCATCGGCGTGTCCAAAGATGGCGTTGCCAGACATGACAAATTTAAAAGCAAATATGACCTGCCTTTCACGCTTCTGAGCGATGAAGACGGCAAAATCTGCGAATCTTACGGCACATGGGTCGAAAAATCCCTGTATGGCCGCAAATATATGGGGATTGAACGCGCCACCTTTCTGATCGACGGTGCAGGAAAAATCCGTCATATCTGGCGCAAGGTCAAAGTTAAAGGCCATGTTGAAGAGGTGCTGGCCACCGCGCAGGAGCTGCAGCTGGCGGCATGATTGCCTTAAAATTTCGGACGGTAGAACGGGTGCATATGCTCATAAGGGTCACGTGGCTGTTCTCTATGACGGTTTTCCGGCACCCAGCCTGCATGCATCGGCGCATCGGCAGGTGAAAATCCCAGCGCAATCTGATGAATATAATTCAGTGTCTGCGGTGCAGGACGCCAGGCGATCAACCCCACATAACTCTGCACATTCGCACTTAATGCCGCGTAATCCTCGGCTTCTTTGATTTTACGTCCGCTCATATTGAATGCATCACCGCATCCCTGAAAACGGTCGAGGAAAAATCCGATATCCGTCACATTATAACCGTCATCCACACCGATAATCGCTGCACGTTTCTGCTTGGTCGCCCAGTCTTCGCCAAACTCCCCTTTTCGGGCAGTGTCATGGCGGATCTGCACCCTATTCAAAACAGGATTCAGTTCTTTCAACGCATCCCATAAACGGTCAATACGCTCCGCATATTGCGGCAATGTCAGCATACCCCGTCTTTTTCCTTCATTCAGCAGCACCATATAATTCTGCATCTCGCCGAATACCAAATCTCCCGGATAACGGTATTGGCCGGTAATTTCAGGCATGCCGAAACGCTCCGCCATATTCCGTACCGGAGAATCAGCCGCATAAAGATAATAGAAGCCGCCTTGCAGAGATTGCATGGAAACGGCAGGGCAGGTTTTGCCGCGGCGCTGTGCCGGACGCGCCTCCCGCAGGAAAATGTCCAGAAACGCCCGCACCTCTTGTGCGATATCAGATCTCAAACTTTCACACCCTTATATTTTGGCCAAATATAGTATTATGTTAACTTATACCATAAAAAACCGCAAGAATGCAAGTTTGTCCTTATTCTGCTGTTTTTCCGCAATTTCCTGCTTGACATTATGTTGCGTAAAGGTATATTGTCCACCTGTTTTAGGGATTCCGGGGCAGAATTAATCTGCGCCCGCGCATTTATAATGAAGAAGAAAGAAACGGTAACACCATGTTTGCAGTTTTGAAAACCGGCGGTAAGCAATACCGCGTACAAAAAGACGATGTCATCCGCGTTGAGCGCCTTGATGTAAAAGAAGGCGACAAAGTAAAACTGGATGAAATCCTGATGGTCGGCGAAGCCGGCAGCGCAAAAATCGGCACACCGGTTGTGAAAGGCGCTTCCGTCACGGCAGAAGTTGTCGCACAGGCACGCGGCCCGAAAATCATCGTCTTCAAAAAGAAACGTCGCCAGAACTATCGCCGCAAAAAAGGCCACAGACAAGATCTGACCCTTCTGCGCATCACCGATATCAAAGCGGCTTAAAGCACAAAAGTCTTCAAGGAGTAAAAAACCATGGCACATAAAAAGGCAGGCAGTAGCTCGAAAAACGGTCGCGATTCGGCCGGTCGTCGCCTTGGCGTCAAAAA
>SBHI01000033.1 GCA_006226225.1 Alphaproteobacteria bacterium
CTGCAGGATGAGCAGGCGCAAGCCGTCGCAAGCGGCATCAGCGAATGTATAGACGGTATTCGCCAGCAAGGTGGCGACAACACAAAAGCCGTTCGTACTGTGCAAGTGTTTTTGAATGGAACGGGCGTGGATAAAAAGGTAGAGCAAGCCGTATGCCTGACCTGTCTGGATGCGCTAAAGCCTAAAAACTCCGCGCCGCAAGCCACCTCCAGCGCACCGAAAAACAATACAACGACTGCACCGCGCAAAAATCCACCTTCCGGCGGCATGAAATAAGACCCGACGATTTCATGAATAATACCTGGAAATTTATGGGCGCAGGGTTCCTGATTGCCGTTTTCCTAAACCTGCCGCTGTATCATTATATCCACGACATGGACTGGTTCTGGACGGAGAATTTCGTCATGTCCGCGCTGGCGCTTTGCCTTGAATATATGACGACTTTTTTTCATGAGCTGGGCCATACGCTGTTCGCATGGCTATACGGCTATCCGACCATTCCGGTTTTTGATTTCGCCCATGGCGGCGGCTTGGCGATCTCTGTCAGCGGTCAGAGTTATCTGATCAGGGGCGCCGCGCTGGTGATGATCGGTTACGGCGCTTACATGCTGCGTGATTTTACGCCCTTTATGATCGGATTGGCTGTGCTGGGTATCTTTGTGCTGGCGACGAGTTTCAGCGAAGACACGCATATGAGCATAGTTGATTTTATGGGCCCCGGCGCGGAGGCACTGGTCGCCGGATTTCTGCTGACGCGCGCGCTGCTGGATATTTCCCCCGGCGGTGTGATGGAACGTTTGCTGAATGCCGTTTTCGGTTTCGGCATGCTGTTGCAGGTTTTTATCAAAGGTTTTGCCCTGCTGCGCAATGATGCTTACCGCCTTGTCTATTTCGAACAAAAAGGCACACACGGTTTTGGCGATTTCGATAAAATTTCCGAGCGTTTTCTATCGCTCGGCTTTGACGGTGTCGTAACGATCTGGCTGGCGCTGGCCTGTCTGTGCCTCATCGTTCCGTTCTTGCTGTACTGGAAAGACAAGCATTCCCGTGATTAAAGATTCAGCTGCTGCGCGATATATTTGATGGCGACATCGGCTTTGCTGGCGCCTTTCAACCCTTCGGCAATCGTCAGTTTTTCGCCCTGATTGCCGATTGCCCTGATCTCGTAAGACATCGTGATTTTTGTTCCCTGCTGCGATTGAAAGCTGGAATGCTTCACGATATCGGTGATCAAATCCTTACGCAGCTGACGACGCTTGACCGGAACACCGAAAACGGAACGCACCGTTTTCAAATAAACGCCGTCCGTCATCACCAGCAGAGAATTGCCGAATGTGTAAAAACCGCCGATCACAATCAGGCTGCCAACCAGAATAAAAATTCCGCCCAGAAAATAGGAAGCCGCCTGCATCAATGCAAAGACACCGCTACCCGCAAAAATCAGGCCGATGACAATCAGAGACAATCCAAGCCCGATATTGCGTCCGGCAGGATAAAACAGCTCTGCCCCTGCCGCGCCAAAGCGCAGCGGAACCGTTTCCTTGATCGCAGTCTGCAAAATTTCCGCATTCTTGGCCTGCATCATGCCCAGCTCTCGATCCGGCAAGCTGCGCGAGCTTTTATGTTCCGTATCATAAACGGGGATATCATATTGGCGCATAAAGTCGGCTCCCGGCAGATCGGCATGCAGACCCAGCCGCCAGATATGACGTTCTTCATGCATCGAGGTCAGGTTTTCGGCATCGGATTCGTTCAAACCTGCGGGGATATTGAACTGGAAAAACACGCGCGTGCCCTGCGGCCCCGGCTCGGTATGCGCGTAAAGGCTGTCTTGCCATTTCGCGCTTTCGCGGTAGCGTCTTTCACTACCCGAGCGGCTGTAGCTGCCAGCAATATTTGTCAACGTCATCTCGAAACGCGTGGACGGATCATAGGGAAGTTTGACATCGACATAACCGCCGGCATGACCGCCGATCGCCGCCGGAAACGGATCCAATGTCAAAGGTGCAATACCGAAACGCCGCCATTCCCGCGTTGCCTTGATTGCAGCATAAATCAGCCCCAGCCCGACAATATTGAATATCAAGGCGATCAGTACCGCATTATTGTGTTTTTCAACAACCTCCTGATAGGCAATAAAAGGCAGATAGCAGGTCAGCGCGTTCCAGATGACGGCAAAAACCCACATCATTTTCATGCCGAATTTCGCGTCTGACAAAACAGTCGGCGACTGCCATTTATCATTCGCCAGCCACGGCTTGTCCTTAAATGCCGGATCGGACTCTGCCGCTTTGCGGCGGCTGCTGCCGCGCCAGATAAAATAAATAAAGCCGCCACCCACGCCGCAAAAAACAAGTCCGAAAACAGACACAAAACCCAACATGCCCCAGCGCATTTCCCGGTTTAAAATAGCCTCGCCCGGATTGGACGGATTCACATAGACGGGAACGGGTTCGTTCTGTTCATAGGCGCGTTCCAGCTTTCCGCCTAGATCCTGCTGAAACGATCCGATATTATCGCCGCCTTCGAAAACAGCCACGCGATCACCGCTATAGCGTTTGCCGCCGTAACTGTATTGATAAGAGGCATCAACGCTGTAGGTCGTGCCGCCTTCACTGTCTGTGGAGGATGTCAGCTTTGCCGCCGTTAGCTGTGCGGTCGTTTCATCCCAGTTTTGCATTCCGTGCCAGTCCATGACGGGACGCACACCCATCCAGATAAAAATACCGAAACCGGCCGCGAAAAAGATCAGGCCGAAAAGCGTTGGGAAAATTTTTTTTGTCATGACACCCTGATGGTTTTTATTGCATGGAAAGCAGTGCGGGAAACGCCGCGCCCTTCAAGTCTATTGGAAAGGGTTTTCGTTGTCACCTTTGTAGTAAGAGAAGATGTTTTAGCGGCGAAACTGCTTGGTGCGGCGCGGACGTTTGCGCGGCTTGGGCTTTTTCTGCAAATGTTTTGCGGCTTCGCGGTTGAAGGCTTCCATATTTTCCGACATTTTCGCATCGATTTTGTCACGGATGGATTTATAGACTTTGTTCTCGCGCGTGACATGGCCGCCTGCGATAACTTTCAATTCGCTGACCGCACCATATTCGATGGTTTTGATGAAAGAGGCTGCTTCCGGACGTGCCAGAAACATATCGACAACATTTTCCTTACCGTCGCGCGCGGATTCCTCAAAGACCTTGCGTGCCGCAAAAGTCTCGAGCTTCGCGCCTTTATCCAGCAGAAACTCAACAAAATCCTCGCCACCGCGCAGATGGGCGTAATACAGCATGATACCGTCACAGGCATTCACATCAATCGGCACACCGCCTTTATCGGCCTGATTGATAACGGCTTTGGCCGCATCGAATTCTTCGGCTTTGATAAGGTTCAGAACGATTTGTTCTTCGCTGCGCATGAGTGTACTCCTAATATAATGGTTTAGTGCTTGGGTTTAACACGGCGTTCCGGCTTTTGTCGAGCCAAATCGCGCAGTTTCCGGTTGCTTTCCATCATCATTGGCAGAAATGCAAAAAGCATCCCGAACAGCATAATCGGCAATATTTCGAATTTATCATTTGCATCACGCGAAACGGAATAATGGATATCGCTTAATGTCGAGGTCACACCGTTATTCTCCAGGCTGGCTTCGGCGCGCGCTTCACGCAGGAAACCGTAATCCTCAATTTCAAGACAAGGATGAACATCCTTTGCCGGAATTGTGTGTTCTTCAAATCTGGACATCAGCTCTTCCGCCTGACTTTCCGATAAAGCAGGGTTCAGCAGAATACTGGCCAGCACGCCGCCCGCCTCTTCTTTAAAACTCTCTAGCGCCTTATAGCGCTCGCTGTTCAATTCCTGAATGCCGCTGCCGCGAAAATCGCCGTTTTCAATACGGGTCGTCAATGCGCCGACGGAGGTTTTATACTGTTCTTCCAGCTGGGCAATATTCCCGGAATATTGCGTATACGCCGCTTCGGTAAACTCCGTCGTCTGGTTATCCGTCATTTCATCGGCGATCATATAACCGCCACCGCCAAGCGTACCACTAGCCATTACAGCCGACAAGATCGCAGCCGTGCCGGTTTTATTCACCATGAGATCAGCGAATTTATGGCGCAAACTGCGCAGGGGATAGGACGGGTCTTCAAACATTTCTACAGTATCTTTCGCCGTTTTCTTTGGAATGCAGGGCTTATTTATAGCACAGATTTTTATTATATGTCAAATAATATAACGGTCTTTGCACCTGCTGCCGCCGCGTCTATACTTATGCTGCCGACACGCAACAGAAGGAACAAAGAACATGACGGAAAAGATCATTATTTCAACAAAACGCGCCCCCGCCGCCATCGGCCCTTATTCACAGGCCGTCAATGAAAACGGCACGATATATCTGTCGGGACAAATCCCGCTGGATCCGAAAAGCGGCGAGCTGGTGTCAGGCGGTTTTGAAGCCGCCGCCGTGCAGGTTTTCGAAAACCTGTCCGCCGTTGCATCAGCTGCGGGCGGTTCAATGTCGGATTTTGTTAAACTGACAATCTATTTGACCGATTTTGACAATTTTCCGGTTGTGAACAATGTCATGCAGCGTTATTTCCGTGAACCCTACCCTGCGCGCGCCACCATTGCCGTGAAAGCCCTGCCGCTGGGGGCAGAGATCGAAATCGACGGCATCATGGTGCTGTAACAATGGGGCAGAAAGATTATCCTGTTATCGCGGCAGACATGTTGCAGGATTTCGCCGCGAAAATTCTGGAGGGTGGCGGCTTTACCCATGAGGAATCCGTCATCACGGCCAAAAGCCTCGTGCTGGCCAATCTGATGGGGCATGATTCCCACGGCGTCATTCGCGTGATGGAATATACCTCCTTTCTGCATAAGGGCTTGGTCAAAAGCGGTGTTGATCTGAAAATCCTGAAAAACAGCAGCGGCAGCTGCGTTGCCGATGCCCGTCTGGGACTGGGGCAGGTACAAATGCCGCGTTTCCTTGATATTCTGATGCCAAAAGCTGCGGAACATGGCGTCGCCAGCGGCGCGTTATATCATACCGGTCATACCGGACGGCTGGGGGAATGGGCGGAATATGCCGCCGGAAAAGGCTATGCGTTTTTTATGTCGGTGAATGATAACGGCGCATTGGGCTGTGTTGCACCGCCGGGTGGCAAGACCGCTTTTAGCAGCACCAATCCGCTGGCTTTTGGTATTCCGCTGAAAGACGGCGAGAGTTTTACCATTGATATGGCGACCAGCGCCGCCGCCATCGGCAAAATCCGCCTTGCCCATATGTCAGGAGAGACTGTTCACGAAGGACTGATACAGGATGCTGACGGCCACCCGACCACTGACCCCGCCGTATTGTTCGAAGAACCGCAAGGAAGTTTACTGACGGCAGGTGGACATAAAGGCTTTGCCCTGTCATTGATGATGGACTGTCTTGCCGCCGGATTATCGGGCGGCAATATGCCGCCCGCTCCTGACGGCGCGCCACTGGTGAATAATGCCACCGTCACAATCTGGGATCCGCAACATTTCGCCGGACTGGCCCATATGCAAAGCGAGGCTAAAAAATATCTGGATTTCGTACGCCATATCCCGCCGCGCGATCCGGACAGCCCCGTGCGCATTCCAGGTGACCGCGCCAAGGCAAGCTATGCCGCCCGTCTGAAAAACGGCATCCCCTTAAGCCGCGGCACAGTCGCGGAACTGATCCGGCGCGCGGAAAAATTCGGTATTGCCATTCCGCACAATATCCCGTCATTTTGACATATCTTCATTGACATATTGCCGCGCCGATGCTACATAGATTCTTTGTCACAGTTACGACCCGGGTAAAGAGAGGTTCTACATCATGGACGCAGAAAAAATCAAACG
>SBHI01000191.1 GCA_006226225.1 Alphaproteobacteria bacterium
CTGGTTCTCGGTTTTTTTTGCCCAGTCCCACAGGCTTTCGTTCTTATAGTTCAGAATATAGGGGTCGGCACCGCGATCCAGCAATAAGGAGGCTGTTTGCGGTTTTTGATGATAAACGGCTTCATTGACGGCCGTGTCGCCGTCTTTGTCCTGCGCATTGATATCAATCGCGGTATTGTCCAGAAGCCATGTAATGAAATCCATGTCACCGCCGGATGCTGCGCGCATCAACAACGTGTACTGATCACTGCCTGTCAATGTGGCATCCGCACCGGATAGAATAAGTTTTTTAACATTGTCGGTTTTGCTGTTTTTATGTGCGACGACAATGGCAGGATAACCGTCGCTGTTGCGCATATTCAGATCAACGCCCAGCTCTTTCCATTTCTCCGCGTCAAATTCTTCGTCGCCGCGCAGTGCATTCCAGAATTGATCTTCAATACTGATTGTGTTTTCAACAGCCTGGTCGTCTCTGTCGACCTCATATGATCCGCCACGGGGCATTCTTTTCCGCCTTTAATGCATCATGTAAATAAGGAAATATGTATACCATAATCACATAACATAGTCAAATATTTAGCTCTTGCCATAACGGGCGCTTCTTCATAGAATAGGCGCAATTTCACTGATCAGCAGGGGTAAAGAGGGATGGGACAAAGCATGTATATCGGCATTGATCTGGGCGGCACAAAAACGGAAATCGTGGCACTTGACCGTAAAAACAGCGAAGAGCTGTACAGAAAACGTGTGCAAACGCCTAAGAAAAGCTATGAGACTGTCATTCGCACGATTGCGGATCTAGTGGTCGAGGCTGAAACATATTTAAAGAAAACTGGCACCGTCGGCATCGGTATTCCGGGGGCGATTTCACCGCTGACCCGCAAGGTCAAAAACGCCAATCTACAGGTTTTGAACGGTAACTCGCTGGAGGAATCTCTGGGCGAAATTCTGCAGCGCGAAGTACGCTGCGCCAATGATGCCAATTGTCTTGCCTTATCAGAGGCGATTGATGGTGCGGCCGCGGGCTATTCCGTTGTGTTCGGTGCGATTTTAGGAACAGGTTGCGGCGGTGGGCTGGCTTTTAGCAGCAAAGCATGGTCGGGCAAGAATTTCGTTTGCGGCGAATGGGGGCATAACCCGCTGCCCTGGATGACAAAGGAAGAATATCCCGGACATAAATGCTGGTGCGGTCAAATGGGTTGTCAGGAATTATACCTGTCGGGTACAGGTTTTGCACTGGATTACGCGATTAAAAACACCAAAGGCAAGGTTGTGACGACAGGGGCGGAGATTATCAAGCAGATGCATAATGGCGATGCGGCGGCAAAAGACTGTTTTGACCGCTATATCAACCGCCTGTCCCGCGCATTGGCAACCGTGATTAACCTGCTTGATCCTGATGCCATCGTGTTGGGCGGCGGTATGAGCAATATTGACGAGATTTACGATCTTGTTCCGCAGCAGCTGCCTGATTACGTCTTTGGCAAAGAAGTCATGACGCCGATCCTGCGTAACCAGCACGGTGATTCAAGCGGTGTGCGCGGTGCGGCATGGCTGTTCGCCGAGGATAAGGGCTGGAAATAAACGCCATATCAAAGAATACGGAATAAGCCTAACGGCGGGGTTTTCTGTTTTTGACCTTGGCGGCCTTGTTGACGGATTTATGCAGGAAGGATAATGCGCCGTTGCGCAGTTTCGATTTCAGCCCTTGCGAGATTTTGGTCGTCCAGGGCGTTTTCAATTTAACGTTATCAACGCTGAGCTCCGTTCTGGTGACGGTCAGTTTTCCGTCTTCACCGATAACGGATGTCCAGTGACTGAGCGCCAGTTTTTTCGGTGCTGCCGTGACGGCCGCACATTCCGCCCAGAATTCCGTACGGGCTTGCTCATCGGGCTTGTCACCGTCTTTGAAGGCGCGCCAGAACAGATTGCGCAGCGGCTGATGCATCTGAAAGGCTTTTTGAAACGGCTTGGCGTTTTTGGCACTGCGGAAGGCATCACTGAGCGTAATGGCAAGGGCGGCGCTTTTATCGGCCGTCTTTTTCAAAGCGGCGGCGAATTTTTCTTTTTTGCTGCGGATTTTCTGCG
The DNA here is from genome assembly GCA_006226225.1 of Alphaproteobacteria bacterium. Classification (GTDB taxonomy): domain Bacteria; phylum Pseudomonadota; class Alphaproteobacteria; order Micavibrionales; family CSBR16-224; genus CSBR16-224. The sequence continues at coordinate 2,089 of SBHI01000191.1, forward strand.
GGTCGGAAGAATTATATTTATCATCCGGATCCAGCAGGATTTCGACAACGACAGTTTTTCCGTCCTCATCGGTAATATTGATGACACCGGTATTGCCCTTGCGGTTGATGTCGCCGGTGCCCTGACCGGTTTCAACCAGAATGTCGCGCAGGGCGCCAGCCAGCTCCGGACGGTCTTCTTCTTTCAGGTAATTCTCGTAAAGCTCAATCCCCGGATAGATGGCAATGGTAAAGGGAACATCCTTGCCGCCACGGTTGATGGTCAGGGAAGGATCTTCCAGCCAGCCCAGCGGCTGGAGAATACCGGGATTGATCAGATCGGTGACATCGGTCGGGCCGATGCGCAGCACAACGCCGTGACTGTCCAGAAACAGCAGATCATGGTGGGAGCCGCGGAAAATTTCGCTGTCATCAGGCTGCGGCAGACCGAGCCTGTCGAGCATGTTTCGAACCTTTCCGGCATAAGGCTCATCCTTCATATAATCTGTCTGGCGATACCAGCGGCGGATTTCTTTACCGTCCTTTCGGTCGGTATAGCACCAGCCATAGCTGAAGCCGCCTTCATCAGCGCCTGTGTCATTATGATTTTCGGACATGTCCCGAGTCTTCTTTTTTACGCGTTTTTATATTACATAATATACATCAAGCGCATTAAAAAGACAAATGAAAACCGTTTCAGCCGGGGCGGGTAAAGACAAAATCGCCTTCCGTGGAAAGCTCCGGCTGATATTGGTAGCCGCCATCGGAAAAGTCTTTTAGTCCTTCAGGTGTTTCGATACGGTTCTGGATAATGTAGCGTGCCATTGCACCGCGCGCGCGTTTGGCAAACAGGCCGATGACTTTCGGCGTGCCGTTTTTTATTTCCTTGAAATGCGGGGTAATGAAATCTGCCCCCAGCGCCGCAGGTTTGATGGCTTTGATATATTCATTTGAAGCCAGATTGATGACGGCTTTACCCTGTTGCGCACTGACATCGTCATTAACGGCTTTTGTCAGGGCATCCTGCCAGAAATCATACAGGTCTTCGCCTTTCGGATTGGCGAATTTCGTGCCCATCTCAAGGCGGTAGGGCTGCATCAGATCCAGCGGACGCAGCAGCCCGTACAGGCCGGATAAAATCCGCAAATGATCTTGCGCATATTCCAGATCGCCTGCGGACAGCGTATCGGCATCCAGCCCGACATAGGTATCGCCGCGAAAGGCATAGGCCGCCTGTTTCGCATTGTCGGGCGTAAAGCGCGGCTGGAAATTCTGGTAACGCACGTAGTTCAGCTCCGCAAGTTTGTCGGATAAATTCATCAGGCGTTTCAGATCGGCACGGCTCAGTTTTTTTGCCAGTGCGACCAGCTCCCCGGTTTGTTTTTGAAAACGCGGCTCGGTAAAGTCTTTGCAAGGGGCGGCGCTGTCAAAATCAAGTTTCTTGGCGGGTGAAATTAAAACAAGCATGATCTGTTGTCTCCTTAAATGCGGTTTTTGGCGCTTGTTGGGCGGATAATGATTGCCCCCAATCATGCCAAAAGGCATGATAAGAGTCGATGTTTTTGTCCGTCCTGTGAAAGGAATACCATGTTATGAAGCTTCACCCTACACCGGAATCCCCGACCCTTGTCATGCATAATATGGCTTCCCTGCGCGAAACGGCAGGACAGCCTGTGATTAAATTCGGCTTTGGCCAGTCGCCTTTTCCGCCGCCGACGATCGTGATTGAGGCATTGCGCGACAATGCCCACCGCCATGATTACACACCTGTTGCGGGTATTCCGGCGTTAAGGCAGGCGGTTGCGGCGCATCACAAACAATTTGACCTGATTGACTGCACGGATAAAAACGTTCTGATCAGCGCGGGCTCCAAGGCGCTGCTTTATGCCGCGATGGCGGCTTTTCAAAATGCTGCGGTGATTATTCCTGCACCGGCATGGGTCTCCTACGGCCCGCAGGCGGAACTGATTGGGCACGAGATTGTACCGCTGCCGCGTATGGCGGGAAAAGATTGGCGGATAATGCCGGATGATTTGCAGCGGGCGGCGGAGCAATGCAGTGCGGGGCGTGATAAAATTCTGATTTTCAATGCGCCGGGAAATCCTGACGGGATTTGCTATACCGCGGAGGAGTTGCAGGCACTGGCAGAGGTCGCACGGAAAAACGATATGCTGATTATTTCGGATGAAATCTATGGCCGCCTGCATTTCGATGACGCGCATATCAGTATGGCGCGCTTCTATCCTGAAAAGACGGTTGTGACCTCCGGCCTGTCGAAATGGGGCGGCGCGGGCGGCTGGCGTCTGGGTACGGCCGTTGTGCCGGAGGGGCTGTCCGGTTTGCGCGATGCGATGCTGGGTATTTTGTCTGAGATCGTGTCTTGTGCGCCAACGCCGATACAGATGGCGGCGCTGACCGCCTATCAGGACAGTCCTGAAATGCGGGATGCGTTGGCGCGCCGCCGCAGTATTCTGAAAGCCGTCGGAACACATAGTTACGAGGTGCTGACATCCGCAGGGATAGGGTGCACGAAGCCGGAAGGAGGCTTTTACTGTTTTGTCGATTTTATGCCGATGCAGGATGTTTTTGCCAAGCGCGGCATCAAGGATTCTTACGGCTTGTGTGAAATCTTGCTGCAAGAAACAGGTGTGGCGCTGCTGGCCGGACAAGCTTTCGGTATGGCGCCGGACTATTTGTCGGCGCGGCTGGCTTTTGTTGATTTTGACGGGCGTGCGGCGTTGGACGCTGCCAAGAGTGAAACGGTTGATGCGGCATTCCTGCAGAAATATTGCGGGAAAACCTGTCAGGGACTTGCCGCGATCAAGACATGGCTGGAAGGCTTGAAATAGGAAGGCGGATACGGCTTACCCGTATGGAACAGCACAAACAAAGCAAAAGCCGGACCGCAAAGCCGGGGCTGGCAAGCCAAAGGGCGAAAAAAACAGGTGACAAAGGTCTTCGTATCAATCTTGAAAACCTGAAAATCAGTCCGCGTTTTGTGCTGTTTATTTTAAGTCTTCTTTATCTGTATGCCGAGCTGGTCTTTAACCTGCTGATGCTGGATGCGGCGGGCACCAGTATGACAACCCCGCGTGAAATTGACGACATCCAGTTTTTCGGACGGATGACATCGGCTTTCGGCTTTACGCTGCTGGTGCTGGGGCTGTTTGCAAAAAACGGCTTTGTCCTGAAAACGCCGACCGATTGGCGCGTGGCATGGGCGACGGTTTTCCTGTGTTCTTTCCCGTTATTCTTGACTTACGGTGATATTATTTTCGGAACAATATTGGGGCGTGGCATCCATGATTCCGCCGTGAATCAGGAAATGCACTGGTCTTTTGTAACGATGGGCGGCTGCGTCATATTTCTGGCAACGCGCGGCAGTAATGCGGTCTTCACGATTTTCGGGATTGTGATGATGGCTTTTCCGGCGATGTTTTCAGGGCAGAAACTGCTGGTGGAACGCTATATCGTTTCCCCGACATCATGGGAACAAAGGCTGGTGGCGCGCCATATGCTGATGGCGCGCAGCAGTGCCGAGGAATGCATGATTAAACTCGGCACACTGGATCTGTGCCATGTCGCGATCAAGAATGACGATTTGCGCAGTTTAAATGCGGTTTTTGCCACCTATATGGCCTTTGCCTATAAAGAAGTGCTGGCCGAATTGGAGGCGCAGAAAGAAACCGTTCTTTGGAACATGGTGATGAAAAACACCTGGTTCGGGGTGGATGAGGCCTATACGCGCTATCTCTACAAGATCGAAGACGCGAATAAGGCGGTACAGTTGCAATACGAAAATGTGATGGGGCAGTATGCCAAACGCAAAGCCCGTTTTATGCAGACGCTCTACAGCCAGTATGCGGAAGCCTCTTCACGTTATTACCGTGCGCTTGATCACCGCAAGGCACAGGAAATTGCTGAAGAGGCCTGGAAGAAAATAGAGAAAAAGAAAAACGAGGGCTGGGATCAATACCGCCGCGCTGCAGTGAATTACAACACCTCCCTTGATGGTATTGCGCGCGATATAAAAGCAAAACTGGTGCGTATCTACAATCTGTCACGCTGTTTCGAGGCACATTGCGAGCGCGAAACGCGCAAAACCTATAATCTGCTGTATGTGGAATATGAAGCCTATGCCAAAGATCTGGAGAAAGCTTGCGGCGGCGACCTTATGGAGCACCCTTGCGCTTTAACGGAAAAAGATATCGCCGCCTATCTTCACAGTCAAAAGGATCCGGAATTTATTGCGTCAAGCGGGCTGCCGCCTGATCTGGACACGCGCGAGGCTTTTCTGGCGCATGAGAAAATAAAAGCAACGGTTGATGCTGCCATCAGGGAGGCCTTTGCGGCGGAGCTGGAAAAACAGAATATCAGCCTGCGGGATGAGAAAATTCCTGCCTTTTTGTCGCAACAGGATGTCGAGAATTATATTATGCGCAAAATGCAGGAACGCGCCGATCAAAAATGGGCGGCGCTGGTCGCCGGAAGTCTTGGATTTTACGTGCCGCCGGGGCTAAGTTGGGAAGAGTTCTTTGCCGTGCTGGATGAAAAACCCGCAATGATCAAATTGCGCAAGCAGGCGGAAAGCATTCCACCACCACCGGAAGTCGAAGCACTGAACCGCGAGCAGTTTGTGAAAAAATATATCATCCCCGAATACCGTTCGGAGGCGATCAAATATTTTGACGAGATTAAAAAGGAAGGCCCGGAATACGCAAACGGCAAACGCCTTGCCGATCAGGGCAAAGATTATGTGCGCGCCATGTTTATTCCCTCCATTGCGCTGGGTTTGTCGCTGTTTATTGCGCTTTTGACTGTTGGAAAAAACATGATCTTTCTTTGCTCTTATCTCTTTAAATTCTCTTATTTCGCCTTTGGTGGTGAGCCGGAAAAATTCCCGCGGGCGGAAATCGGTTTTTATGCGGTTGCCTGGGGGATATTTGCACTACTGTTTTCTCTGTTGGTGGTTTTTAGCCACAATGTCTATACCGAAAACGAGACTTATAAGCTCTATTACCAGCGCGTGGCGGAACGTGCGAAACCGATTGCCATCGGGCTGGACACGATTGTGCGTATGCAGCCGATTATTTACGGGCAGGGACAGAAGGTTGTCGATTATCTGGGGGGATTACGCCGCTAACGATGATGCGGCGCCTCGCCCTACCGCCTGACGGCGGCAGAGCGGGTGCACAAATATTATTTCTTTGTCTTGGTTGTTTTCTTGGCCACAGGCTTTTTCGCAGCAGGCTTTTTGGCTGCGGGTTTGGCAGCAGCTTTTTTTACAGCAGGTTTTTTCGCTGCGGCTTTCTTTACGGCAGGCTTTTTTGCCGCAGGTTTTGCCGCCGCTTTTTTTACGGCAGGTTTCTTGGCGGCGGTTGTCTTCTTTGCAGTAGAGGCTTTGGCGGTTTTGGCTGCGGTTTTTGCAGTTTTTGTCGCCATCTTTGCAGCAGTTTTCTTAGCCGGAGCAGCTTTCTTTTTTGCCGTCGCGGTTTTGGAAGGCGTCGCCGCCTTCTTGGTCGTCGCTTTTGTGCTCATTTGGATATTCCCCTGAATGTTGCTTTGAAGATGTAGCGGCGGTGCAGAATAACACATGGCTACAGCTTTTATTATAGCATAATTGCGAATCGAGGATATTGCTTTTTTGCAACAGTGCTGCAATATTCCGCATTTTTTCTTGCAGCAAAAACGGTGCTTTATTTTCCGTTTTTATGTTTGCGCCATGCGGAAACGTTACGGTTGTGTTCTTTTAAGGTTGATGCAAAAGCATGGCCGCCACTGCCATCGGCAACAAAATACAGATAATTGTGTTTCTCGGGATGCAGTGTTGCGACGATGCTGTCATAGCCGGGATGGCAGATCGGCCCCGGCGGTAATCCGGCGATTTGATAGGTGTTGTAAGGGTGGGAAACCGACAGGTCTTTGGTATAAAGCGGCCGTCCCAGCGGTTTTTTGCCCCCATCGGTCAATGCGTAAATCACCGTCGGATCGGTTTGCAGCGGCATGCCGCGTTTCAGGCGGTTGAGAAAGACACCGGCCACACGCGCACGCTCACTGGCGATGCCTGTTTCTTTCTCGACAATCGAGGCCATGATGACGGCCTCTTCCAGCGTTTTATAAGGCAGAGCTTCTTCGCGTTTTTCCCATTCCTCTGTCAGCATGTTGCGCATTTTTATCTGCATGCGGCGGATCAGATCGCTACGCCCAGTGCCGCGCGTGAAGTAATAGGTTTCGGGAAGCAGCGTGCCGTCCTGCGGCACGGTTTCAATTTCGCCCGTCAGTGTTTCATCGGCATTTAGCATGGCGATAATCTGCCACGAGGTTAGCCCTTCGGGAATGGTCAGGCGGTGCTGGTGCATTTTTCCTGAGACCAGAACATCGATCACTTCGGCGGCAGAGCTGCGCGCGGGGATATCATATTCGCCTGCGCGCAGCTGTTTATCAGCCTTTTTGATCCGCGTCCCCAGCAGGAACACCCAGTCATAACGGATGATACCGTCATTTTTTAACTGCCGCGCAATGGTTGGAACTGAGGCGCCGGGCGTAATCATCATCACGGCATCCTGATCCAGAGGGCCGGGTTTGTGCAGCTCGTGATAGCTCCATAAACCGGCTCCTGCCACAACAATGACGGCCAGAATGAAAAGCGAAAACAGAGCATGGAGGAAAGCTTTCATCGGGAGGCTTCATATCCTCTGACTTGCGGTATGCCGCGTATTAAACTTTGCGGAACACAAGCGATGCGTTGGTGCCGCCAAAACCAAAGGAGTTCGACAAAGCAATATTGACCTGTTTTTCCTGCGCCTTATGCGGCACCAGATTGAAGCCTTCGCAGGCATCAGACGGGTCATCCAGATTCAGTGTCGGCGGAACGATTCCGGTTTCCATCGCTTTTAGCGTATAGATGGCTTCAACCGCGCCCGCAGCTCCCAGCAAGTGACCGATCGATGATTTCGTCGAGGACATGGCCAGATTTTTGATGGCATCGCCGAACAGTCTTTTCACGGCGCGCAATTCGATATCATCGCCCAGCGGCGTTGAGGTGCCATGTGCGTTGATATAGTCGACTTCATCGGCGGAAATACCGGCGCGGCGCAAAGCGTTCTGCATAGAACGGAAACCGCCGTCACCGTCTTCGGCGGGGGAGGTCACGTGATACGCGTCACCCGACATACCGTAACCGATGACTTCGCCGTAAATCGTCGCACCGCGGGCTTTCGCATGTTCCAGTTCTTCCAGAACGACAACGCCTGCACCTTCGGCAATGACGAAGCCGTCGCGGCCTTTATCAAAGGGGCGTGTGGCTTTTTCCGGGGTGTCATTATATCCGGTCGACAAGGCACGGCAGGCGGCAAAACCGCCGACACCGATGCGGCTGATGGCCGCTTCTGCACCGCCGGCAACAATCACATCGGCATCATCCAGCATGATCAGACGCGCGGCATCACCAATCGCATGCGTTCCTGTGGCGCAGGCTGTGACAACGGAGTGGTTCGGGCCTTTAAAACCGTATTTGATCGAGACCTGCCCCGATGCCAGATTGATCAGGGAGGACGGAATGAAGAAGGGGGAAATCCGGCGCGGGCCTTTTTCCTGCAAAATGATGGAGTTGTCATGAATATTGATCAAACCGCCGATACCCGAGCCGATCAGCACACCGGTACGGTTTTGCTGTTCCGGCGTTTCCGCAACCCAGCCGCTGTGTTCTACGGCTTCCTGTGCGGCAATCAGGGCGAAATGGATAAATTTATCCATCTTGCGCTGGTCTTTCGGGGAAATATAGTCTTCAGGTGTAAGCGCACCTTGTGCGGGGGCGTCATCCCATGAGGTCAGCGGCACTTCTCCCGCCACTTGCGACGGCATGTCTGAGGGATCAAAGCTTTTGATATTGCGGATGCCGGATACACCGGATGAAATTTCCTGCCAGTTATGGTTGACACCGACGCCCAGCGGGCTGACCATGCCAAGTCCTGTCACAACAACGCGTCTCATGGAATATCGTCTTCCTTATTCTTTATATATTAGAGGCGAAAATCTGTACGCATAAAAATGCGGCTATACAAGTATAAGCCAGTATAGCCGCATTTCAATTCGTTTAAATCAGTCAAAAAGCGGCGTTTTAAGCTGCTTCAGCGCTCTGCTGGATGAAGTCGATTGCATCTTTGACCGTCATGATTTTTTCAGCGGCATCGTCGGGAATTTCCACGCCGAATTCTTCTTCAAAAGCCATGACGAGCTCAACCGTATCCAGGCTGTCTGCGCCGAGATCATCGATAAAGCTTGCGCCTTCTGTAACTTTGTCTGCTGCGACATCAAGCTGGTCAACGACAATCTTTTTTACGCGTTCTGTAATATCGCTCATCGTGTTTTTCCTTTCGCGAACTGTTTTACATTAATAGTGATGAGAAACCTGAACCAGAAATCTAGTACAGAGGAACGGATAACACAATCTTTTTTCTTTGGCTAGAATAAAAAACCGGATTAAGCCCCGAGTTTCTCGGCTGCGCGTTGTGCGGATTGTATGGCTTTTTGCGGCATATCGGCGAATTTTGTGATGCAGCTTGCCGCCGTATGGCCGTAATCGGTGGAAGTTGTGACAATCTGAAAATTGAAATCAAAGACATGCATCTGCACGAATTTACCCTCATGGGCGGTGATATGCGCAATAATGCCCTTGCCCAGTTTCATGAAGCCGTCATTTTTCTTCAACTCTTCTTCGCTGTACGGCGTGGGCGCAGATTGCTTTGCCAGCAGATTGAAAATCTTTTCCAGCGTTTTTGCGGCATCTTTTGTATTGCTTGCCGTTTCATCGAATTTTTCATTATAAGCGTAGGGCATTTCCGTGAGTTACCTTTCGCGCCGTTGAATACGTGATGGCTGTTTTCTTACACTGCTGCCGAAAACGGTTTGCTGTGCCTCTCCCAGCATTTTTGCAGGCATTTCAGAGAGCTTTTTTGTCTCGGTTGCGGCTAGACGGTTCTGCTGGAAAGTCATAATGGTGGCAAGGCCTGTGTCAAAATCGAACTGATATAATTGTGTCAGATCGCTACCGGCTGTTTTGACTTTTACAGCGGTTTGGGCATCGAATTTATAAAAACTTCCGTCTTTCGGAGCCTGCTTTAGTGCCTGCGGCAGTTTTGGTGCCTGCGATTCAAAGGCGTATTTCAACGCAGCTATTTCTTTTTTCAACGGCTCTGTCGCCATGCCGTGCACGGCCTGTTCTATGACTTTTCTATCCCAGTAATCAAAACTCATTATATCCGTCCTTTAGACGCATTGAAAAACACGAAAATAATAATATGAAAAATATAAAAAGTCAAGCAGCGTCGGGTTTGCGCTTGCCGAAAACGGCCGTACCGATACGGATTTCCGTGGCACCGAATGTGATCGCGGTGTCGTAATCACCGCTCATCCCCATGCTGAGTTCTGTCAGACCTTGTGCTGCCGCAAGTTTATTGAGAAGGGCGAAATGCGGCGCAGCGGCTTCATCAGCGGGGGGAATGCACATTAACCCGCGTATCTCCAGCTTGCAGTCTTTTGTGCAGAAATCGAAAAATGCAGGCAGGTCATGCGGCGCGATTCCCGATTTTTGCGGTTCTTCGCCGGTATTGACTTGGATATAACAGGGCAGGGTGCAGCCATGTGCAGCCAGAGATTCGGCCAGCTTTTCGCGGTCCAGCGTTTCGATCAGATCGAAAATCTCCAAAGCGGTTTTGACTTTATTGGTTTGTAGCGGGCCGATCAGATGCAGTTTTGCCTTTGGGAATCCCTCTTTCAGCGCGACCCATTTTTCAGCGGCTTCCTGTACGCGGTTTTCGCCAAACAGCCGGTGACCGGCTTTCAAATACGGTACCAGCACGTCCTGTGGCTGCGTTTTTGAAGCCAGCAGCAGCGCGACATCGGCGGGATCTCTGCCACAGCTTTGTGCTGCGGATTTGATCTCCTCAGAGAGTTTTTTCCAGTCTGCAATACTCATTTTTTGCCAGTTTCTCTTCTACTTTGTTCCAGAAGGTTTTTTCCAGCTCCATGCCGTAAAGGTTATTGGCAGGGCGCACCGTACCGGGAGAAATAATATTAATCTCCACCAGCCAGTCGCCCAGCATATCGATGCCGACAAAAAACAGCCCCAGCTCTTTCAGGCGCGGGGCAAGGATGCGGCATAACTCATGCTCGTGTTCCGTGATCTCGGTTTTTTCGATGCTGGCACCCAGCGTAATATTCGCAGGCATATCCGGTGCGGGCGGCACGCGCAGTAATGCCGCAACGGGATCGCCGTCAAACAGGATGATGCGTTTGTCGCCTTTGGCCGCCTCGGGGATATGTTTCTGGATGATGAACATACCCGGACAGCCTTCACGGAATTCTTCATAGATCGCGCGTGCATCGGCATCGGGACGGATGCGGAAAATGCCGGCACCGCCATAACCGCCGACGGGTTTGAGGATATTGTCAGGATAGTCTTTGCGAAAAGAATCGATGACGGCAAAATCACTGCCCATGCGGTAAGGAACCACGTAATCGGGGAATTCATTGGCAAAGAATTTGCCATTTAGTCCGCGTACGGCCTTCGGATTGTTAAAGACATGCGTCGTTTCCGGCAGGTAATCGAGAATATAAGTGGACAGCAGATATTCCTGATCCACAGGCGGGTTCTGGCGCATAAGAATCACATCGCATGTCCCCAGATCAAGTTTTTCAACCGGGCCGGTGAAGTGCAGTGTGTTCACTTCCCCCGCATCAATCTTGACAGGACGCGCCATGGCGCAGGCGGTGCCGTTATCCAGAAACAAATCTTTGACCATGTAATAATAGACTTTGTCGTAGCGCAAACATGCCTCGGCGCCCAGCAGCAGCGTGGTTTCCTTTTTCGGATCCATATTTTCAAGGGGGCAGGCCTGCAAGGCGATCGTCAAAGTCATATGTTTTTCTATCCTGAATACGGGTGATTCTGTGACATTTTAGAGGCGTTTTAAGGCCTTTTCAGCAGAGAGTTCCCTTATAAAACAAAGGATTCTGATTTTACAGTACAATTTTTTGTTCATCTGTGATACTATTTTCATCAACCTAGAAAACGGCAGTAATTATTTGAAGGGGGCATACATATGGAATGCTGGATCCTTTACGACGGTGAGGCCGAATCTTCAGGGCCTGGCGCCTATGAAGTCAGACGGTTCATCGAAGCAGGCAAGAGGCAGAACATCAATGTGACGGTTTTCCGTCCGGAGCAGTTCGAGCTTGTCGTGACACAGGACGATCGTGACAGCATTCTTGTAAACGGTCAGGTTGCCCAACTTCCCGATTTCATTCTTCCGCGTATCAGCGGCCATGTGAATTACTTTACCTTAGCTGTTATCCGCCATCTTGAGCGGCTTGGCGTGCAGGCTTTCAACGGTTCCGAAACCATTGACGCGGTCAAAGACAAACTTCATACGCAACAGATTCTCGCAGAAAACAATATCCCTGTACCGGCAACAATGCTGGCGAAATTCCCTTGTGATACGGAGATTGTCGAGCGTATCTTCGATTTCCCGCTTGTGGTGAAAACCCTTGTCGGAACGCATGGAAACGGTGTGTTCCTATGTGAAACGAAAGAAAAACTCGAAGATATCATGGAGCTTTTGAAAGAGACAAAGCCCGATATTCAAATGATCTTTCAGGAATTTATTTCCTACAGCCACGGCCGCGATCTGCGCGTCTTTGTGATTGACGGTGAAGCCGTTGCCGCGATGCAGCGTACGGCGCAGGACGGCAGTTTTAAAGCCAATGCCTCCCGTGGTGCCAAGGTGGAACAATATCCGATGAATGACGAGATTCGCCAATTGGCAATCGACAGCGCGCGTACCCTTAATCTGGATATTGCCGGTGTTGATATTCTTTTCGACGGGCAGGGCGGCTATAAAATCTGCGAAGCCAATGTTGCCCCCGATTTCCGCGCCCTTGAATCCTGCTGCAATGTCAGCATCGCGGATGAAATCCTGTCTTCCATTGCCCGCCGCCTGAAAAAGCAAAAAGGTGATGAATCGGTTTTTAACTTTCCGACCCTTGCCAGACAGCAAGTTTCCTAGTAGAGTAATGCCCTATCATAAATGTTTATGTGAAGGGCCTGATCTGCGTGACTTCTTTAAAAGACGATATTGACGGTTTTATCGATGCCGCCGCGCGCGGGCAGCTTGACGAGGTCAAGCGCTATGTGAAGGCGGGGATGGATATCAATGCCCGTTGCCCGCTGGAGGGTGACACAGTTCTGAATTATGCCGCCAGTGCCGATAATCTTTTGATGGTCACATGGCTCTTAAAACATCAGGCCGATCCCAACCTGGCCAATGATTCGAAAGAAACAGCCCTGCATTACGCCACTTTCAATGGCAGTCTGGATATTATGGCGGTTCTGCTGAACGGCAAAGCCGATCCGGATCTGCGGAATGATGACGGTATGACACCGCTGGTATGGGCGGCGCGGCGCGGACAGAATGCTGCGGCAAAACTGTTGCTGGATGGCGGCGCCAATCCCGATATTGCCGACCGCAACGGCAACACGGCTCTGCTGTGGGCGGCGAAACTGGGGAATGCCACTTTGGTCACACAGCTGCTGGAACAGAATGCTTCTGTGAAACATAGCAATGATTCCGGAGAAGATGCCGAAAAACTTGCCCGCAAAGGCGGCCACAAGGATGTTTTGACGGCACTTGCCGCATTCCGTGAACAGCGGCGTACCGACAAGCTGCAAACGCAGCAGGATCGTCTGCGGCAATATCTGCGCCGCAAACCCTAAAAGGCCGCATTCTTGCGCCTTTCCGACAAAGACACTTGCCAAACCGCCTGTTTTTGTTCATCCTTGAAGAAGGGTGAAATCGCCCGCCTTTAACAACCAGCCCGATGCGTTTTGTAAATGTCTGAACGAACGCCCAACCGTTATTTCTCACTGTTTTTATCCTGCGCCTTGTGCTGCGGGATTTTTGCCGTGCCCGGTCAGGCGGTCGCGCGCGACCTGAAGGAAACCGTGACACGTGCGGTGCTGACGCATCCTGATATCAAAGCGGGGCGCGCTGTGCATGACGGGCTGGAGCAGACAGCGAAGGAATATTACTCGGATTTCTTTCCGGTTTTCGGCGCAGAGGCCGGACTGAGTGCCATGAATGTCGATAATGACAAGACCCGCGCGGCGACGGGCGGTGATGCCTCGGGCTATGCGGGGGAAGGCACGCTGCGCGTCACGCAGATGATTTATGACGGAAAGAATACGTCCAACAGTTACCGTGCTGCCCGCGAGAGGATGGAGGCTGTTGATTTCGATGTCAAAAGTCGTGTGCTGGATATTGCGGTAACGGCGGTCAGGGCGCATTTGAACGTGTTGCGTGCCGTTGCGCTGGACAGGCTGACGGGTGATTATATTGCCGATATCGGTGATTACGAGCGGCGCATCCGTGACCTTGTCGATGCGGGGGCGGCGGATGAAGGCGAACTGCTGCAAGCCAAAGAGATTCTGGCGCTGGCCAGAAACGCACAGCTTGATTATCAGGAAAAAACCGAGCTGGCGATTGCGGAATATTTACAAGTCGCCGGAGAATGGCCTGACAGTATTCTGGAGATTTCCGGCGAGGATAAACAGGCGGCACAGCTGATTCCGGGCAGCGTCGATGAGGCGTTGGCGGTATTGGAGCGGCGGCATCCGCTGTTGACATCGATTGAAAAAAACATCACGGCACTGGATTACGAGCTGAAGGCGCAAAAAGGCGAATTGCTGCCGCGCGTTGATGCGGAGCTGTCCTATTTCCAAAAAGAACAGGAAGAGGAATTTGGCGGCGAAATCGAAGATGCATCGGCGATGCTGCGTCTGCGCTGGAATTTCGCGGCAGGCGGCGCACAGAAAGCACGGATTGAAAAGCGGCGTCAGGCGCGGCACGAGGCCGCAGAACGCGCCCGCACAACGGAACGCGAAGTGGAACGCATGCTGCGTCAAAGTTACAGCCGTTATAAAGTGGCGCAGCAGCGTCAGGCGCTGGCGGAACAGCGCAAACAAACCAATGAAGGCATTTTAGAGAATTACCGCAACCAGTTTGAAGGCGGTAAACGTACGGTGCTGCAATTACTGCATGCGCGCAACCAGAATTATCAGGCGGATGCGGCGCATCTACAGGCGGCATACGGCGTCTATCTTGCCCAATATGACCTTTTGAACGCGATGGGCATTTTATCCGATGCGCTTGGTGTTGGCGCGATAGAAGCGGCAACGATCGCGCAACAGAACAACACCCGCTGATGCGGCGGTGGTAGCGATATTATGGCAGACAAAAAGCAGGACAAAACACCCGCAAAACAGAAGACGGCACAGAAAACGCCTGCACTGAAAAAACAGACAGGTGGGCAGGAGCCGCTGCTGGCCTGTTTGTCATGGCTGACGGGATATTTCGGAGAAGCGCATAGTGCGACAGCGCTGGCGGAATTTCTGCCGGAATTTGACGCAGAGGGGATGACGGCGGAGATGTTCTGCCGTGCGGCATCCAAGGCGGATATGCAGGCTGAATCCGTTTCCCGAAAAATTGAAAAAACCGATCCCGCGCTGTTTCCCGTCGTCGTCCTGCTGAAAGACGGGGATGCCTGTGTGGTGCAGGGGCAAAGCCGCGATAAAAAGACGTTCTACACGGTCTTTCCGGCTGCTGAGAGCGGTATCGAAACACTGGAAACACCGGCGGAGGACTTAAAAAAACGGCAAAGCGGTACCGTGATACTGGTGAAGCCGTCCAGCCTGACCGAAAAACTGCTGATGCGTGACGGAGAAGAGGATGATTTTTCCGGCCACTGGTTCTGGCAGGTGGTCTGGAGCAACAAGCCAGTTTATATGCGTGCTTTGCTGGCGGCGTTTTTTATTAATCTGTTTGTGTTGGCCGCCCCGATCTTCATCATGAATGTGTATGACCGCGTGCTGCCCAACAGCGCGATTGAAACGGGATGGGTGTTGGCCTTTGGCGTGTTATCCGTTTTTGTATTTGATTTTCTGTTTAAAAATTTACGCGGTTATTTCATTGATATTGCGGGACGGCGCGGTGATGTCATCTGGGCACGGCGACTGTATGATCATGTGCTGGATATGCGCACGGATGTGCGGACGGAACCGGCCGGAGTATTCGCCAATCATATGCGTGAATTCGAACATATCCGTGACTTTACGACCTCCGCAGTGATGGCTTCACTCATCGATTTCCCCTTCGCGCTGCTGTTTATTTTTGCGGTCTATCTGCTGGGCGGCGCGGTGGCTTTTGTGCCGCTGATACTGTTTGTCGCCGTGTTTGTGCTGTGTCTGCTGCTACAGATGCCGGTGAAAAACCTTGTGCGCCGCAGTGCGAAAAGCAGCGAGGAAAAACAGGGCATTCTGATTGAAACCCTGAACGGTCTGGAATCGGTGAAAGGTTGCGGTGCAACGCGTCATTTCCGCAGTGTTTACGGACGTTATGCGGCGGAAAGCGCACTTTACGGACAAAAATCGCGTTTCTGGTCGGGCTTGTCGGTGCATGTGGCGACTTTTGCACAGCAGATCAGTGCGGTCGGGATTGTGCTGTTTGGCATGTATATGGTGCGTGACGGTGATCTTAGCACCGGCGCATTGATTGCCTGCGTTATTCTGGCCGGACGGGCGATTGCGCCGGTCGCGCAGGTGGCGGGGCTGATCAATAAATACCATTATGCCCGCAGCGCCTTGAAAACATTGAACCGTGTCATGAAGATGCCGGAGGAACGACCGAAAAACCGCCGTTTCTTGCACCGTCCGTCATTGCACGGGCTGTATGCGGTTGATAATCTCGGCTTTACCTATGCGGGGGCAACGGTTCCGGCCTTGCAGAATTTGCGTTTCTCCATTCAGGCGGGAGAGCGTGTCGGTATTGTCGGACGTATCGGTTCGGGGAAATCAACGCTGATTAAACTGCTGATGAAATTCTATCAACCGGAAACAGGTGTGGTACGGCTGGACGGTACGGATTTGCAGCAGATTGATCCGGTGGATCTGCGCCGCGATATTTCCTATATCGGGCAGGATACGACATTGTTCCGCGGTACGGTGCGTGAAAATATTGCCATGGGTCATCCCGGCGCTACGGATGATGATGTGTTGAAAGCCGCGCAGATTTCCGGCGCGCATGCCTTTATTCGCCATCATCCGCTGGGCTATGATGCGCCTGTCGGTGAAGGCGGGCGCGGTTTTTCCGGCGGACAAAAGCAGGCGATTGCGATTGCCCGCGCATTGGTCGGCAATCCGCATATGCTGATCTGTGACGAGCCGACAAATGAAATGGATAATGCCTCCGAAAACCAGCTGGTAAAATCTCTGCAGGGTTGGCTGGATGACGGTAAGCGCGGACTGATTGTCGTGACGCACCGTTTCTCCCTGCTGGAGATGGTCGACCGTCTGATTTTGATGGATCAGGGAAAAATTCTGATGGACGGGCCGAAGGAGAAAGTTATTGCAGCCCTCAACAGCGGTCAGCTGCCTGTGCAGTCAACCCCGCCAAACAGTGCGGAGGGAGGCTGACACATGGCAAATCCCGATAAAAACTACCTGTCTGAAATGGAAGAAGCGGCGCGCCTGAAACCGCATTGGAGCGCGAGCCTGCTGACAATCCTGATTGCGGCTTTTGTGCTATGGATGTTGGCATGGGCGGCGGTTGCTGAGGTGGATGAGAGGGTACGCGGCGTCGGTCGTGTGATGCCCTCCAGCGATATCCAGACATTGCAAAGTCTGGAAGGCGGTATCCTGTCAGAATTGCTGGTGCAGGAAGGTGACCGCGTTTCCAAGGGGCAGGTGCTGATGCGGATTGACGATATTCTGTTTGCCTCGGAGGGGCGCGGGATCGAGGCGCAGATGATCGGGCTGCAAATCCGCAAGGCGCGGCTTGATGCGGAGGCTGAGAGTGTGCCGTTCAAATTGTCGCAGGATCTGCGTGAGCATGCGCCGCAAATCGCGGAAAATGAGGGAAAGCTCTACAGCTCCCGCCAAAAGGAACTGGAAACGGCGCTTGAAATTATCGCGCAGGAAGAAAAGGAAAGCCGCGCCAATCTGGACGAGATTAATGCCAATATTTCCAAATTGGCGCAAAGCCGTGACTCCTTAAAAAAGGAGCTGGATATTGCCAAAGCGCTTGTGGCGAAGCGTGCAATGCCGGAGATCGAAAAACTGCGGCTGGAGCGCCAATATAATGAAACCCGCGGCAGCCTTGCAACGGCAGCACAAGCCAAGAAAGGGCTGGCGGCGCGGCTGGGAGCAACCGAGCAGAAACGCGCCGAGCGTCTTGCCGCTTTCCGCTCCGGTGTGCTGGGCCAGCTGAATGAAACCGAAACCCGTATTGCGGCAATTAGCGAGGCGCTGCGTTCTGCTGAAGACCGCATCAGCCGCACCGAGCTGCGCGCACCTGTCGATGGTATTGTCAAAAGCGTGGCGATCAAAACCGTTGGTGGGGTGATCGAGCCCGCGCAGCGTCTGGTGGAGATCGTTCCGGTGGAGGATGAATTGATGGTGCGCAGCCGCGTCCGTCCCGAAGACATCGCCTTCCTGAAACCGGGGCAGAAAGTACGGGTCAGCATTACCGCCTATGATGCGCAGATTTATGGCTCGCTAACCGGAAGTCTGGAAAGGATCGGCGCGGATGCGGTGATGGATGCGGATGGTGCAATGTATTTTGAAATTGATGTACGCACCGATAAAAACAATCTGGGTACGGCGGAAGAACCGCTGCTGATCAGTCCCGGTATGGTCGCGGAAACGGAAGTAATTACCGGCAAACGGACGATTTTGTCTTATCTGCTAAAACCCGTCCTGCGCTTAAAAGATCGTGCCTTTACCGAACCCTGATTAACCGTTCGGCGAAAACTTTTTTTGAAAAACGCGGGTCTGCGGCACCGGGGTCGGATTGGCTTTTTCCTGCATCATCACATATTCCGCATAGCTGATAACCGTTGAACCGGGCGGGATAATCGCATCGCCTTCATATTGTTTCGGGCAGGCCACGACAATCTCGTCACCGACACTTTCATAGGAGTATTTCCGGTTGTTCAGATAGGAGGACGGCGCAAGGCTGTGGCACAGTTTGTCGAAAGCATCCTGCACATTTATCTGGCTTGTGAATTTTGACAGTGCGGATTCGGCCTGCATGCCTTCCTGACTGTTATAATCGGTGGTCAGATATGTTCCTGCACGATTTGTTTCCATGATCCAGCCTTCCGGCAGGGGGGCATCAGGGTCTTTCATGCTATAGTCAAAACGATTGGGATACTGCGCCATCGGTGTTGCGACGATGCCGATACTGTCGGCATGGGCAATCAGGTCTTTTTTTGCCTGCGCGGCAGCGCGTTCCAGATAATCAATGATCTGCATTGTTTCGCCAGCGGCAACGGCATAGACATATTCTTCTTTTGTAGCATTATACATGTGAATCGCACCCTTTCTAAAATGACCGTCATGACATGATATAATTGTCATATCATGACGGCGCGGGCGAGTCAATATGTCTATGGTAAATAAAGAGAGATTAGTTATTCGTGTTGGGATGCCAGTAATGATGGCTTGGTGATGCGGGCTTGTTTTCCGTGTCTTGTACGGTCTCCGCATTGGCAGTGTTCTCTGCTGTGCCGTCTGCCAGTGTATCTTCTGCATCGGTATCGGGTGTGATAACGGCGGTTTTGCGGCGCTTGTCCTCCAGCATTTCACGACATCTCTGTTCCGCCGTATGACGGTATTTTTTCTGGAAGGATAAAAGATCCATCTCCGGCGCGACCTCGGCAACGCAGTCTGCCAGCGTATTGCCGCTGTAATATTGCAGATTCTGGTTTGCGGTGGTTTTTAAGCCGGCTGTCATGCCGCTGACGGGCCACAGCAGGAAAAAAACGATAACGCTGGTGTAAAGAAATATGCGCTTCATAACCTGTTACCAGTAATCCCTGCGGCTGCGGTATCCGTCATCATAGTAACGGTCACGCTTCGGCGGCGGTTTGCCTTCGGCATAGGCTTTGACCAGATTGGTGATCTGGTAATGATTGCGCTGCTCTGCCAGATCAACGGCGGTAAAACCGACGCTGTTGGTGATTTTCGGGTCGGCGCCATGTTCCAGCAGATATTCAATCACCGGCTCATTACCGTGTTTGATGGCAATATGCAGCGGCGTGTTGCCGTTGACGTCTTTACGGTTGACGGGCAGTTTGGCCTCGACAAATTTCTTGGTCAGGCTGACGCGCGCCGTTTCGGCTGCCTGATGCAGGAAGCTGCGGCGGTCTGTTTTCGGCAGGATATGGAGATTGGCGCCTTTCTTAATCAGCGAGTCAATCGTATTTTCCTCTGTTGCGGCAACCGCAAAATACAGCGCCGTACGTCCGAAATTATCGGTGCTGTTCAACGGCGCACCTTTTTCGGCAAGTAGGTCGACAAAAGCTGATTTTCCTTCATAGGCTGCCAGCATCAGCGGTGTGCGGCCTTCATAGTCACGGACATCAAGGTCGATATCTTTTCCGTCTTTGCTGTCCAGAACCTTCTCCAGAAAATCTGTTTTGCCAGCCTCCGCCGCCATATGCAGCAGGGTACGGCCATTTTCATCGGGAGAGTTGAAATCGCGTCCGTTTTGTTTGGCCAGATATATAGTCGCTTCCGCGCTGTTACTATAGGCGTTAAAAGCCTGCACCAGCGGAGTTTTGCTTTCTTCGTTTTTCTCGTCCGTTTTGGCACCCAGCCCGACAAGAAATTTCAGTGTTTCAACATCACCGGAGACGGCGGCCAGATGCATGGCGCTATTGCCTTTGCCGTTTTTGGCGTTAATATCGGCACCGAAATCACGCAGCATCTTCGCCAGTTTGTAATGTTTTTTGTTACAGGCGGCGATAAAGGGCGTTTCGGTTGCGAAATCGGAACTCAGCGCATTCACATCCACACCGTTTTCCAGCAGATAGCGGCAGGTTTCAATATTATTGGATGAAACGGCACGCATCAGCGGCGATGTGTTGTTACTGGTGGTTTTGCCGTCCAGTGCTGCGCCATGGCGGTGCAGCAGCTTCAGCATTTTCAGTGTTTTCGGTGTTTCTTCCTGCTGTGCGACGATGCTGACAAGGCTGCGTGTCATATCGGGGTTCTCTGTTTTTGCCCCGTAATCCAGCAGCAATTGCGTGACTTTGTAACGCATTTTTTCAACGGCAACACCCAGTGGTGTTGCGCCCATGCGGTTTGTTTCTTCAATTTCCATGCCGCCATCCAGCAATTTACGGATCAGGTCGATTGATCCGTCTTCCTCGATCAGCTTGTGCAGCATGTAATCAGGATTGGAGGGCATGCCGTTTTCGGCACCCGTGTTGTTGTTAAAATTGTCATTGATGGGGCGGTAGCCGTCACGCGGGTCATAGCTGCCGCGGTTGTTGTAACGCGGCGCGATTTGTCCGGGAACATTGCGCGGGATGTCGGAGCCTTTGGACAAGAGGTAATCCATAATCTGCGCGATATCGTTTTCGAATTTGTTGTTGTATAAAACCAGCGCAACGGCGTTTTTGCCGGTTTTGTCCTTGTCATTGATATTTGCACCCAGATCAACGAGACGTTTGACCGTCTCATAATTGCTGTGGGTGACGGCAACCATCAGCGGCGTGTAACCGTCCTGTTTGCTTTTATCCTCGTTCAATGACAGCAAAACCTCTTTACGGTTCAGCAACAGGTCAATCATATCCTGATTATTGTGCCACAGGGAAATATGCAGCGGAGAATAGCCGTTTTCCTCTTGCGCGGTGGCGTCTGCTTTCAAATCCAGAAGGGTCTTGGCAGTGTCAACGGAACCGCGTTTGACGGCTTGTATCAGAGGCGTAATGCCGCGTTTGTCACGGGCATTGACGTCCAGACCGGCAGCGACGAACACCGGCAACAACTCGTCACGGCCGGAAGAAACGGCCTCATGCATCAGGGTTTTGCCTTCGCTGGCGCTTTCTTTCAGATTTGCGCCGGATTTCAGCATGGTCTGGATGGTATCGGTAGAAATACCAGCATGAACCGCATCATAAAGCGGCGTATGGCCGCCGTTTTTCGTTCCATTGACAAGTTTCGGTGCTTGCGTTGCCAAAAAGCCTGCAATATCTTCACGCCCAAGCCGTATGGCAACATGCAGGATATTGCCGTTATCATGGTCGGTATCGCGTGCATTCAGAAACAATCCGCTGTCTTTTTCCCACATCTCTTTGATTTTTTCGAGTTTGGCTGTGGCGACAAGCTGCAAGGCATTCGGTTTTGCAGGCGGCGGCGGGGGTTGTTGATGGCGCTGTCGCATTTTTTCAAGCAGTCGGTCGTGCGGCTGTTTCATAGCTCTTCCATGGTTATGTATTTAGTTTAAGGAATGTCAGCCTATCAGATCGACAGATAAAAGAAAAGGAAAGAGTCGTGTTTTACGGAAAAAAATATATAGGTGTATTTTAGGGTTCCGTACCTGCTCCGATTGGGGCGGTTCCGCGCTTATTCCGGTTGGGGTGGTTCCGCCCAGGGCCGCCGCGGCGGACGGCGCAAACTGACGGGCAGGCGTGGTACAGGGGTGCCCGTCATCGTGGAAATCGCCGCGATCCGTTTGTCAATCGGCGGGTGGGTGGCAAACATACCCATGAAATGGTGGGAATTTTCAATACACATCTGCTGGATATCGTCCGGCATATCTTTGATCCGGTCATGACCGGAAATACGCATCAATGCGCGCATCATGCTGTCAGGGCTTTTGGTCAGCTCTACCGCTCCGGCATCGGCCAGAAATTCACGTTTGCGTGACAGGGCAAAACGCGTCAGGATGGCAAAAATATAGCCGACAACCAGAATGGCAAGCGCAATCAGCATCACGGCGCCGCCGCCATTGTTGCGGTTATTGCTGCGGCCCGAGCTGTAACGCATACTGGTTGTGTGCCGCCCGTGAACCATCATGCGGAACACCATCTCCGCAAAAAAGCCGATCATGCCGACAAAAATAACACTGATAATCAGCAGCCGGACATCGCGATTGATAATATGTGTCAGCTCATGTGCAATGACGGCTTCCAGCTCGTCATCCTGCAAGGCTTCGACAATGCCGCGCGTCAATGTGATGGAATAGTTTTTCTCGGACAATCCGCTGGCAAAAGCGTTCATGGCCGGAGAATCAATGATCTCGAATTTCGGCATCGGCAGCCCGCGTGAAATACACAGATTTTCCAGCATATTGTAAATCTTGGGGTAGTCCTTGCGCGTTACGGGAACCGATCCTGTCGCGGCGCGGATCATTTTGCCGTGAAAGAAATAGGCAATGGTGAACCAGCCCAGTGTGAATAAAATCAGATAATGCACATAGGATAATGTTGTGCTGAAGCCGTAACGCAGAAAATCGGCGGGACTGTCACCGGCGGCGGACGGATTCAGCTGCTGCCCTGTAAAAGTGAAAAACATCCAGACCATAATGAACAGCAATACGGGATAGCACAGCAGCAGCAGCGCCGATTTTATATGGTTGTTATAAATATGAGTCGAAAGGCCGACGGCGCTTAATGCCATGTGATGTTTACCTGTAAAGAAGAAGCGTGTTGTCTTGTTGTCTTTCAAAATAAAATATTTGCAGCACAAAGGCAAAGCGTAAAAAGCCGCATTTGTAGCGGGCTTTTCGGAAATTACAAACTTATGAAAAAATATTTCGACAATCTCTATTGACATAAGACTATGAATCTGATAACTTAACGAAGTATTAACAAACACACGATTCTGGCTTCCACGGGAAGCATGCCGGACATATACGGCAAAAACGGCGAAACAACAGGTAAAGTAAGGTTTTAAGGAGAGGGTCATGGCAGAAAAAGAGGGTAATCAGACTTACCGTTGGAATCCCGTTCTCGGTACGGATTGCCGCACGCTGGAATTCCGCAATATCGCGGGAGACGATCTTGAAAAACATATTCGTATGCAAAAAGCCAATGAGCAGGCCATTAAAGAGCTTGCTGATGAACTTGGCGTTTTGAAACAAACAGAAAAAGAATATGAACTCGACGAAGATGCGAAAAAGGTTGACCCGACCAAACGCCTTGTCGAAACTTTCGAATACTGGCAGGCCTTTCAGGACGGCCAAGATAAGCAAGGAAATGATACATGGTCCGTTCAGGCGGTTGAAACAACGGTTCTGCAAGACGGAACGGTTATGGAGACACCGCAGACCATTTCCAATGACAATAAAGGTCTGACTGCCATTCAGGCTGTCGGTAAACTTGCGGCTTTCGAAGCGATTGCCTTGCAGGATAAAGACATTTACGAGCTTCCCGGTGAAGCTGACGGCAAGACGGCCGCACAGGTGCGTGACGAGCTGGGCTATGAGCATTTCAAAGCCTTTGGCGAGCGCGAAGGTCTGCTGTTTGACGCGATGGATATCACGCCTTACGTACGCCAGAACGAACGTGTTCTGCCGCTGGGCGGACGTTTCAACAAGGCCGACAAAGAAGGCGCAAACAAACGCTGGAAAGAAGGCCGCGATAAAATCGCCAATGCGAATATTGATGCGCAATCACTGCTGGACAGTGTTGTGGCCAATGCGCCGAAAACGGCAACCATTGACCGCGTCTTGCAATCCTTTAAAGCCGTCGAGATTATGGATGAATTCGCCCGCAAAATTGAAAGCGCCCGCGAAAATCTTGAAATCTATATCGGCCGCTATACCCGCAAAAATCAGGGTGAATATATCGAAAACGCGATTAATGCACTGGTTGACAAGAAAACCGGCGCGCTGCCGACGCTTGAGCGTCTGAAGACGGAACGCATCCTGCGCGATACAACGGAATTTGACCGCTTTATCAAAGAAGCGCATATCGCCTGTTACGTGATCCACGCACAAGCCATGCTGGATATGCGCAGCCGCGGTGCATTCGATGATGAAAAAGAGCGTGTCGAGGTCGAGAAAAGCCTGCGCGCACTGGAAAAAGATATGGTGAAACAGGCCACAACCTACGGCCTTCCCAGCGATACGATCAGCAAGGCACAAAACGCCATGGCGCTGCCGGGCGGCCCGAAAATGCCGGAATTGCTGAAAAACTATTTTGACCACTACAAGCAACGCAAACAAGCTTATGAGCAACGCCGTGATCAGGGTTATATCCCCGAGGCCGACACCGCTCTGCCGCCGACGCGTAAGCTGACGGTAAAAACACCGGGGAGGTAAGTACAGAATTTGAAATTTGTTTCGCCACAGGCGGAACTCTATAGGGCTTCGGTATTACTGAAACTTTCCTTTTGACGTTTATGTCACTTCTTTGTTTCTCCTGTTCCTGTTGTTGAGAGGGGAGTGGAATGATACCGGAGCCCCACCAGTTTCAAGAAAAGGACGCTTTATTTTAAGCGTCCTTTTTCGTTTACAGGGCTTTCCTGTGCTGATATGTTGCGGGCGTGCGGAAAACCGCCTTTTGTAGCATGATTCTTTTTCATGTTTTGGCGGGGCGCGCAGGCGGTTATTTCAAAGGAACAGAAAAATGGGAAACAGACCAATGAAAATTTTGTCCGGTACCAGCAACCCCGCATTGTCGGAAGCAATTTCAACCTATCTCGGCATCCCCTTGACGAAAGTCTCGATCCGCAAATTCGCGGATGAAGAGGTGTTTGTCGAAATTCTCGAGAATGTGCGGGGCGAAGATGTTTTCGTGATCCAGCCGACCTCGAAACCCGCCAATGACCATCTGATGGAACTGCTGATCATGATCGACGCGCTGCGCCGTGGCTCGGCACGCCGGATTACGGCGGTGCTGCCTTATTTCGGTTATGCGCGGCAGGATCGTAAAACCGTTTCCCGCTCGCCGATTACCGCCAAGCTGGTTGCCAATCTGCTGACAGGGGCGGGCACAGACCGCGTTTTGACGATGGATCTGCATGCAGGCCAGATTCAGGGCTTTTTTGATATCCCGCTGGACAATCTTTATGCCGCAGGGCCGGTATTCCTGACCGCAATGAAGGAACGCCGCACCAAAAACCCGCTGACGATTGTGTCACCGGATGTCGGCGGCGTTGTCCGTGCGCGGGCGATTGCCAATAAACTTGATGCCGGTCTGGCGATCATCGATAAGCGCCGCGAAAAGGCGGGTATCTCGGAAGTTATGCATGTCATCGGTGATGTTGACGGCCATGACTGCATCATGGTCGATGATATCGTCGACAGCGCCGGAACGCTTTGCCACGCTGCCAAGGCACTGAAAGAACATGGTGCATCTTCCGTACGCGCTTTTGCCACGCATGGTGTGTTGTCCGGTCAGGCCGTGGAACGCGTGAAAAACTCGGTGATGGAAGAACTGGTTATCACCGACAGTATCCGTGTCCGTGACGATGTTGCCGCAGAAAAGAAAATCGGTGTGCTGACGGTTGCGCCACTGCTGGGCGAAGCCATGATGCGCATCAGTGAAGAACGTTCGGTTTCCAGCCTGTTCGAGCAAACACTGCCCGCAACAGCTTAAGAGCGTCCACCGTTCAATAGGGGCTGCGTTGCCGCGTCGCTTATGTACACCCGTACACAGCGCTCCTTGCGCCTACCCCCTATCGAACGCTGTTTGCTCTAAG
>SBHI01000196.1 GCA_006226225.1 Alphaproteobacteria bacterium
GCGACGCTGGTCAAGAAAATGGAAGAGCTCGGCATTGGCCGCCCCTCCACCTATGCCTCGATTTTGCAGGTTTTGCAGGACAGGAACTATGTGCGTCTGGACAAAAAACGTTTCTTTGCCGAAAACCGCGGCCGTGTTGTCACCACCTTCCTGACCAATTTCTTCGGCAAATATGTCGAATATGATTTTACCGCCAATCTGGAAGACCAGCTTGACCATGTCTCCGCAGGCGATATGGAGTGGCGGCAAGTACTGGGCGATTTCTGGCGCGAATTTTCCGCCACGGTCGAAGAAACGAAAGAGCTGCGCATCACCGATGTCATCAACGCGCTGGATGCGGAACTGGAATATATGCTGTTCCCGCCGTCGGAAGACGGCAGCGATCCGCGCAAATGTCCGTCCTGTGCTGATGGCAGGCTGGGGCTGAAGCTCGGCAAATTCGGCGGCTTTATCGGTTGTTCGAACTATCCCGAATGCAAACATACCCGCCCCTTTATGGCAGCGGAAGAAGGCGGCGAGGATGACGGCGTTCTGGAAGGCGGACAGCCGAAAGAGCTGGGCCTGCATCCCGAAACAGGACGACCTGTATCACTGCGGCGCGGCCCTTACGGTTATTACGTGCAGATGGAACCCGAGCCTGTCGAAGAACTGCCCGAACCGCCTGCGGAAGAACCGGCGCTCGACAGCAAAGGCAAACCGAAGAAACCCAAAAAGCCGAAAAAACCGAAAGCGCCCAAGCCCAAACGTATGGCCATTCCACGCGGTTTCGCACTGGATCAGGTCGACCTCAATCAGGCGGTCAAATTGCTGACCCTGCCGCGCGATGTCGGCCTACACCCTGAAACAGGCGAGATGATCAAAGCCGGAATCGGGCGTTTCGGCCCCTATCTGGTGCATCAGGGTAAATTCAAATCCCTGCCCAAAGACGAGCCCGATGCCGTTCTGACCATCGGTCTGAACCGCGCCGTGGATATTCTGGCGCAGGAAAGCGCACGCGGCGGCTTTGGCGAGCTACGTAAAATCGGCGACCATCCCGAAGACGGCGTTCCCGTCAGCATCAACCGCGGACGTTTCGGCCCCTATATCAAACATGGCAAAATGAATGCCTCCCTGCCCAAGGATGCGGAAATCAACGATGTGACGATGGAGCAGGCGCTGGAGCTTTTGGCCAAGAAAGCCGAGAAAGACAAAGCGGCGGGAAAAACCGGCAAAAAAACAAAAGCCAAAAAATCCGCCGCCAAAAAACCTGCGAAAACGGCAAAATCCACCAAGAAAAAATAACGCAGCCCCGTTCTTTTCATGTAAAATGAAAAGAGTATGAGCAATCAATTTGTTGAAAAGCTGACCGAGAAAGTTGACGATATCTCCGCATATCGCCTGTTCGGGCGCGTGACCAAAATTCTGGGCATGATGGTCGAAATCGGCGGCATTGAAAAAGAACTGTCCATCGGCAGTCTTTGTATTTTAAAACCGCGCGGCGCAGAGCCTGTACCTTGCGAGGTTGTCGGTTTTCGTGACGGCCATGTCATGCTGATGGCCTTCGGTAATCTGCAGCGTGTTGGTCTGGGCTGCCGCGCCGAAGTCGGTGCAGAGCAAATCCATACCTATCCGTCCGACGCATGGCTGGGGCGCGTCATCAACGCCTTTGCCGCACCGCTGGACGGAAAAGGCCCGCTGCCCGAAGGTGATGTCGGTATTCCGCTGCGCAACTCCCCGCCCCCCGCACACAGCCGCAAGCGGCTAGGGCCGAAACTTGACCTTGGCATTCGTGCTATCAATACCTTTCTGAGTACCTGTCAGGGACAGCGGATGGGGATTTTTTCCGGCTCAGGCGTCGGGAAATCCGTCTTGATGTCGATGCTGGCACGTTATGGCGGTGCGGATGTGAATGTCATCGGCCTTGTCGGTGAACGCGGCCGCGAGGTGCAGGAATTTCTGAAAGACGAGCTGGGCGAAGACGGTCTGGCGAAATCCGTCGTGATTGTCGCCACATCGGATGAACCACCGCTGACCCGCCGTCAGGCCGCCTATATGACGATGGCCGTTGCCGAATATTTCCGCGGTCAGGGCAAACAGGTGTTGTGCATGATCGATTCCGTCACCCGTTTCGCGATGGCACAGCGGGAGATCGGGCTGTCGGCAGGCGAGCCGCCGACCACCAAAGGTTATCCGCCGACCACCTTCAGCGAGCTGGCGCAATTGCTGGAACGAGCAGGCCCCGGCGTAGAAGGCGAAGGCGATATTACAGGTTATTTCACCGTACTTGTCGAAGGCGATGACCATAACGAGCCTGTCTCTGATGCCGTGCGCGGTATTATCGACGGCCATATCGTGCTGGATCGCGCCATTGCCGACCGCGGCCGCTATCCCGCCATTGATATTTTGAAAAGCGTGTCACGGTCGATGCCGAAATGTCTGACACCCGAACAGGAAAAACTGGTGCGCGAAGCACGGCAAGTGATTTCGACCTATGAGGATATGGCAGAGCTGATCCGGCTTGGCGCTTATAAAAAAGGCAGCAACCCGAAAGTGGACGAGGCGATCAAGCTTTATCCCAAGCTGGAGGATTTCCTGTCCCAGAAAGCCGAGGAGCATATGTCGCTGGATGACGGCTATAGAATGCTGGCCGGTATTCTTGCGCAAGGGGGATAATCCATGGCAGGGGATTTATCCGTGCTGATCCGTCTGCACAAACACGAACTTGATGAAAAACAGAAAGAGCTGAAAGAGCTGTATGACCGTCTGGAGAGGCTGGAGGAAAAACAGCAGCAGCTTCTGGACGCAATGGAACGAGAAAAACGCGCCGTAGAGGAAAGCGGCGATGACGTTCATTTCACCTATGCCGATTTCCGCCGCAAAGCCGAACGGGAACGTGATGCGCTGGCAAAAGACATGGAAAAACTGGAAGAAAAGATTTTCACCGTGCGGGACGAGATGCTGGAAATATTCGGCGAAATGAAACGCTATGACATCGCGCATGAATTGCGCCTGCGCCTTGAAGCGGATGAACGCCGCCTTGCCGAAACCAAATCTCTGGACGAAATCGCGCTGGAAACCTTCCGCCGTAATGCGGAGTAAAGATCCCAACACATTGCTGGCTGATTAGTGCTGACGCTCTGCGATGCGCTTTTTGACCTCGGCGATTTCTTTGGCCGGATTCAGACCTTTCGGGCAGGCGCTGGTGCAGTTCATAATCGTATGACAACGGTACAGTTTGAACGGGTCTTCCAGCGCATCAAGGCGCTCACCTGTTGCCTCGTCGCGCGTATCATGTACCCAGCGGCTGGCTTGCAGCAATGTGGAGGGGCCGAGATAGCGATCACCATTCCACCAATAGCTGGGGCAAGATGTCGTGCAGCAATAGCATAGAATACACATGGCGGGGCCGTGGCCTTCCGCACCGTTCAGGCGGTTGGCATCTTCGGGTGATTGCAGACGCTCTTTCGTCGGGGCGGGGCTGTCGGTTTTCATCCAAGGCTCGATCGAGGCATATTGCGCATACATATGGTTCAGATCGGGAACAAGGTCTTTCACCACCGGCAGATGCGGCAGCGGCGTAATTTTGATATCGTCCTTGCTGTGACAATCCTCGATGGCTTTGGTACAGGCCAGCGTATTGGTGCCGTCAATGTTCATGGCGCAGGAACCGCAAATCCCCTCGCGGCAGGAGCGGCGGAAAGTCAGGGTCGGATCGATTTTGTTTTTGATATAAAGTAGTGCATCCAGCACCATCGGGCCGCAATTATCCATGTCGATTTCATAAGTATCAAGACGCGGATTTTCCTCGCCATCCGGATTCCAGCGATAAACGCGGAAGGATTTTTTGTTTTTGACATCACCGTCGAGTTTGAATGTTTTGCCTTCGGTGACGGTGGAATTTTTCGGAAGTTTGAAATCTGCCATTTTTTTAATCCCTTTGACTTATCCCTTTTTCGACCCGCTCAATAGACCCGCGCTTTCGGCGGCACGGCATCGACCTCATCCGTCAATGTATTCATATGTACCGGACGGTCGCCCAGTTTGACCTTGCCTTTATCATCCACCCAGACGGTCGAATGCTTCATCCAGTTTTCATCATCGCGGTCGGGGAAATCCTCCCGCGCGTGTGCGCCGCGGCTTTCATGGCGGCTTTCGGCGGCATTGATCGAGGCGACGGCCTGATGCATCAGGTTATCCAGCTCCAGCGTTTCGACCAGATCACTGTTCCAGATCATCGAACGGTCATGCACTTTCAGATCATCCCGTTTTTTCCACAGCGCGGCGATTTTCTTGCAGCCCGCTTTCAGTGTTTTCGCATCACGGAAGACCGCGCAATGTTCCTGCATGTCTTTTTGCATCTCCAGACGCAGTTCCGCCGTTGTGATATCACCATCAGCATGGCGCAAACGATCAAGACGTTCCAATGCACGGGCATCGGCATCTTTGCTGAGCGTTTTATGCGGCGTGTTTGGTTTCAACAGCTCCGCCGCGCGGTTTGCCGCCGCACGTCCGAAGACAACCAGATCAAGCAGCGAGTTCGAACCAAGACGGTTTGCCCCGTGAACGGACACGCAAGCCGCCTCGCCAATCGCCATCAAACCTTGCGCGACGGCATCCGGGTTTTTCTTGGTCGGGTTGATAACCTCGGCGTGATAATTGGTCGGAATACCACCCATATTATAATGGACGGTCGGCAGAACCGGGATCGGCTCTTTCGTTACATCGACATTGGAGAAAATTTTCGCCGTTTCGGCAATACCGGGCAGACGTTCATGAATAACCGCCGGCTCCAGATGCTCCAGATGCAGATGGATATGATCTTTTTCGGGGCCGACACCGCGGCCTTCGCGGATTTCAATCGTCATCGAACGACTGACGACATCGCGGCTGGCAAGGTCTTTGGCGGAGGGCGCATAACGCTCCATAAAGCGTTCGCCTTCGCTGTTGGTCAGATAGCCGCCCTCGCCGCGCACACCTTCTGTAATCAGGCAGCCCGCGCCGTAAATACCCGTCGGGTGGAACTGGATAAACTCCATATCCTGCAGTGGCAGGCCAGCACGCAAGATCATCGCATTCCCGTCACCCGTGCAGGTATGCGCCGAGGTGCAGGAGAAGAATGTGCGTCCATAACCGCCTGTCGCCATCACCGTCTGATGTGCGCGGAAGCGGTGCAGCGTTCCGTCATCCAGATTCCATGCCATGACGCCACGGCATGTACCGTCGTCATCCATCAACAGATCCAGCGCGAAATATTCGATAAAGAATTCGGCATGGTGCTTCAGGCTTTGCTGATACAGCGTATGCAGAATGGCATGTCCGGTACGGTCAGCGGCCGCACAGGTGCGCTGTGCCGTGCCTTTGCCGTAATGGGTCGTCATGCCGCCAAAGGCACGCTGATAGATTTTACCCTCAGGCGTGCGGCTGAACGGGACGCCGTAATGTTCCAGTTCGATCACGGCGGGGGTCGCCTCGCGGCACATATATTCAATCGCATCCTGATCGCCGAGCCAATCCGAGCCTTTGATCGTGTCATACATATGCCAGCGCCAGTCATCCTCACCGACATTCCCCAGCGCGGCGCTGATGCCGCCCTGCGCCGCAACAGTGTGGCTGCGGGTCGGGAAAACCTTACTGATGCAGGCCGTTTTCAAGCCTTTTTCCGCCATGCCGAATGTGGCACGCAAACCTGCGCCGCCTGCGCCGACAACGACGACGTCATATTCATGATCAATAATCTCATAAGCCGGTTGTGTCATTTTCTTTGCTTCCTTAACCGAAATTAATCAACAGGACGGCATAACCCGCCATAA
>SBHI01000137.1 GCA_006226225.1 Alphaproteobacteria bacterium
GCTTCATTCAGCTTGTTTTCCAGATCGACAAGATCGGTTTTTGTTTCGCCGTCGCGATTTTCTGCCATAATTATGACTCCATGTGATAATAGGATTATTATACATAACACAAGAGCGGCGAAAAATCAAGCCTCAATCGCCGACAGGCCAGCCGCGGATTTGGCAGTAAAGATCCAGACAGGCGAACAGATTTCCGCGCGCCCAGCCGTTACGGCATTTGCGGGCGCGGTCAACCTCGCGGCAGCTTTTGCCAAAGGCGAGAATATCCATCGCCGCACTGTGATGCTGCCGTTCCGCTTTGCATTTTTTGACCCATTGGCTGTAAACGGCAATTTTTTCGGCATCACGGTCGGTTTCCTTGAAATGCGTTTTGCCGGTATTGAGTTTATGCGGCGCGGAAATACGGTATCCCAGCCCGCGGCTTAGCAAATAACAAGCTTGCTCCAGCGCCATGGCGGCATTTTGCTGAAAAGGCGACATCGCATCCCACAGCCGTGCATCAACGATACGGCGGCGGTGTTGCACAGCGCTGCGCCCGCCGCCCAGATTTTGCCGGACGGGCAGGGTCGGTGACAGCTTTTCCTGAAAATCATGGGGCGTTTGGCAGCGTTTCAGCTGTTCTTTGCGGCGTTTCTTGTCCTTTACCGGAATTGTCCAGTCGGGTTTCCATTCTGTCCAGTCTTCAAAGCCTTCCGTCATTGCCGTCTCCTTTTTCCATGTTTGCGGCAACATAATGGCTATAAAATTAACAAAATGTCAATATTTATGATTATTTTATTTATATTTTGTCAATAATATTGCGATATAATATATTTATCTGCGTAGCTATTTACGTTATAAATAGGCAATGCTAATATTTTTTGCAAAATCGGAAATAAAAATGACAGATATATTGAGGGATTCGCAATGAAACTGTATGAGTGGATCAGAGACACCATCAAAAGCACGCCCGGTCTGACGCAAAAGGGCCTTGCCGAAGCTGTGGGAATGAACCCCGCCACCGTTAACCGTATGCTGTATGGCCGCCGCCATATCCGCGCGGAGGAGGTGCCGTTGATCGAGACTTATCTCGGCGCGAAATACGGCGCACCGGAAGAAAATGAAGACACTGCTGCACAAGGCAGGGCGGGCGGATTTTCTGCGCCTGTCGCGCCGATGTCACCGCAAAATCTTATTCCGGTTTATCACGGCGCAACGGGCGCGGGCGGGGCTGTCGATTGGGTTGAACGGCATCCGATGCAAAAAAGCTGCAAGGATGCCTATGCCTTTTATGTCGTTTCCGGTACTTACGAGCCGCGCTATTACAGTGGCGAGCTCGTCTATATTCATCCGGGAAAGCCGCCGGCAATGGCGCAGGATTGTCTTGTCAGACGTGCGGATGGAACGGAGTCTCTGTATCGTTATATGGGACAGTCAGCGCAGGAGATAATGCTGTCTGATCTTCAAGACGGCGCGGCTGTGACAGTTCCGCGCGCGGATGTCCGTGCGCTGTCTGCGGTCGTCGGGAGAGGATAAAGCGTATTATTGCACACCTGCCAGATGCGCGATCACGGCACCATAGCTGCTGGAAATTTCCATCCGTACGGGAACAACAGGGCCGCCTTCTTTCAGGCGTGACAGCCAGACAGTCGGCATCTTTTTGCGTTCTTTGCTGTGGTTCTGAATGGCCAGCCAGCCGCGTTTTTGGTCGCGTTTGCTGAAACCGGCAACCGGCTCGACTTCGATAATGCATTTCAGCGCCTCGCCGTGAAACAGTGAATAGCGGCTTTCATAAACCGTGCCTTGTCCCGCATCTTTGAAATGCAGGTTATAGCGGCGTTTGCCGTCAAAAACGGGAACCGTGCCTTCGCAGCTGTCCTCACCATTGGTTTGCTGCAGTAATGTGATGGCACCTGTCAGCATATCGACGGCATCTTTGGCTAGATCTGCCTCAATCTCGGTTTTGCTGTCCGGATGGCCCGTTTCGGTTTCATAGCGCGTTTTCAGCAACCCGTTCTTGAATTCAAGGCGGGTCTGCTTTTCTTCGTCTTTCCAGACGCTGGTGGATTCATATTCGGCGGGTTTCAGCGTATCCTGCTGTTTGGTGCCGGATGTTTCGTATTTACCCGCCCAGGGAAATATTTTGCCGATAAAACCTTCGGTTTTGGCATTCAGCCCGACTTTGTATTCTTTTTGCTCCAGATCCAGCGCAAGCGAGGCGCGCAGGGCA
The DNA here is from genome assembly GCA_006226225.1 of Alphaproteobacteria bacterium. Taxonomy (GTDB): domain Bacteria; phylum Pseudomonadota; class Alphaproteobacteria; order Micavibrionales; family CSBR16-224; genus CSBR16-224. The sequence continues at coordinate 2,210 of SBHI01000137.1, forward strand.
CGGAAGCCCCCGGCATAGACATTGTAACTCAACGACATACTGTCTTCTTTTCCTTTGGTAACCGTTGCGGCACGCGCTTCGCCCGCATAGGCCGGAACATCGGCTGCAAAGGTGGAAAACAGTGTTAAAACAGTCAGAACGGCGATAGTGTGGCGCATATGCATTTTCCTATGTTTCCGTTATCTTTTGTGTTAAAGTCACGCGCAAACGAGCACATTCCGGCAACATACAGAACTTATGACAAAAAGTCAAGAGGAATCCATGTCCAACTCCGCTGAAACCCACAAGCACAAAGGGCCGTCCTGCTGCCCGCCGGAGCCTGTGGATCATTGCGGAACGGATGGCCACCATCATCATCACCACACGCCAAAATGGGATTGGATGCTGTGGATTTGCGGCATTATCGTGACGCTGTCCGTCGGGGCGCATTTGCTGCTGTCTCTGCCGCCGGAAAGCACAGCCGGACATTTTACCCATTCCGTCACGGAAATGATCGCCAAAATGTGGTGGGGTGTGCTGGCAGGAATTTTCTTCATCGGTGTCATGGGGCAGGTGCCGCAAGGCATTGTCATGCGCCTGCTGGGGACAGGCACCGGTTTTCGCGGTATCTGGCGCGCAACGATTGCGGGGTTTCTGTTTGATCTTTGCAGCCACGGTATTCTGATGGTCGGGATGAAACTTTATGAACGCGGCGCCAGTCTGGGGCAAGTGATGGCCTTTCTGATTGCCAGCCCGTGGAACTCCTTTTCCCTGACGCTGATTTTATGGGGCCTGATCGGTTTTAAATGGATGCTGGCCTTCCTGTTGCTGTCGATCGGTATCGGTCTGGTCAGTGGTGTCATCTTTGATATGCTGGTGGGGCGGGGTATTCTTCCCGGCAATCACCATCGTCAGGACGAGGAAGCGGAAGGAACGCCGCAAACACTAAAAAGCTGGTGGCAGCAAACAAAAATCAACCTGCCGCTGTTCAAACATATTGTCGCAGATGGTATGGAAAGCGGCCGCATTGTCGTGCGTTGGATGCTGCTCGGGGTTGTACTGGCTGCGACCATCCGCGTTTTTGTGCCGCTGGAACATTTCCAAAACTGGTTTGGCCCGTCCATGCTTGGCCTGCTGGCAACAATGATTGCCGCAACGGTGATCGAAGTCTGTTCGGAGGGGGCAACGCCGATTGCCGCCGATATCCTGACCCGTGCCGCCGCGCCGGGAAACAGCTTTGCTTTCCTGATGTCGGGCGTGGCAACGGATTATACCGAAGTGATGGTTTTGAAAGATACGACAAAGTCTTGGAAAATTGCGCTTTTCCTGCCGCTTGTTGTTGTGCCGCAAGTCGCAATTATTGCCGTATTGCTGAATATTTTGCCCATTTAAAACGGAGTTTTAGAAAATGTCCGATAACCATTTGAAAGATATGGATTACGGCACTTATCTCGGGCTTGACCGTATTCTTGACGCACAGCGTTTGATCAGCGCGGCGGATCCGAAACGCAAAGGCGAACCCGCCCATGATGAAATGCTGTTCATTATCGTGCATCAGGCTTATGAGCTCTGGTTCAAACTGATCCTGTTTGAAATGTCGCGGGTGCAGGAAATCTTTTCCGATATTCCGGTGGCCGACCGCGATTTGCGCCCTGTTGTTGCCAGTATGGAGCGGATTGTCGAAACATTGAAACTGCTGGTACAGCAGCTGGATGTGCTGGAAACGATGACACCGCTGGACTTCCTCGAATTCCGCCATGTCTTCCGCTCCGCCTCCGGCTTTCAGAGCGCGCAATTCCGGGAGTTGGAAATCCGTCTCGGCCTGCGCCGTGATGAAAGAATGTGCTATGGCGGTCATGCCTATGATGTTGTGCTGCCGGATGCGGCGAAGGCCGCGCTGGAAGCTTGGGAAAACAAGCCCTCGCTGTTTCAGCAGTTTGAAAACTGGCTGTCGCGCACGCCTTTCGTGGATACGGGCAGTTATAAATTCTGGGACAGCTATCGTGCGGCGGTTTATCAAATGCTGGACGAGGATTTACAAAACAGCCCCGCAGAAGACCGCAGCAAAATCGACAATACGCGTGAAAGCTTTGACGAGCTGTTCGCGGCAGAGGAACCCGAAGGCTGGCGCTTCTCCGCCAAGGCATTGCAAGCCGCCCTGTTTATCAATATGTATCGCGACCAGCCGGTGCTGCACCAACCTTACCGTATTCTGCACCTGGCAATGGATATCGACGAGCTGCTGACAGTCTGGCGTTACCGCCATGCGCTGATGGTACAGAGGATGATCGGTATGAAATCGGGCAGCGGCGGCTCGACAGGACACCGCTACCTGATTGAAACGGCGGAACGGCACCGTGTTTTCTCCGACTTGTTCCGCTTGTCGACTTTCCTGATCCCGCGCTCGGCGCGTCCGGAACTGCCCGAAGATGTGCAAAAACAAATGGCCTTCGTCTATGAGGGCGCGGCAGCCTGATGCAACAACACACAATTCTCTGGTTTCGACAGGATCTGCGCCTTGCCGATAATCCGGCTTTGCAGGCCGCTTTGCAGGCGAAACACCCCATATTGCCGATCTATATTTTGGATGATGATGCGGAAATACGCCGCATTGGCGGTGCGGCGCGCTGGTGGCTGCATGAAAGCCTGACGGCGCTGGATGCGGATTTGCGTGCGCGTGGCAGCCGTCTTTTGTGTTTTCGCGGCAAGGCGGACGCTGTTCTGCAAAAACTCTGCAAGACATATCATGTGCAGTCCGTGTTCTGGAACCGCAGCTATGTGCCGCAGGTGCAAAAACGCGATACGGCGGTCAAAACCGCCTTGAAACAGCAAGACATCACTGCGCAGTCTTTTGCCTCCTATCTGCTGTTTGAACCGTGGCAGATCAAAACGGGTGCGGGCAAGCCCTACCGTGTCTTTACGCCTTTTTCCAAAGCCTGTATGGCGGCGGAATGGATAGGGATAGGGCTGCTTTTTGCTGCACCTGACAGCCTGCCTGCGCCGCAACAATTTCCCGCAGAGGCCACGATCACCGGTCTTGACCTGCTGCCGCAAATCGGCTGGTACGGGGAAATGGCAGAGCTTTGGCAACCCGGGGAAGCGGGCGCATATACGCGCTGGCAGAATTTCTTGGGCGGCGGTATTGCGGATTATCAGAGCCGGCGCGATTTTCCGGATCGTGACGGTGTCTCGCGCCTGTCGCCGCATCTGCATTGGGGCGAAATCGCACCGGCGCGGCTGCGTGCAGATATTGCTGCGGCAACGGAAAAGCATCCTGACAGGCAAGGGCGGCATTACGGTTTTCTGCGGCAATTGCTGTGGCGAGAATTTTCTTACCATCTGCTGGATCAATTGCCCGACATGGATGATGTGCCGCTGAATGAAAATTTTGCCCGTATGCGCTGGGAAAATGATTCGACACTGCTGACGGCGTGGCAACAGGGAAAAACAGGCTATCCGCTGGTCGATGCGGGAATGCGGCAGCTGTGGCGCACAGGCTGGATGCATAACCGTGTGCGCATGATTGCGGCTTCCTTCCTGATCAAGGATTTGTTTATCGACTGGCGCATCGGCGAAAAATACTTCTGGGACAC
>SBHI01000110.1 GCA_006226225.1 Alphaproteobacteria bacterium
CGCAAGGCACGCGGCGCGGAAATGCCGGAAAGCTTCTGGACGGATCCCCTGATGTATCAGGGCGGATCGGACAGCTTTATCGGCCCGCGTGATGATATCCAAGCAGCTGACGAAGCATGGGGGATCGACTTCGAAGCGGAAACCGCCGTTATTACCGATGATGTTCCGATGGGGGTCACACCGGAAGAAGCCGTAAAACATATCAAGCTGGTGATGCTGGTGAATGATGTGTCACTGCGTAACCTGATTCCGGCAGAGCTTGGCAAAGGCTTCGGTTTTTTCCAGTCCAAGCCCTCCAGCGCCTTTTCTCCCGTCGCAGTCTCGCCGGAAGAACTGGGCGCGGCATGGGACGGCAAGAAACTCTCTTTGCCGATGCTGGTGCATTATAACGGCGAAAAATTCGGCAGTCCGAATGCCGGTGACGACATGATTTTTGATTTCCCGACCCTGATCGCCCATGCCGCCAAAACGCGGCCGCTGGTTGCGGGTACGATTATCGGCTCCGGTACTGTCTCCAACAAGGATGCCAGCAACGGCTTTGCCTGTATTGCTGAAATCCGCACATTGGAAAAAATCAATGACGGCGACATCAAAACGCCCTTCATGTCTTTCGGCGATACGATCCGCATTGAAATGAAAGATACGGACGGCGCATCGATTTTCGGCGCAATTGACCAGAAACTTGTACGTTACGAAGCCGCCTCCGCCAAGAAGAACGCGGCCTGAAAGGGAAAGGATAATCCGGAATGACAACACCCGCACTGCCGAAGGCCCATGACTATACGATCAAAGCCATCAAGGAAGAGCTCGCTTCCGTCGCGCTCGGCATGTATGGCAGTATGGGGCCGTCCCTTTATGAAATGGAACGGATTGAAAATGACATCCGCCATCTTCCTTACGATAAAGTAGCGGAAAAGAATTATTCCGGCTATTCCGACGGACTGTTCGAATGTCTGTGGGTGATGGACAAACACCGCGAGGCTTTCGGCGAAAATACGCCAATTTCACTGCCGCGCAAACTAGATGATTATCTGGATGATGTTTATGACCATGATTACAGCGTTAAGCCACTGGCTGATGCCCTGAAATCTTTCTATGACAGTGAGCTGGAGGTAAAACGGCAGCAAGAGCTGGCAGCCGCCCGTGAAAAACGTAATGAACAGCAAAACAAACAGCGCAACAATTTGCGCCAGTTCATTAAAAAACCGCGGGGGCCGGGACAATGAGCGCACCGCGCCGCTACCGCGCAAAAGACATCCGTGACGAACTCGTCAACCAGATGACCGCCATTCATTACGGCAGCCGCGTCCGCGCCGAAGCCGCTATGAAATCCGTCGAAATCACAACGGCCCGCATGAGCTATGAAGATGCCAAAAACGACAATAGCGGCATTTTCTGGAAGGGGCTGAGTGAATCCATCTGGCTGCTGCAAAATATCCGCCGCCTGCACGGGGAAGAAGCCGAACTGACGCTTTCAAAACCTGTCGGCCATCTGATGGGCTTCAACGGGGATATGACAGCTGTCGCCAGCGAGCTGAAACCCGTTTACGAGCGTATCAGCACAGCCCGTGACTACACGGCGGCAAGAATTGACAAAGACCGGAAAAATGCCGCCCATAATCTGAAACACCGCAATCTGCGCAACTTCCTACGCAGATAAGCGTAAATGACAGGAGCCTTTCATCATGCTGACGCTTTATAACTACTTCCGTTCCTCCACCTCCTACCGCGTCCGCATCGGGCTGAATTACAAAAACATTCCCTATCAGCAAAAAGGCGTGAACCTTGTCAAAGGGGAACAATGGGCTGAGGATTACTGCGAAATGAACCCGCAGGGTGCCGTACCGGTACTGGTTTTTGACGATGGTTACGTTTTAACACAATCACTTGCCATACTTGATTATCTAGAGGAAACATATCCCGGCCCCAGCCTCTATCCAGAAGGTGCAAAACAGCGCGCCTTTACGCGGCAAATTGCCCTAATTGTTTCCTGCGATGTCCACCCTGTCAATAACTTACGCGTTTTGAAATATCTGACCGCAAATCTGGGTATCAGCGAAGAAGAAAAAACTAAGTGGTATCAGAAGTGGATTTATGATAGTATGGCCTCAATCGAGATTATGCTTAATAAAAGTCCGTATCATACAAAAGGGGAGTATTGTTGCGGACCGGCACCGACGCTTGCAGATATGTGCCTGATTCCACAGGTCTATAATGCAAGACGTTTCAATTGCGATATGTCGCGTTTCCCCTTGATTGAGGCTGTTGAGAAAAAGTGCCTGGAACATCCGGCTTTTATGAAGGCCGACCCGCACAGCCAGCCCGACACACCCGAAGAACTGCGTAAGGCAGCCACGGCATAACACGCTCGAAGGAGAGAGAATAAAACCATGGAAAACGTTACCGGCAACAGCTCCCGTGTTTTTGAAGGTCATTACAGCGATCTGGGTGACTGGAAGCGCGGCGATGTGGATTATTTTGTCGTCCCGCAGCGCTGGGAGGATTATACGGAAGAAGAACATGCTATTTGGCGCGATCTTTATCACCGCCAGATGGAAATTCTGCCGGGCCGCGCCATCAGCCTTTTCATGGATAATTTAAAAGAACTCGGCATTAATGACAGCCAGATCCCCGATTTTGACGAGGTTAACAAGGTTCTGATGAAAAAAACGGGATGGAAAATCGTTGGTGTTCCCGGCCCTATCCCTGTCGAGCCCTTCTTCGAGCTTTTGGCAAACCGCATGTTTCCCGTCGGTACCTTCATCCGTACCCGCGACCAGTTTGACTATATTCAGGAACCTGATGTGTTTCATGACCTGTTCGGTCATGTGCCGATTTTGGCAGATCCGGTTTTTGCCGATTATATCGAGGCGTATGGCCGCGGCGGTCTAAAAGCCGCCGACCACAATGCCGTTTACATGATCGGCCGCCTGTACTGGTACACGGTCGAATTCGGCCTTATTCAGGAACCGGAAGGCTTGCGCATTTACGGTGCGGGGATTTTGTCTTCACCGACGGAATCGGTTTTCTCGCTCGACAGCGACTCTCCGAACCGTGTGAAATTTGATGTAAAGCGTCTGCTGCGCAGCCGCTTCTTTATTGATGACTTTCAGGATACCTATCACGTCATCGAAAATTTTGAAGAGTTATTCGAAGCAACGAAACCGGATTTCCTTCCCTATTACGAGGAAGTGCGGGAATTGCCGACGATTCAGCCAACAGAGCTGATCGACAGTGATATCGTTCTTCACAAAGGCACGGGTGAATACGCGAAAAAAGCGGCGGAAAATAGAGCGGCACGGAAAAAACAAAAGCAGGAGGCCGCCGAAAAAGCGGATAAATAGTGCCCATGGAAAAGACGCCTGACGAAACCCGGGAACAGCAAATCCGCAAAAAAGCCGGATCGCTGTACTGGAATGCCCGCCAACGCGCCACTGACAAAGGGATCAGTTTCTCCCTTAGCAAAGAGTTTATCGAAGCTGCCTTGAAAAAAGGTAAATGTCAGGCCACAGGCGTTTCTTTTGACTTTAACGAAAGCAGCGGCGGCAAAGGCCAGTCCAATCCCTGGTCTCCCTCCCTTGACCGTATCGACCCCAATAAAGGCTACACAAAAAAGAATGTGCAGGTCGTTGCATTGATCTATAACCGCGCCAAAGGCGCAGACAGTGAGGCCGATGTCCGGCTGCTGGCACGCAAACTGTGCCAACGCACCGGACACCGCAGCTGCAAGAAATAACAGGATAAGAACATGTCAAAGAAACCCGCAACGAAACGTCAGAAAATTATCGGCGGTATCTTGGGTGGCACGGTTGCCGCCTTTGCCGCCGGACTGGTCGGCGTGGAAGTCGTCGGCTATACCGACGAAGCAACCGCGCGCGATGTACTGGAAAACCAAGCGCAGCTACAGAATGTCGAAATTACCGGCAAAGCCTCTTTCAAAGACTGCTTCGGTTCAGGCGCGATGCGTACCGCCTTTACAGCGGAAGCAAACGGAGAAAAAGTTGAAGGTGCAGTCTGCAAAACCTTCTTCCAACCGGTCTATGTGCGTTACACAACGCCGCCGCCGGCAAAGCCGTAGAAGTAATATTTTTATTGACATAATAATGTATGTCGCGTATATATAATGCCAACAAACGTCCAGAAGTCAAAACCCCGCGAAATTCGCGGGGTTTTGCTTATTCCATTTATGAGCCAGAGAAATATCTAGCTGCGGAAATCCTGTATATAGCGTTTAACCGCACGCGCCATATTGGCATGTTTGGTGCCGATGTGCTTTGCGCCGCGTCCGGCAAAGCGCGTCACGCCGATCGCTGTTTCAATGCCGTCATTACCAAGCGTTTTGGCTTCATTCAACATGGCGTTTTTATCACCGGATTTCACGGCTGTAACAATATTGCCGCCGCGCTCCAGCGCATAATCTTTGGCTTCGCCGACTTTGGCAACAACGCCACTTGCGCCGCCCGCTTTGTGGAATTCCTGATACAAATAGCTTGTGACCTCTTCCGTTGCATAGGCCACGGCGAAATCCACGACTTTTTTGGTGACTTTGTTCATTTTTTAAAACCCAATCCTTGCTAATACGGCCCTTTTCTGCGGCCGGATATTCAAAATATAAAAATCTTTTGCGAGTCGTTTTATTAAAAAACGACCGTCATTGATTAGCATGATTTTATTTTTATGTCAATAAGTTCGGGAAAATATTAAGTGAGAAGGTTCAAAAGCTCTTCCGTCACTTCCGGTCTTTGCCCGAACCAGTAAGAAAATCCCGGCACCGCCTGATAAGCCAGCATACCGATACCCGTTACAGTTTTCAGACCGCGTTTTTTCGCTCTCTCCAAAAGATCGGTTTCCAGCGGCGTGTAAACAAGGTCATAAACAATCGCCGTATCTTTCGGCAAATGGCGGATAACGGTCAGATCTGGCGCATCCTCATTACCTTCCATACCCAGCGGGGTCGCATTGACCAGTAAACTCACGGTTTCAAACAATTCCGGATTCTCGCCCCATTCATACGCGCTGATCGGGCATTTTTCCGTTGCCAGATCTTCCGCCAGTTTTTCGGCCTTATTCACATTGCGCGCCATGATATAAATCCGCGATACGCCGTTTTGCGCCAAAGCATCAACCGCAGCACGCGCAGCTCCGCCTGCGCCCAGCACCAATGCCGTGCAGCTTTTCGGCTCCCATTCCGGAATACTGTTCTGCAAATTTTTCAAGAATCCGTAACCGTCCGTATTGTAGCCTTTCAGCTTTCCTTCTTCGTCCACCACAACGGTATTCACCGCGCCGATACGTTCTGCGGCAGGATCAAGGCTGTCCATAAGCGGCACAGCAGCCTCCTTATGCGGAATGGTCAGGTTCCATCCGGCATAGCCTTTTTTAATCAGATGCTGAAAACCGTCGGCAAGCATATCAGGCTGTACGGCAATTTTCTCGTAACTGCCCTCAATCCCGTATTTTTCCAGCCAGTAATTATGCAGGATAGGAGATTTCGAGTGTTCAATCGGCCAACCGATCACACCTGCACGGTGGAAGTTTGTTTGTTCTTCGCTCATAATTTCTGCACCTTTTTCATCTTCCTCTACATATCCGCCCTGACAAGGCAGATATCCTCCGCGCCGGACAGCAGCATTGCCAAACGGTCAACACCAAGGGCAATTCCGCTGCATTCAGGCATACCATATTCCAGCGCAGAAATAAAATCTTCATCCACCGGATAATCTTCCGCATAAAGAC
>SBHI01000216.1 GCA_006226225.1 Alphaproteobacteria bacterium
CGCGGCGCAAAACGGCGTTTTTTGCCGGCAATAATCGCAGCCACCATTTCACCCTGCGCCGAAGCACGGTGCGCCAACATTGGCTCACCCGTGACATCACCGATCGCCCAGATATTCTTCATCGAGGTATGACATTGCTCATCAACCTTGATAAAGGGGCCGTCCATATCCACAGCCATATTTTCCAGCCCCCAGCCTGTTGTATGCGGTTTACGGCCGACCGTTACCAGAACTTTGTCTGCGGGCAATGTCTGTTTTTTACCTTTTGCATCAGTATATTCGACAACTTGTTTTTTGCCTTTGCCTTTCAGGCCAGTGGCTTTGCAGCCCAGATGCACAGCGACATCATGCGTGCGCAGCCATGTGGCAACAGGGCGGGTCAGTTCCTTATCATAGGAGGATAAGATGCGATCCATCGCCTCAACAAAGGCGACATTGACCCCCATTTTGCGATATGCGATACCGATTTCCATGCCGATATAACCGCCGCCGATGACGACCAGATTTTCCGGCAGTTTTGTCAAGGACAGCGCCTCTGTTGATGAGATAACGTCCCCGCCAAACGGCATAAAGGGCAGTTCCACCGGCGTGGAGCCGTTGGCCAGGATAACATGTTCGGCCGTGATGGTAATCGCACCATCCTTGGTGTCAACGGTGCAGGTTTTACCGTTTTGGAAATGCGCCCATCCCATAACCCGGCGCACTTTGGCCTTTTTCAGCAAAGCCTCAACACCTGTATTGAGCTGGTCAACAATGCCTTCTTTCCATGCAACAGTTTTCGCAAGGTCTATTTTCGGGGCGGATTTGACGCTAATCCCCAGATGCCCCGCGCCGGTATGACGTTCCATTTCCTCAAAGCGCGTCGCCGCATGGATTAAAGCCTTGGACGGGATGCAACCGCGGATCAGGCAGGTGCCGCCGCAGCGATCGCCCTCGACAATGACCGTATCCAGACCTAATTGGCCTGCCCGAATGGCGGCGACATAGCCGCCGGGCCCCGCACCAATGACAAGGACGCTGCATTTGATATTTTCTGACATTGTTTATTTCCTATACAAAGATCATCGCAGGATTTTCAAGCAAGAGCTTGATATAATTTACAAATTCCGCCGCATCATAGCCGTCGATAATGCGGTGGTCGAAAGAAGATGACAAATTCATCATTTTACGCACGGCAATATTGCCGTCCACGACCATCGGGCGTTCCACGATTTTGTTTACACCGACAATTGCGACTTCGGGGGCATTAATAATCGGCGTTGAAATCAAACCACCCAGCGGCCCCAGACTTGTGATCGTGATGGTAGAGCCGATGAGTTCATCCCGTGCGGCGGTACCGGATTTTGCAGCCTCGGACAGGCGCTGCATTTCTGCGGCAACGCCCCAGATATCCATCGCCTCACTATGTTTGACAACAGGTACCATTAACCCCTGATCCGTCATGGCGGCAATACCGATATGTACGGGATTGTGTTGGTACACAATTTCCGCCGTATCATCAAATGTGGCATTACATTTCGGATATTTTGCGCAAGCCTTCACCAGTGCCAGCATTAAGAACGGCAAAATAGTCAGGCGGGGCTGACCCTCTTCACGGGTGTTGTTCATGGTGTGCCGCAAATTTTCTATGGCCGTCACATCCACTTCTTCGACATAGGTGATATGCGGGATATTCCGTTTACTTTCCTGCATACGCTGGGCAATGATGCGGCGCATGCCAATGACGGGAATTTCCTTCACGCCGGCTTTCTTTTGCCCGCGACTGCCGCGCGGCTGTCCAGCGGCAACAAAACGGTCATAATCTTCCTGCGTGATGCGTCCGGATAGGCCTGTGCCGTTGATCTGCGCTAAATCCACGCCTTGTTCATAGGCCATGCGGCGCAAATAAGGTGACGTCAGCACTGTATTATCGACATCCGGCGGTGCAGACACAGTTTTAGAAGCAGGCGCGGCCGCAGCTTTGGTTTTTTCGGCGGTAACCGGTTTTGCTTGAGGAGTTTTCGCTATCTCCGCTTTTTTCGGGGCGGGTTTCGACGGGGCTTTTGGTGCCGTGTCTTGCGGAATGTCGCTGTTGGCAGTATTTTTCGCCAAAATATCTTCCAGTGACTGGTCGCTTGGAACATTCGCCAAGGCATCTTCAACCTCAAAAACGGCAATCGGCGTCCCCACGGCGACAATATCACCTTTTTTACCGGCCAGATAAACGACCTTGCCCGTGACCGGGCTGGGCAGTTCCATAACAGCCTTATCTGTCAGAACATTCATCAGCTGATCATCTTCTTGAATCATGTCGCCGATCGTGGCCTGCACTTCGGCAATCTCGGTCGATACAATTCCTTCACCGAGATCCGGCAGAATAAACACATATTTTCCCATACTATCCCCCTTGCATAATATTGTTCAGAGAGTCGGCCACACGCTGTTTGGTTGGGAAATAATCCCATTCAAAAGACAGCGGATACGGCACATCCCAACCGGTAATTCTTTCGATCGGGGCTTTCAGATGCCAGAAACATTCTTTTTGCACCATAGCGGCAAGCTCTGCGCCATAACCGCTTGTCCGGGTGGCTTCATGCACAACAACACAGCGCCCCGTTTTCTGCACAGATTGATTGATGGTATCAATATCCAATGGCAACAAGGTGCGGATATCAATAATCTCCGCATCAAGACCGGTTTGCTCAACAGCGGCCTGGGCAACATGCACCATTGTGCCATAAACAAGAATGGTTACATCGCTGCCTTCACGAACAATGGCAGCTTTCCCAAGAGGAATGCTGTAATACTCTTCAGGAACCTCGCCACCCGGATGGGTATCCCACCCGACGCCTGCCGCGTTCGGATCGCCGTTAAACGGGCCGTTATAAATGCGTTTTGGTTCTAAAAATATGACCGGATCATTCTTTTCAACCGCGGCAATTAACAAGCCTTTGGCATCATAGGGCGTGGACGGCACAACAACTTGCAGGCCGGAAACATGGGTAAAAACAGCCTCGGGGCTTTGACTATGTGTCTGTCCGCCTTTAACGCCGCCGCCGTAAGGCGTGCGAATTGTCATCGGGCAGGTAAACATGCCAGCGGAACGAAAGCGCAGACGTGCAGCTTCAGAAACAATTTGATCGTAAGCCGGGTAGATATAATCCGCAAACTGGACTTCCACAACCGGACGCAAATCATTGGCTGCCATGCCGATGGCTGCTCCGACGATGCCGGATTCTGAAATCGGCGCATCAAAACAGCGCTCTTTCCCGAAAGTTTTTTGCAGATTTTGGGTCGCGTTAAAAACGCCGCCGAAATATCCGACATCCTGCCCGAACACAATCACACTGGGGTCGCGCTCCATAAGAACGTGATGTGCTGAGTTAATGGCTTCAACCATATTCATCACTGGCATATCAAACTCCTAGCTCTTGTCTTTGGCGTAAAAGATGCAGCGGCATCTCTTCATACACATCCGTGAACATATCAACGACGTTCAAGCCGTGATTTTTACCGAAACCATAACTTTCCGCAGTTTTGTAGGTTTTACTGACATAGGCTTTCTTGTCTTTCACAAGATCTTCGTGCTCTTTCTCAGACCATTTTCCAAGACTGATCAAATGCTGTTTCAACCGTTCAATCGGGTCACCTAACGGCCATTTTTCCGCCTCGGAATCCGGGCGGTATTTGCTGGGATCATCACTGGTGGAATGCGCACCGGCGCGGTAAGTGACATGTTCCACAACCGTCGCACCAAGACCGGCGCGCGCACGCTCTGCCGCCCATTTCGATACGGCATAAACGGCCAGAAAATCATTGCCGTCAACGCGCAGGCTAGGCAGGCCGTAACCACAGCCGCGACGCGCAAATGTCGCCGCCTCACCGCCCGCAATTCCCTGAAATGAGGAGATGGCCCATTGGTTGTTGACGATATTTAAAATAACAGGAGCCTTATACACTGCAGCAAAAACCATAGCGGAATGCACATCGCCTTCGGCAGTCGCACCGTCACCGACAAAGGCGGTGGCCAGGTTGTCCGTGCCTTTATAGGCCTCGGCCATAGCCCAGCCGACAGCCTGAATATATTGTGTGGCCAGATTACCGGAAATCGTGAAATAGCCTTTGCCTTTTTCTTTCGAGGAATACATCACCGGCAGTTGACGCCCTTTCACAGGGTCTTTCTGATTGCCGAACAGCTGGCACATCATTTTTTCCATGTCATAGCCGCGGGCGATTAAAATCCCTTGCTGGCGGTATGTCGGGAAAGACATATCATCCTCTCCCAAAGCCATACTATGCGCGATAGAAACAGCTTCTTCACCGCGACTGCGCATATAAAACGAGATTTTTCCGACACGTTGCGTATTTTGCATGCGGTCATCAAATTCACGGGTCAGAACCATGTGGGACAGACCCTCTATAAGCAGTGCAGGACTAATCTTTGGATCCCATTCGCCAACGGCCTTCCCTTTGTCATCCAGCACACGGATCATATCATCGGCATAATGGGCAATCTCGTCATGGTGAACATCCACAGCCGGGCGCGGCAATGCCCCTGCTTCCGGAATAACCATATTTGAAAAATCCGGTATTTCCCCCGGGCGCGCTTTGGGTTCGGGCACATATAATTTGTTTTGCGGTACGGATTTGTTCGCTGACGTCTTAGGGGATTTTACCACCTTCATAGATTTTTTTACCGTCATGACCGTTTCCTCCCGGAATATTCTTTTTTTATTAATGGAGTGCATGCTGCGTGATATAATCACGAATTTTAAGGGACAATGCTTATTTTGTTGAATAAGGGCTCACTTAAAATTTCGCACGATTGGAAATTACCAAGAATATATGATATATTTCCGCCGAGCGCAATATATCCCCTTTCCGCGAAATCAGACCAACAAAAGGACCCCTGCCGATGAGTATTGCAAAAACGCTACAGGAGCGGAAATCAACACGTGCCTTTTTGGATAAACCCGTCCCGCGCAGCGTTATTGAAAAAATTTTAAAGGCCGCACGTCATGCGCCTTCCGGCACCAATACGCAGCCCTGGAAAGTAGCGGTTGTCTCAGGAGAAAAACGCCACGCCTTATCCGATAAAATCGTGGCGGCATTTCAGTCCGGCCAGCCGCCGCAGATGGATTATCATTATTATCCGCAAAACTGGACGGAACCGTATAAAACCCGCCGGAAAGAATGCGGGTTGCAGCTGTACCAAACACTGGGCATCACGCGTGAGGATAAAGAGCGGCAAAAAGAACAATGGCTGGCCAATTACCGTGCCTTTGAAGCACCGGTCGTACTGTTCTTTTTTATGGATCCCGTTTTGGAAAAGGGATCGTTTGTGGATATGGGCATGTTTGTGCAATCCGTCATGTTGATGGCTGTGGAGGAAGGGCTGGCAACATGTCCGCAAGCTTCGCTTGGGGAATATCCGGATATTGTCCGCGCCGCGCTTGGTTATCAGGATGAGGTGCTGATTTGCGGGATGGCATTGGGTTATGAGGACAAAGAGGCCGTCATCAATTCCTATCGCACACCGCGGCTGGACGTCGAGGAGTTCACACGCTTTTTTGAATAGCGTGTCGGATTTTGCGCCGTTACATATTGCGCCGGTACTGCCCGCCGACATGGAACAGCATATCGGTAATTTGCCCCAGTGAACAAACACGCACGGCATCCATCAAGGCTTCAAAGCCGTTACCGCCATTCATCAATGTCTTTTTCAGATTTTCAAGTGCGGCCTTGGACTGACCCGCATGTTTCTTTTTAAAGGCTTCCACGCGTTTAATCTGGCTTTCTTTTTCCGCAGTCGTGGAGCGGGCAAGCTCAATTTCAAAATGTTCTTCCGGCTTCTCCGGCAGAAAGGTGTTCACACCGACAATCGGCAGACTGCCGTCATGCTTTTTGTGTTCATACAGCAAAGATTCTTCCTGAATTTTACCGCGCTGATACCCTGTTTCCATCGCGCCCAAAACGCCGCCGCGTTCGGAAATCCGTTCAAATTCGCGCAACACGGCCTCTTCGACCAAATCGGTCAGTTCTTCAATAATAAACGCGCCTTGCAGCGGGTTTTCATTTTTGGCCAGCCCGTATTCCTGATTGATAATCAGCTGAATGGCCAAAGCACGGCGCACTGATTCATCCGTCGGTGTGGTGATCGCCTCATCATAAGCGTTGGTGTGCAGGCTGTTACAATTGTCATTAATAGCCAGCAAAGCTTGCAGGGTTGTGCGGATGTCATTAAAGGCCATTTCCTGCGCGTGCAAAGAACGGCCCGATGTTTGGATGTGATATTTTAAACGCTGGCTGCGCTTGTTTGCGTTGTATTTTTCGCGCATCGCCACCGCCCAAATGCGGCGTGCCACACGCCCCATAACCGAATATTCCGGATCCATTCCATTGGAAAAGAAAAAAGATAAATTCGGCGCGAAATCATCAATATCCATACCGCGGGCAAGATAGGTTTCAACATATGTGAAGGCATTAGACAATGTGAAAGCAAGCTGCGAAATGGGGTTCGCCCCGGCCTCGGCAATGTGATAGCCGGAAATTGAAACGGAATAGAAATTCTGCACATTGTGATCAATGAAATATTGCTGAATATCACCCATCATGCGCAGGCTGAATTCCGTTGAGAATATACAGGTGTTCTGCCCTTGATCTTCTTTGAGAATATCGGCCTGCACTGTGCCGCGCACGCTGTTGAGAGCGCTTGCTTTCAACGCAGCATATTCCTTATCCGTGGGTTTACGATCGTTGTCTTTTTCGAATTTATCGGTTTGCTGGTCTATAACCGTATTCAGGAAGAAGGCCAAAATTGTCGGCGCAGGCCCGTTGATGGTCATGGAGACGGATGTTTTCGGACTGCACAGGTCAAAGCCGTCATAAAGCTCCTTCATATCCTCCAATGTGGCAATAGACACGCCGGAATTACCGATTTTTCCGTAGATATCAGGTCTGGTCGCAGGATCAAAGCCATAGAGTGTTACGCTGTCAAACGCGGTGGACAGGCGTTTCGCCTCGGAATGCATGGACAGTTTTTTGAACCTTTTATTGGTACGAAAGGCATCCCCTTCACCGGCAAACATACGCGCAGGATCCTCACCCTCGCGTTTAAACGGGAAAACACCCGCCGTAAACGGGAAGTTACCGGGCAGGTTTTCCGTCAGCAGCCATTTCAGAAGATCCCCTTGGCCGGTATAGCGCGGCAGTGATATTTTTGGCACCATCGTTCCGGACAGGCTGGGGCGTTTGATGACGGTTGTAATATTGTCCTTACCGGGAATCTCAACCGTTATCTCGTCTTGCGTATATTGTTCTTTGACCTTGGGCCAGTTTTGCAAAAGCTGTTTGGAATCTTGCCCAAGCGCATCCCAGCGCTGATCGATCAGCTGTTGCAACGCCTCATCTGCTGCACTGCTTCCCAGCATCTGTTGCGTTGCCGTTAAATGTTCGTGTTCGGCGGCAAGGCGGCTTTGCTCCGCAGCATGTTGGTGGTAATTGCGGACGGTTGCAGAAATTTCTGCCAGATAGCGTGTGCGATCAGACGGCACAATCGTGGTTTTTTCCGTTGAAAATTTTGCCGTCACTGCAGGCAGTGTGCTGTCATAGTCTTTCAGACCTTTTTCGCGCAACACGCCCAGCAAGTATTGATAGGCCGCTGTGACGCCATCATCATTGAAATGTGAGGCAATAGACCCGAAAACCGGCATCTCCGACGGGGCACGGTCAAAAGCTTCACGGTTGCGCTGCAGCTGTTTCGAAACATCCCGCAGCGCGTCGTCGCTGCCTTTGCGGTCAAATTTGTTGATGACCACAATATCGGCAAAATCGAGCATGTCGATTTTTTCAAGCTGGCTGGCGGCTCCGAATTCCGGTGTCATCACATACATTGACGTATCGACAAAAGGCACAATTCCCGCATCTCCCTGACCGATACCGGGCGTTTCAACAACCACCAGATCAAATCCGGCCAGTTTCATAAGATTCATTACATCGGGCAGGCAATCCGGCACTTCGCCCTGTGTGGCGCGCGTGGCGAGCGAGCGCATATAAATATTCTCGTGATAAATGGCATTCATACGGATACGGTCGCCCAGCAATGCGCCGCCGGTTTTGCGGCGGCTGGGGTCAATAGCCAGAATAGCAATTTTGATATCGTCACCGCTGTCCAGACGGAAACGGCGGATCAATTCATCTGTCAGCGAGGATTTCCCCGCGCCGCCTGTACCGGTAATACCCAATGTGGGTGTTTTTAAGAAACCCGCTTTTTCTTTTAAAATCTCGAGATCTTTGCCATCAACAAGCCCGCGTTCAATAGCACTGACGGCTTGCGCCAGCGCACCGCGCTCCCCCGCTGCCACAGCCTCAAGATCAAACGCCGGTGGCGTATCAAATGCGCCTTTCGCAAGCGTCATCATATCATCGATCATACCCTGCAGACCCATTTTTTGCCCCATTTGCGGCGAATATAACCGCGCAACGCCATAGGCCTCCATATCTTTGATCTCATCAGGAATAATGACGCCGCCGCCGCCGCCGAAAACGCGGATATGCTCTGCCCCACGCTCTTTCAAAAGGTCGATCATATATTTGAAATATTCAACATGCCCCCCTTGATAAGAGCTGACAGCAATGCCTTGTACGTCTTCCTGAATGGCGGACTCCACAACTTCTAACGCAGAACGGTTATGAGCCAGATGAATCACCTCTGCGCCCGAAGATTGCAGGATGCGGCGCATGATATTAATGGCGGCATCATGACCGTCAAACAGCGCGGCTGATGTGACAAAACGTACAGGTGTCGTATCAACGGCAGGAACGGGTTTGTTCTGTGTCTTTGTTTTGCTCATTATCATTCCATCCGTTTGGTTGGCGGTTAGCTGTTTTCTTTTTGGGGCGCGGCGGCAGGCTGCCACAAAACTTCCGTTTCGCCGTGTTCGTAAGCCAGATACCGCGCCGTAATAAAGGCCAGATCAGACAGGCGGTTGAGATAAATGCGGGTATCGGCATTGACGTCTTCTTCCGCACTCAGCGCGACGACATAACGCTCGGCCCGGCGCGATACTGTGCGCACAATGTGGCAATAGGCCAGCAATTTCGAACCGCCCGGCAAAATAAAGTTTTCAAGCGGCGCCAATGTTTCATTCAAACGCGTGATATGCTCTTCCAGTGTTTGCCAATGCTCTGCTTTAATCATCGTATAGCCGGGCATGGACAGTTCTCCGCCCAAATCAAACAAATCATGCTGAATGCGTAAGAATATTTTCTGCAAATCCTCATGCCCGTCCAGATAGGCGATAAAAAGGCCGACAAAAGCGTTTAGCTCATCCACTGTTCCGATTGCCTGCATCCGTGTGGCATTTTTGGGAATGCGATCGCCGCCGGTTAGCCCCGTTGTACCGTCATCACCGGTGCGCGTGACAATTTTTGACAGCCGTTTTCCCATATCGCCTTATCCTCCCATGCTATGGACAGGTTTTGTTTGCTATTATAATCAGCAATATAAAGGATTGCCGTCATGCAAAACAAGCAAAAAGATGTCGCATGAAGGGCAGCGTTCTGCGGAAAACACAAGATGTTCAACATGCTGCACCGCAACAGCATTTTACGAATGCCGCCCGCCATCCGTTTAAAAATTTACACTTTTTTTTAACGGCTGTCGGATTATAATAAAAGAAGAACGATGAGGAGAGCCTAATTTTGTACCGCCGTTTCATATCAGCCGTCTCTATTGCGGTGACTGTTTTTATGTTGTGCATACCCTGTGCACACGCCCAGCAGCCGTTTCTGGATAATCTGAAAATAACGCCCCAGACAGATGCATTATACGTTTCCATGCTGTTTCATAAAATGGCAGGCTTTCAGCCGGATTTCAAAACATGGATTGAAAATTCCGCCGAATACAAGCAAACACCGCAACAGCAGCGCCGCGCCTATATGAACGAGCGCACAGACACTTACCATGACTATTATGCGCGTATAAAAGTCGATGATCCGATCGTCATCCAGGTAAAAACCTATGTCCCCCCTTATGATAAAGAACATGGCGGCTTCGAAATTGAAGGTATGGAGAAAGACAAATTTTTCAGTTTTAAACATCAAGGCGGACACTTCGCCGTCGTACCAACGGATATTATGGCTTATAAATGGTTCATCATGCCCGAAGAAAGACTGGCAAACGCGCCCTATTTTAACAAGGATCGCGGCGGTGCCGTCATTCTGCATTTTCATCTGCGCCCGAAATCCATCGATACCAGCACGCCTTATTTGCTGGAAGGATCGCCGCATTGGCTGATTGCCACCGAAGTCGTGGAAGTCCAGATGTGGAACCAGTACAATAAAGTACCGATCTGGGTCATGTACAAACAACGGTGATCATTTTTCAGTGATTGCCTTATTCGGCATCCGGCGTATTTTCCGTTGCGCCGGTTTTTTCATGACTGCGCTGCCCGGTCAGCTGCTTTGACAGTGTATTTTCGATTTCTGTGAAAATCTGTTCGAAATTCTTTTCTGCGCCGCCATCCGCCCATTCAATACGGCAATCCGTCGGTGCCAGATCATCACCGCCCATCAAAATAACCTTCCCGTGAAAACCCGCGCTTTCGCTTAGCGCATCCATACGCCCGCGCAATTTGTCCAGAATGCTGTCATGCACCGTGACGACAAGGCGCGGTTCTTCCTTGCGTTTTTCCAGCACCGCCTGCACAGTGCGCTCAATCTCGTCCATCGCATGTGCCTTGGCAAGGCCGGGGAACAGCTTTTGCGCAATTTTCAGGGACAGACGGATGATGGCATTGTTTTTCTCTTCTTCGCGGCGCGCTTCGCTTTCCAGCAATTTCGTCAACAAAACCGCCATATTCTGCATAAGCGCAATGAGCGTTTCTTCCTGCTGACGGCGCGCTTCATCCATGCCGCTGCTTTTGCCGCTTTCAAAACTATCCTGTTTGAATTTGGCAACTTCTTCCTCGCTGAATTTCGGCGGTTCCACATGTTCAGGATCCGGCGCATCGAAAGAGCGCAGATCGAAAAGAAATTTTTTCGTTTTATCGCCGTCGCTGTCGCCCATAACCGGTCTTGTCCTTAGTAAATCAGCTCGTCTTCGGCATCGCCGCTGGCAATGGTAATCTCGCCCTTATCGGCAAGGTCTTTGGCCAATGTGACCAGAGAGGTTTGCGCCTCTTCCACATCGCGCAGGCGGATCGGCCCCATAGCCGCCATATCTTCTTTGAGCATTTTCGCCGCACGTTCCGACATATTCGAGAAGAACAGATCCTGCATTTCCGGCGATGCGCCTTTCAGTGCAATCGGCAGCTTTTCTTTGTCCGCGCTGCGGATCAGGGTCTGGATACCGCTTGGATCCAGGTTCTGCAGATCGTCGAAAGTAAACATCAGTTTGCGGATTTTTTCCGCCGATTCCGTGCTGCGTTCTTCCAGAGATTCCATGAATTTCGCTTCGATTGAACGGTCAAGATGGTTGAAGATATCCGCCATCGCTTCATGGGCATCACGCTGGTTCGTCCGTGCCAGACTGGACATGAATTCCGTGCGCAGAATTTTCTCAACATCTTCCAGAATATCCTTTTGCACCGATTCCATCCGCAACATACGCATGACAACCTCCATCGCGAAGCCTTCCGGCAACAGCGACATCACATTCGCCGCATGTTCAGGGGAGATTTTCGTCATGATCACGGCAACAGTTTGCGGATATTCCTTTTGCAGGAAATTCGCGAGCATTTCTTCATTCACATTGCCCAGTTTTTCCCACATGGTGCGTCCGGCGGGGCCACGGATTTCCTCCATAATGACGGAGACTTTATCCTTGCCCAGCACCTTTTCCAGCAGACGTTCCGTACTTTCGACGGAACCGACAAGCGCATTGGCCGAAGAAATATTGTCGGAGAATTCCGACATCAGCTTTTCGACAACACCGGAACTGACTTTACCCAGAGTCGACATCGTTTGCGACAGACGAAGGATTTCCTCGTCATCCATATGCTCGAAGACGCGCGCGGCATGTTCCTCTCCCAAGGCAAGCAGAAGAACGGCGGCTTTTTCATCTCCGCTCAATGCACGGTAATCGTCACGTACCCGCATTGTCTCGCATTCCCTTTCTTAACTTTCCTGCGACATCCAGCTCCGGAGGACCGACACGGCCTCAGACGGGTGTGTTTCCACGATATCGCTAATCTTCCTCATAGACGAGGCGTTAATCCGTCCTTCTACATTGACCATATCAATATTGTCTTCGCCTTCTTCCATCAACCCGGCGACCTGCATTCCCGCAGCATCCATCTGCGGCATTCCCGCAGCACCACCGCGGGGTGCTTCCATTGCCGCACGGCGATCAGCCGCTGCGCTTTGCGCTGCTGCCGCAAAATGATTGACCAGCGGACGAAGCACGACAAAAACAACAAGCAATGATACGAGTCCCAGCATAAGGATTTCCGCAAGGCGCAGCAAGTCCTGCCGCTCAAGAAGACCAAAAACAAGCTCTTCCTCCGCCATCGGCGACAAATCTTCCGTATTGGCGAATTGCATATTGACCACCTGCACAACATCGCCGCGCGCACTGTCATAACCGACAGCCGATTGCACCAGAGAGGCGATTTTATCCAGCTCCTCCTGCGAGCGTGGCGAATAGCTGCGCGCGGGAGCCGCTTCGGTCTCCTCAGCGCCTTCTGCAGGCGGCAGTGTTTCATAATTGCCGTCCACCAGAACCGCGACGGATAATTTACGGATTTCTCCGCCTTCCCGCATAACACTTTCCACAGTGCGGCTGATTTCGTAATTGGCAATATCTTCCGTGCGGGTGCGGCTTAATCCTCCGCCATTTCCGCCAACGCCGGGTAAACCGGGAAGGTTGTTTTCAACTGTTACAGCCTGACTGTTGCTGCCCGTTGTGTCCTTTTCCTCGTCACTGATATTCTGTGATGAACGCAATACCTGCCCCTCGGGATCAAAAGTCTCGGAATTGCGGCTGACCACGTCAAAATCAATTTCGGCAACCACATTGGCGCGTACCTTGCCATAGCCGACAACACGGCTGACAAGGTCTTCAATGACGCTTGTCAGATGCTGTTCATATTTGACTTTTTTATCTTCGGGTGAACCACCGCGTCCGCCGAGCAAACCGGTATCACGCTCACCGCCTGCCAGCAGATTCGCCTGCGTATCGGTAATGGCAACATGTTCCGCCTTCAATTCCGGCACGGCCGAAGCCACGAGATGCTGCACTGCCTGTACTTGCTCCGGCGTTATCTGACGGCTGCCGCGCAGGCTGAGCGTCACGCTGGCCGATGCTGCACGGCTTTCGCGGGTGAAAAGTTCACGCTGCGGCAAGACCAGATGTACGCGTGCGGTTTGCACCTGATCAAGCGTACGAATCGTACGTGCGAGTTCGCCTTCAAGCGCGCGCAACTGATTGATGTTCTGAACAAAGCTTGTCGTGCCGAAACGCTGCTTCTGGTCAAAGACCTCGTAACCAATGGTTCCGGTACTGGGCAAACCTTCCGCAGCCAGCAGCATACGCGCCATGCCGACATGCTGTTGCGGCACCATCACTTCGGTGCCGTTATCGCCCATCCTGTAGGGAATATCGGAAATTTCCAGCTTTGCAACAACAGCCGTCGCATCCGCCGTTGACAGGTTGCCATACAGCAATGTCATGCTTGGCGTCCCTGAACGTACGGCGATATAAATAAAAAATACGACAAGACCCAACAGGGTTAACAGCATAACCCCGAGCCGAGCCGGGCCGAGATTCTTCAACGTCTCCAAAAATGCGTCCAACGCGGTACCACTCTTCGTGTTATATTTATTATTATTGTTTTTTTGTTCTGTCTAAATAATTGATCGGCAAGAACTGCCAAAGAATTGACGAACGTCATCTCTCAACTTCTAGCTTAAACCAGTTGCACGTTACTGGCAAATTCTTCCTTAAGAATTTGTTAATTTTTTTCAAAAAAACACCCCTTGCGCGATACAAGGGGCATTTTTATACAAAATTATGTCCTATCAAAGGCGGATTAATTATTTCCTGACCGTAAACCAGCCTGATCATGCGGCGCCGCCATTTCGACTTCATGGCCAAGCTCTGCCGAGAGCAGAGCCAAACGGCGCTCGTTGATCTTTTTAATGCGCACCCATGTGCGTAACTGCTGTTCTTTCATATCCGCCATTTGACGCAGCAATGTTTCGGGATCCGTGACCGTCGTATCAAAGAAGACTTGCGACAGCAATCTTTCACGCTGCGTTTCCGCCAGCTCTTTCATACTGGGGTTGTTGGAAACATGCGCGGCAGGAATTCCCGCGCCGATACGTGTTGCTGCAGCCTCCAGATTCGCCGGTCCGGCAACACCTGCAGCCGCGTCTTCAGCGACCAGATAACGCAGCAGCGATTTCCGCGCCATCAGCGGACGGCGCTTATACGCAAATTCCCGCTGTGTTTGCGCCGTATTTTGTACGGAAGCCGGTGTCAGCGGTTGCGTTTTTGGTGAGACAAAGTTATCAACCGCACGCATCTGTGCCGCCCGTTCCGCCGGATTATTAAGGTTATGCGTCATTGTCACGCCGCGCGATCTTTCGGTAATCAGAATATTCGCCAAAGGCAGCGTTCCCGGTGCTGCACAGCCCGCTTGTCCGACGGCGCAAAACTCGTTCTGCATTTCCGTTATGAGCACGCTTAATTCATTATCCGGCCCTTCTGCGGAAATGGATCCCACATTCGAACCATGACGCTCGATACCCTCTTTGTTGGTGGCATCTGCTGCTGCGCGCACCAAATGCTCTGTTTCCGGCAGTGTTGCTTTGATGCCTTCAGCCTGACAGCTGTTGTCACTGGGGCGGAAACGTCTGTGCGCCTCAAGTTCCAGTTCCTGATACAATGCAACGGTTTCGGATTGAGCGGTCGCATCAATGAATGAACCGATACTGCGGGTCTGTTCAACTTCCGCAGTGTTCAACTGTTTCGTCTGTTCCTGCAAAGCCGGTAAATACCTTGACCAAAATTCCGCAAATTCCTCCCTCGTATTCTGGTCAAACTCCATAAATCGTGTCACAACCTCGAACTGGGCATTCAGGAAGTTCAGATTCATAAAGCTGCTCATCTGATCCAGAAAGGTCTGAACAAATTCCCGTACTTTGTTGATAAGCTGCAGGATCGGGCTCCACGCCGATGCCGAGTTGTCACAACAGGCTTCGGCAGGTCTGCTGAAGCTTGCAATGGACAGGGAAAACACCATCACAAACATTGCGCCGAAAAACAAGCTTTTACAGTTTAATAATGTTTGCATTCTCTACCTTCTCTTCCTTACTTACCGCTGACTGGTATCCGGTCGCGCGACGCTGTCGAGATTCATCCCCAAACGCGCCGATGTCGTTAGGCCCATACGCTCCATTTTGCGCATCATATCCTGCAATTCGACGGTCTGTTGCGTGTAAATATCAATCTGCTTTTGAATAGCCGTGTTCGGAGAATCGTCCAGCTCCGTAATATAGCGCGGCGTCCACATATGCTGCAGACGTGTGGATTTAATTTCCTGATAACTGACACGTGTGCCCGGCGCTCTTTCCTCGAGCGGACGCCCGTTTGCGACCTGCATTGCCGCCACTTCAGGCGTTGCGGCACCCGAGCTGCGCTCACCCACCACATCGCCGACAGCACCTGCAAAAGTATTCAGGCGCGTCTGATATTGACGGCGCTGCAGCACCTGCTGCCGCCCCTGCGCTGTATTAAAGGCTTCCTGATCAATATTGGGCAGAACAGGTGAGCCAACCAACAGCCGTTGGGCAACCTGAACATCCTGACGTCTGTTTTGATCATTCAAATCAATCGTGTCCGCACCAAAAATCGTTTTGGCAATGTTATACTGGTCGCGTGCGCGCGGTGACGGCGCACCCGGAGGCATAAGACCGCCGTTAAAGTTCGGATCGTAGTAATTGTTCATATATTCCTGAAATTCCGCATTCAGAACGGCATTGGGGCCCTGGGCTGCGAGCGTTCCCCCCATCGACATACCGCCGAGACCTAAACCGCTTTCATACAACTCGCTTTCCATTGCCGCCTTTGTTGCCCCCGCAGAGATTTGCGCGTTCAACTGTAAGGGGTTGATCGTATCGGCAACACAGATCTCCTCTGACGGACGGTAACGTTTCATTGCGTCAATTTCCCTGCCCTGCAGCTCTCTTTGTGTATTTGTCTGCAGTGCGGCGTTCAGGAACTCACCCCACATACGGCTTTTATCCAGATCCGCCGTGTTCAGCTGTTTTGTCATGTCGTGCATACCCGGCAGCCATTCCGCCCACAGATCGGCCCAGGCCTGACGGTTCTGTTGGTCAAGATCATCAAGCTCACCACAATCCGTACCGGAGGTATAACAGTTCATACCCCCATCCGTACCGCCGCCGCTGATACCGAACGCACCCAAAGCACTGTTAATCAAGCTGTTCACGGTGTTGCTGATCAGCGTATTCAATGCCTGCATCGCTGCCTCCTGCAAGGCGACCATCAGCCCCTGGTGCGCGATAAGCTCCATCATTGTTTCACAGGTTTGCGCCTGCGCCTTGCGGGGTGCGACCGTAACCGTCGCCGTCATGACACAAAAGCCGCAAAATATGGCGAACAAAAAGGCGGGGAGCCTTTTTCTTTTCGGTGAGACTGCTTTTTGTTTCGGTTCCATTCTTTTAACCTCGCTTATGCGTCTTGCGCTTATGGGCGTGCTGCCGGTGCGCTGCTGCCAGCGCTGGGTTGCGATGCGCCATGCGCATCCAGCATCAAGGACGTATCAACAGCCAGTGTCAGCGCCACACGTTCCAAAAGTTCAAAATAATCTCTGAGCTGCATGAGATAAATCGACGAGACGATATACCGCTCGCGCTCAAGGTTCAGGGTATCTTCCGTCATCTCCGCACCGTAGGTTCCGGAAGAGGGTTTATAGCGCGTCAAAGCATGCATGATCTCTTCATAACTGGGGTCATCGGAGACCGGCAGGGTAGACCCTGTACGGTCGTTAAATTCCTGCACCCATGCCGACATGTCACTTCCCTCTACACGCCAACCCGCAGACAAAAGTGCCGGACTGCTTGCCGCCGCACGTTTTGCAACACGTGCCCGACTTTGCAGATAACGCCGCTGCCCGCGCAGACTGTCCATTTCCTTCGCCGTCATGCCTTGCACCACATCAACACCGGCGATATTTTCGATGACCTGCTCCATCGCCGCCAAAGCGTTCGGTGACTGATTCACGGGAATCGTCAGACTGTCCAGCAATGTTTGCGTCGGTTTGATATCGGCATCAACAGCATCATAACCTGCGGCGGAAGGCGGCGCATCACTGCCGAAAACCGTTCCGTCATACGTGGCATCATTACGGAAGTTATTGACCAGCCTGTCCCAACGCGCCTGCACCACGGCATTGCGGCCGCCAGCTCCCAGCGAACCTGCCGTACCCAGACCGACATTGTTTCTTTCATCTTCAACACCCCAGCGCACAGCACGCGTGAATGAGTGCGCACGTCCCATACCGCCTGCCTGTGTCATCGCCATACAGACATGTTCACTGGGACGGGCATCCTGGTGTGCTTTTAATTCTTTTGTTTCAAGACTTTTTAGCTTGGTGTTCAAACCATCGGCTGACCAGAAAGACCCGATCTGACGCGTCTGATCCATCCGCGACGTATGCAACTGCGCCATCATATTCGCAAGGGCGGGACGTAAATCATAGTTATAGAACTGATCCCACCATGTCTCCATATTGTCTTCCAGCCCCTGACCGCGATTCAGGATACCGCCGACAAGATTGTTGATCTGGTCGTTAATCAAGTTTTCAAGCTGGTCAAAGACAAGGCTGGTAATATATTCCTTGGCCTGTTCGATAATCGTTGTCGTCACCTGCGTCATACCCGCAAATACACAGGCACAGCACGGCATCCAGTATGGGCAAATCGACGGCGCAGGCGGCGTTTGCGCATAGGATAAATTCTGGGAAACATTATAGGAACGCATCACATAAGGTGTCGCAATCAAAAACAGCGACAATACGATCGCAGCAATACCGGAGAATGCCGCACGCTTTACGCGACTGTCGCCGGTCTTTTCCTCGCGCTCTTCCTGTTTGTCTGCCATCTCCTCTCCTTCACAACCGTCAATAAATCCGGCTTAAATCACGTTAATACGAGCTGCCGAGCGTTTTCGAGCTGCCGCCGATACCGCCGCTTTGGGCTTTCAGTTGGCGTGCGCCCTGCACCCCTTGAATAGCGGAGCTATAATCCATCAGATCGGACGTTTCCGCCATACCGAATGTCAGCTGATATATCCCCATTGTTGCCAGAAATCTGTCAACATTTTCAGGTTCTTCCGACGCCAAACGGCTTTGCAAATCATCTGATGAACTCTCCAGAATGGCGCGCTCAATTTCACACCAGCTCGGGTTATCACTCATCACCAAAGGATCAACCCCCGCACTGCCGCGATGCGCTTGCAGCAGCGCCGGATCCATCTGACTTCCCGGAACAATGCAAGAGACAACACGGTACATACCCGCATAAGCCAGTTGCTGCTGCGCCAGATATTCCTGCGATTTCATAAAGCTGCTGCGTCCCTGAGACGTGTTAAGCTCTTGCGGGTTCACCGGTTCAACAGGACGCATACCCGCCACATTGCGGACAAAATCGTCCAAATTCTGCTTTAGATTCGCATCCGTCACATCATAGGTGTCTGTGAACATATTGGCCGCATTGAGATCTTCATCCGGGAATGTGCCGGGGCCGCCAGCACAAATACCGTTACCGTTATTGATCGCGGGACTATGGTAGCGCGTGCAATAATTTGCCACCACCGCAGCCTGATAGACCTCCGGGCCTTGCGCCGCCGGTGTCGGATTACCCGTACCGTCATCGGCGCTTGCCTCCATATCATGAACTTTCTCAATCGGCGCCGCACGGGCATAGCCTTTTTTGATGGAATTCATTCTTTGCAAGGAACCGGTCAGCGTTGCCGCCTCGCATTGCAATTCGCTCGGACGGTTGGTTCTGTGCGCGCGAAGCTCTTGCGCTTCCAATTCGCGCTTTGTATCTGTCAGCTGCCCAGCGCTCAGGAAAGAGCCGTAAGCACGCGAACTATCGGTTGTCATTGTATGCAACTGCGCCGTCTGACTGGCCAGACCGGGCCTTAAATCATATGCCCAGAACGTATCCATATATTCGCCGAAATTCGCACCGAACATACTGAAAATATCGGACATTGCCGATTGCACGCTGCTCATCAAGCTGCTGACCAGCGAGTTTAACGCCGATTTCGCCGCATTAATGGCAATCTGGGAGACCATGCTCCAAACCGTTGAAATTGAGAAACCTGCACCCGCACCCGGGGCCGTGCAAGGAACCTGTGCATAAGCTTTATTCGGAACACCGAATATTAAAACACAACACAAGAAGGCAAGCGTGAAAGCCCGCCTTAAAACATCCCCCGTCTTTTCTACATACCGCATTGCGCCTACCATACTGGCTTTTGCCTTCAGCTTTCCAAAAACGACAAAGCAATCCCTTCGATAAGAATCTTATACCAACGAGACTGAATTTTCAAAAAACTTCCTTCTTTCAGTATAGCACATTAAAAACACATGTGTAAAAAAAATTAACGACATAATCCCTTACCCCTTTCTTTTCAAACGTAAAATTCCTATGCGCATATACACGAATGTTGCGGTGCAGCATTTTTATATTGCGCCGCAATATAATCTCCTTGTATAATGGAAATTGGACAGGTATCTTTTGTGAAGATTGTGAGAGATTATAAAACACTCTCCTTCATAAGAATAATAAACGGAGTGCGAAAACAATGAACAATGTCTCAAAAATAGAAGCACAAAAAGCGGTTCTAACCCTTCCCAACGGGCAAACACATGAACTGCCCGTCCTGCAAGGTTCCACAGGCCCCGATGTTCTGGACATCCGCAAACTCTATGCCGAGACCGGTTATTTCACCTATGACCCGGGCTATACCTCGACAGCCAGCTGCGAATCCGGTTTGACCTTTATTGACGGTGAACAAGGCGTCTTGTCCCACCGCGGCTATGCCATCGAAGAACTGGCGGAAAAAAGCACATATCTGGAAGTCTGTTACCTGCTGCTTTACGGCGAACTGCCGACACAGGCACAGTTTGATGAATTTGACGGCCATATCACCAATCACAGTCTGGTGCATGAGCAGTTGCTGTATTTTTACCGCGGTTTCCGCCGTGATGCGCATCCGATGTCGATTATGGTCGGTGTTGTCGGTGCCCTCTCCGCCTTTTATCACGACTCGCTTGATATTGACGATCCGGTGCAGCGCCGTCTGGCCGCATACCGCCTGATTGCAAAACTGCCGACTCTGGCGGCAATGGCGTATAAATACTCCCTTGGCCATCCTTTCGTTTACCCGAAAAACGAGATGAGCTATGCCGAGAACTTCCTGAACATGACCTTCTCGCTGCCAACGGAGCCTTATGAAGTCAATCCGGTTCTGGCGCGTGCCATGGACCGAATCCTGATTCTGCATGCCGATCACGAGCAAAACGCCTCGACCTCTACGGTACGTTTGGCCGGATCATCCCGTGCAAACCCGTTTGCCTGTGTTGCCTCCGGTATCGCATCGCTTTGGGGGCCTGCACATGGCGGTGCCAACGAAGCCGTACTGACAATGCTGAACCAGATCGGCACAGCCGACCGCATCCCCGAATTCATCGCCCGCGCCAAGGATAAAGATGATCCGTTCCGTCTGATGGGTTTTGGTCACCGCGTTTACAAAAACTATGACCCGCGTGCACAGGTCATGCGCGAAACCTGCCACGAAGTTCTGGAAGAGCTGGGCATTACGCAGGAACCGCTTCTGGATCTGGCCATGCAGCTGGAGAGAATCGCGCTGGAAGACCCTTATTTCGTTGACCGCAAGCTGTTCCCGAATGTCGATTTCTATTCGGGCATTATCCTGAAAGCGATGGGTTTCCCGACATCCATGTTTACCGTATTGTTCGCTATGTCGCGTACAGCGGGCTGGATTGCGCAATGGAAAGAGATGATTCAGGAGCCCACACAGAAAATCGGCCGCCCGCGTCAGCTTTACATCGGCCCGACGGAGCGTTCTTATGTCCCTATGGACAAACGCTAATCCTGCGAGGATTTTCCGGGAACGCTTATATATCAAACATGAATAGGCGCGAGGAGCGACATGTACAAAGCCGTACATGAGCGACAAAGCAACGCAGTCATGGTTGATAGAGAGGCGTTCTAGCTAATATTCAACCGTGCGTCGGTCTCATCCGGCGCACGGTTTTTCATGCGGGCATAGATTTTCTGCCATGCCGCAAGAAAAGCCTCGACATCCTCCGGCTTGCTTGACCAGCCCATGCTGACGCGCAGACTGCTTTCCTGCTCTTCAGGCGAGGCATGCATCGCTTCCAGCACCGTTGATTTACGTGTCGAGCCGCTGGAACAGGCGGTTCCTGCCGTCACGGCAATACCTTCCAGATCAAAAGCAATCATCAGCGGCTGCGATTCCAGACCGGGGGTCGAGAAAAAGCTGGTATTGGGCGCACGCGGCGCGGATTTGCCGAAAATAACAACCTCCGGGCTCATGCGCAGGATTTCCTCCTCCAGATGGTCACGCAACTCTGCGAGCTTTTGATATTGCGCAACATTCGCCGCCGCCTCTTCCGCCGCAGCGCCAAAGGCTGCAATACCGGCGGAATTTTCCGTTCCCGCACGGCGGGATTTCTCCTGTTTGCCACCGCGAAACAACGGATCAACCGTAAAACCGTCACGCAGGACAATCGCCCCTACCCCTTGCGGGCCGCCGACCTTATGCGCCGACAGTGTCAAGGCATCGGCATCCAGCGCGGTCATATCAACCGGAATGCGCCCCAGCGCCTGCGCCGCGTCCGTATGGAACAATGCCCCATATGTCCGCGCCAATGCGGCAGCCTCTTTCACCGGCTGTATCACGCCGCTTTCATTATTGACCAGCATAACCGAAACCAGAATGCCACCGCCTTGCTCTTTGCAGCTTTTCAACAGTTCTTCCAGCTTGTCCAGACAGATCAAACCATCGCGCGATGCCGGACAAATCAGAATATTGTCGCAGGCTTTTTTAACCGAGGGGTGCTCGACATCCGACACAATGACATGCCGCACATCTTTGCAACCGTTTAATACAGTGATATTTGCCTCGGTCGCGCCGGAGGTAAAAATGACGTTTTCCGCCACACCGCCGACCGCCGCAGCGACCTGTTCCCGCGCTTTTTCAATATGCGCCCGCAAGATGCGGCCGTTTTTATGAATGGCAGACGGATTGGCCGTTACCTGCAACAGCTCCGTCATCAGCGCCAATGCCTTGGGACGCATCGGCGTACTGGCATTGTGATCCAGATAAATTTGATTTTTCATATGCTTAACACCTTTATTACCACCGTATTTTACGCGTGATTTGCAGAATCACTTGCCCGCCAAAGGGCAAAAACGTAAAAATAAGAATACCCATATTTCTTTAAAATTTCAATAGGATAATGCATGTTTTCGCAGAAATTTCTTGCTATCTTACATTCATTTATGTATAGTGATGCGGGCCTTGAAGGTAAGGAAATTTCGCAATTACATCGTCCAGAGAAAGATAGTTGCGCATTATGTAAAATACCCTTAAGTGTCGGCCAAAAGATATTTTATTAAAAGACAGACAGTAAGAATTACGGGAGGTCATATATGCCTGAAGTTATTTTCAACGGTCCTGCGGGACGTCTTGAAGGACGTTACAAACACAGCCCGCTACCGAATGCACCAATCGCGCTGATCCTACACCCCAACCCCGAACAGGGCGGAACCATGAACAACCGTATGACCTATACGATGTTCCAGATGTTCGCCGCACGGGGATTTTCGACATTGCGCTTTAATTTCCGCGGTGTCGGACGGTCGCAAGGCGAATTCGGACAAGGGCTTGGCGAGCTGAGCGATGCCGCCGCCGCACTGGACTGGATTCAGGGTCTGAACAAAAACGCATCTTCCGTCTGGGTTTCCGGTTTTTCATTCGGTGCCTGGATTGCCATGCAGCTTTTAATGCGCCGCCCGGAAATCGACAGCTATGTCGCCGTTTCGCCGCCGGCCAATATTTACGACTTCAACTTCCTTGCCCCCTGCCCCAATGAAGGGCTGATCGTGCAAGGGGATGCCGACCGTGTCGTCACACTGGAATCCGTTGAAGCGCTTGTCGAAAAACTGCGCGAACAGCGCGGCGAGGACGGCGTGGATTACCGTGTTGTGCCCGGTGCGGATCACTTCTTCCAGAATCAGACGGAACTGGTGATGAGCCATATCAACGCCTATATCGACAAAACCATGTCGGCACAGGAAGCCGCGGCGTAAAGCACGCCTGACCGCATTTAACGAAGCGCCCCTTCACATGTTGACAGGGGCGCTCGTGTTTTTATAGACAGGCGGTGCCGCAATCCCTATTCTTATCTTGTTTGAAAAAATGAAACCCCTTCCCAATTAAGGAGGATGACGATGAACTATCTCGTATTGATGCGCCACGGACAAAGTGCCTGGAACCTTGAAAACCGCTTTACCGGCTTTACCGATGTCGGCCTGACCGATATGGGCCGCAAAGAGGCGGAACGTGCCGGAAAACATCTGGAACAAATCCGGTTTGACCGCGTTTTTTGTTCGACCTTGAGCCGCGCAATTACCACAGCGGAAATTTCGCTGGCCGCCAGCGGGCAAAGCAATGCGCATCTGGCCTCTAACGGCGGTTTTGCCATGACCTGCCATGATGATCTGCGCGAGCGCGATTACGGCGATCTGACCGGATTGAACAAGGATGAAACCCGCGAAAAATACGGCGCGGATCAGGTGCATATCTGGCGCCGCAGCTATGACACACCCCCGCCCGGCGGTGAAAGCCTGAAAGATGTTGTAGATCGCGTGCAGCCCTATTACGAAGAGCATATGAAACCCGAAATCGATGCCGGTAAAAACCTATTACTGGCCGCGCACGGCAACACGCTGCGCGCCATGCTGATCGTATTGGGCATCAAGACGCCGGAAAATATCAACGAGATGGAAGTACCGACAGGTATCCCCCTGATTGTCGAATTCGAGAACGGCGAAATGCGATCCTGGCATCTTCTGGAAGATGATGCCCCTGCCAAGAATTCTGCCTAAAGACGAGACGGACTGAAAGGGCCTATAAGACAAATGCCGAAACTGGTCATCTTCCGTCACGGCGAGACCGAATGGAATGAACGCGGTCTTTTGACCGGGCGCGCCGATATTGATCTGACAGAGCTGGGACGCGAACAAGCCTTTGACGCAGGCCGCATGATGCGTCATATCCGGTTTGACCGTGCCTACAGCTCGACCTTGAGCCGTGCCATTGCCTCGCTGCATCTGGCGCTGGATGCCAGCGCTCCGATCAATGATCATCTGAAAGACGAGAACGGCAACTGGCTGTTCCATGCCAAAGAGGATTTACAGGAACGCGATATCGGAAAATTTTCGGGCCAGCCCAATACCGGCGAAGTTTTCCGCTTCTGGCCGAAAAGCTATGAAGAGAGAATCCGCGACGGCGAAAGCACCAAAGATATGGTTGAACGCGTTGAAGCACTGTACCGCACGGAAATCCGCCCCGCCATTTTAGACGGAGAGAATGTGCTGGTCGTCGCCCATGCTGGCGTGCTGATCGCCTTCAAAGTCATTCTGGGATATCTGACAACCGAACAGGCACCGCAACCGAAAGAGCGCGTTCCCAATGCCGTTCCCTGGGTCATCGAATTTGACACCGAAGGCCGCAACCTGAAGGATTACCTGATACAAGCTTGACTTTCCGCCTTGCGAAATGCTAGTTTTCATATGAAGGGAAGAGTGATAATATGACGCAAGAAATCGCGCCACAAAACAGCTTTATCAGCGCCGTTTTTTACGGTGACGAGCAGACCGTCAAACAGCTTTTGACGGAGCATAAAGGCGAGATTGACGTCAATTGCGATTTGTTTGACTACACGCCGCTGATCTTCTCCTCCTATCAGGAAAATACCGATATTGTCCGCATGCTGCTGGACTCCGGCGCCAAACCCGATCTGGAAGACAAGGAGGGCAGCACGGCGCTGCGCTGGGCGGCGCGTAACGGCAGCGAGAAAGCCTTGTCTCTGCTGCTGGAAGCGGGCGCGGATCCAAATTTGGCAGATAAAGAGGATAAAATGACGGCACTGCATTATGCCGTTTTTGCCCGCAGTGACGAGGCCGTTGCCACTTTGCTGAAAGCCGGTGCCGACCCGACACTGGAAAATATTCACGGTGAGACAGCGATGCATTACGCCTATAAGCTGGGCCTGAAGGATATTGTCATCCAGTTCCAGAATTACGCCGCCGAAAAGAAACTGAAAGTGCAGGAAGAACAGCAATCGCTGAGCGCCGCCATGCGCAAGGCACAGATGGAGCGTCAGGCCAATCTGCGCCGTTACTGCCGCCCCGCCCCGCCGAAGAATAACCATCCGCAACCTTAAAAGAGCTCCCGATGTTTGAAAATCTGCCAGCCAAGGTCAAAATCGTTGAGGTCGGCGTCCGTGACGGATTGCAGAACGAAAAACAGCCAATTGATCTGGCGACCAAGCTGCAACTGATACATATGCTGGAAGATGCGGGATTGGCCGTCATTGAAAGCGGTGCCTTCGTCTCGCCGAAATGGGTGCCGCAAATGGCCGATACAGGTGAGCTGTTGCGTATGCTGACACCGAAACCGGGCGTGTCTTACCCTGTTCTGGTTCCGAATATGAAGGGGTTTGAAGCCGCGCTTGAATACGGCGTCAAGGAAATCGCCATTTTTGGTGCCGCCTCTGAAAGTTTCAGCCAGAAGAATATCAATTGCTCCATTGCCGAAAGCCTTGAGCGTTTTCAGCCCGTTTGCGCCGCTGCCGCCGATGCGGGCATAAAAATCCGCGGCTATGTTTCCTGCGTGCTTGGTTGCCCCTATGAGGGCGAGATTTCGCCGGATGCCGTACGCAGTGTGGCGGTAAAGCTGTATGAAATGGGTTGTTACGAGATTTCGCTGGGCGATACCATCGGCACCGGCACCCCCGTCAAAACCGCAAAAATGCTTGAAGCCGTCATGCAGGAGATTCCGCGTGAAAAACTGGCGGCACATTTCCATGACACCTACGGGCAAGCACTCGCCAATCTGCTGGCTGCGCTGGAAAGTGGTGTCGGCGTGATTGACAGCGCCGTTGCCGGACTGGGCGGCTGCCCCTATGCCAGCGGTGCCAGCGGCAATGTCGCCAGTGAAGATGTTGTCTATATGCTGGACGGGATGGGCATTGAAACCGGCATTGATCTCGGCAAACTGCACAAGGCCGGAGAATTTATTTCAAAAGCGCTGGGGCGCAGCCCTGCTTCGAAAACCGCGCAGGCGCTGACGGCGAAAGCGTCATAACTATCAGTGTTTGTAAAGCGGGTTTTTCGGCTTGTTGCGCGCAGCGGCGCGAAAGCCGCTAAGGCCATTCATGCAGAGCAAAATCCACAGCGGGAAAATGACGAAATCATAAACACCACCGACGATGTTTTCATCCGTGCTTTTGTCATCATTGTAATCAGCCAGCGCCTTCATATCATCGGTGCCGACAGCCGCACGGGATTCGCGCAGATCGCCGATATTGCCGATATCGTAATCCAGCACGCGTTCTGTGCTTGTATAAGTTTTTTCAAACGCGCGCATCATATCGTAAGTCTGCTGTTCGGACAGATCTTCGGCTTGAAACAAATCTTCCAAATAGGCGCGCTGACGATCCTGATCTTCCGGAGCCTCGGCCAATTGCGCGAATTGCTGCTGTAATTGCTGTTGCACGACAGCGGTTTGTTCGGTTGTCTGCTGGTCAAGATCGGCTTTCAGTACGCTTTCCGTGATAGATGTCCCCATCATCACCGTCACAAACGCACCGATAAACATGACAGGATGTTTCACGATCGCGCT
>SBHI01000189.1 GCA_006226225.1 Alphaproteobacteria bacterium
CGGTTTTTAGTCTGTTTGCATGGAATATGACGCCTCTTTTGCCTGTTGTTCTCAACTGTCTTTTGACCATTCTGCTGTTTCCGTTTATTGTGGTGGCGTTTCACAAACTTAGGAATTTGCTGTTTGTCTTGCAAAAGCGTCAGCAGGATGCCAGAACAGCATAACGGCAATAACGCCTATCAAACAGATTTCGGGCTTTTAACACCATGAGCAAGGGCGATCTGGAACGCTATCATTCTTTTTCGCGGCGCGCCTTTATTCTGGGCGGGCTGCATCTTGCCGGTTTCGGAATTCTGACAGGGCGGCTGCTGCATTTACAGGTATCGCGGCAGGATTATTTTGCGACGCTGGCGGATGAAAACCGCATCAGCATGAAATACCTACAGGCCGAGCGCGGGCAGATTGTCGACCGTTTCGGTGTGCCGCTTGCGGTGAATGAGCAGGATTTCCGCGCTTTTCTGATCCCTGAACAATCTCCCGATCTGGAGGAAACCTTTCGCAAGGTGCGGGAGTATATTCCCCTTTCCTTGAAAGACGAGGAGCGTGTGCTGCGTGATATCAAAAGCAAGCGCGCCTTTATGCCGGTGATGCTGCGTGACGGTTTGAGCTGGGAGCAGGTCGCGCGTATCTCGGTCAATCTGCCTGATCTGCCGGGTGTGTCGATTGATGAGGGGCGGATGCGCGCCTATCCGCTATCCGAAGCGACAGCGCATCTGGTCGGCTATGTCGGGCTTGTCGCGCCAGCGGAGTTAACGGATGAGCCGATTATGGGACTACCCGGTTTCCGTATCGGTAAAACGGGTATTGAAAAATATTTTGATAAGGAATTACGCGGCAAAGCTGGCACCAGCCGGATCGAGATCAATGCCGTCGGGCGAGAAGTGCGTGAAATCTCTTCCATCCCCGGCAAGGATGGCGACCGTGTCGGTTTGACGCTTGATGCGGAATTGCAGATTTATTGTCAGTCGCGGTTGGCGCAGGAAAAAAGTGCCAGCGCAGTGATTATGGATGCCGTGAACGGGCAGATTTATGCGATGTGTTCGACCCCGTCCTTTGACCCGAACAACTTTACGCGCGGCATTTCCGCCGAACAATGGGAGGAGCTGCTCTCCAACCCTGCGGCACCGCTGACGAATAAGGCGGTGTCAGGTCAGTATCCGCCGGGGTCGACCTTTAAAATGGTGACAGCGCTGGCGGCGTTTAAATCCGGTCTTGTGAAGCCGGATCACCGTGTGCATTGCCCCGGATATATGGAGATCGGACGGGATAAATTCCACTGCTGGAGTCGCGGCGGTCACGGCAGCGTTGATATTACGCAGGCACTGGCACAATCCTGTGACGTATATTTTTATGATATCGCGCGGCAGGTCGGTATTGATAAAATCGCGGAGATGGCGCGCAGGCTCGGACTGGGAGAAAAACACAATATCGAGCTACCGGGAGAAACGCCGGGGCTGGTTCCCGATAAAAACTGGAAATTGGGGCATTTCGGCAAGAAGTGGCAATTGGGGGAAACGGTTGTCTCCGCCATCGGACAGGGCTATATCCAGACCACGCCGCTGCAGCTTGCCGTGATGCTTGCGCGGATTGTCAATGGTGGCCGCGCTGTCAAACCAACCTTGCTGCATATGCTGGGAACGGAAGTTAAGTCGCAACCGGAATTTAAATCTCTCGGTATTTCCCCGCATCATATTGAGCTGGTCAAAAAAGGGATGGCAAATGTTGTCAATCATCCCAAAGGCACGGCCCATGCATCACGTATCGACGACAAGTCTTTTCAGATGGGCGGCAAGACCGGAACGGCACAGGTGCGGCGGATTACCGCAAAACAGCGTGCGGAGGGCGTGAAAAACGAAGATCTGCCGTGGAAGCAGCGTCACCATGCGTTATTTACGGCTTTTGCGCCGCTGAAAAAGCCGCGCTATGTCTGTGCGGTGGTCGTGGAACACGGGGTGAGTGGCTCGGGAACGGCGGCACCGCTGGCGCGTGACCTGATGCTGAAAACCAAAGAAAGGGATCCGGCAAGTTGAGCGCGACATTTCAAAAAGCCGAGGAATTGACGCTGCTGGCAAAGCTGCCGCGGTTCAGCTTTGGCCTGATTATGCTGATTATCGTGACGGGGCTGATCGGCGTGGTCGCCTTGTATTCGGCGGCAGGCGGCAATACTGAGCCCTGGGCGATGCGGCACGGCATTCGCTTTGGTGCGGGGCTGTGCGGCATGATAGTCGCGGCACTGATTGATATCCGCTGGTGGCTCAAACTGTCTTATCCGTTTTACATTGCCTCCATTCTGCTGTTGATCGCGGTGGAGGTCAAAGGCCATATCGGTATGGGCGCGCAGCGCTGGATTGATCTGGGCGTCATCAAATTGCAGCCGTCGGAATTCATGAAAATTGGTGTGGTCATGGCCTTGGCGCGGTTTTTTCACGGTGCCAGCCTTGAAGATGTAAAACATCCGTTATTCCTTGTCCGGCCTTTGGCGCTGGTGGCACTGCCTGCGGCGCTGGTGCTCGTGCAGCCGGATTTGGGTACGGCCTTGATGATTACGGCAGTTGCCGGTGCAATCTTTTTTCTGGCAGGGGTCAGTTACTGGATGTTCGGTGTTGTGATTGCGGGGGCGCTGGCATCTTTGCCGGTGATGTGGCACTTCCTGCATGATTATCAGAAGAACCGTATTCTGGTTTTTTTGAACCCCGAGCGTGATCCGCTGGGGGCGGGCTATCACATTCTGCAATCGAAGATCGCGCTGGGCTCCGGAGGGGTCGGCGGTAAAGGTTTTTTGAAAGGCACGCAGAGCCATTTGAACTTTTTGCCGGAGAAACAGACGGATTTTATCTTCACATTGATGGCCGAAGAATGGGGCTTGATCGGTGCGGCTGTTTTATTCGCGATTTTTGCACTGACAATCCTGTACGGTTTTCTGATTGCCCGCGCCAGTCATAATCAGTACGGACGCCTGATTGCCTCTGGAATTACTGTAAATTTTGCGTTATACGTATTCATCAATATCGCCATGGTGACGGGTTTGATTCCCGTGGTCGGCGTGCCGCTTCCGATGATTTCGAACGGGGGATCGGCGATGCTGGCGGTGTTGTTCGGATTTGGGCTAATTCTCTCTGTGGGTATTCACCGCGACGTTAAACTTGCGCGCAAAGTCTAAAGGGGGAGGCCGCTCCACCGGAAACCGCCGTTCGGACTTGTACTGACGCAGTTGATGTAAGGTTTTAGAAAAATGAGCGATTTCAAACTGCTGCAGGACGGCGATCCGTCGCCTTTCCGGATAGAAAATCCGGATGCGGATAGCCGTTTTGTTGTTATTTGTGACCATGCCGGTCAGAGTTTTCCCGCGAGACTGGGGCAGCTCGGCATTCGTGACGAAGACAGGCAGAAACATATTACATACGATATTGGCACGGAAGAGGTTGGCCTGTATCTGGGTGAAAAGCTGAATGCGGTGACATTTATCGCGCATTATTCGCGGCTGGTCGCGGATGTGAATCGTGATCCGTTCCGCTTCGATTTTGTGCCGGAGGTCAGCGATCATATTCCCGTACCGGGTAATAAGGATATGTCGGCGAAAGAGCTGCGTGCGCGGATTAATGAAATCTACAAACCTTATCAATTTGCATTGGGGGATTGCCTGCAGAGTTTCCTTGATCGCGGGGATGCGCCGTTCCTGTTGTCCATCCACAGCTTTACACCGGAGATGGACGGTCATAAACGCCCGTGGGAAATCGGCATTT
Organism: Alphaproteobacteria bacterium; assembly: GCA_006226225.1. Classification (GTDB taxonomy): domain Bacteria; phylum Pseudomonadota; class Alphaproteobacteria; order Micavibrionales; family CSBR16-224; genus CSBR16-224. Next base: position 3,744 of record SBHI01000189.1, read on the forward strand.
TATGGACGGATGAAGACCGCGCCGCACCGCCGATGCTGGATGCGCTGCGCAAAAATAATCCCGGTTTGACGATTGGCGATAATGCGCCTTACTCTCTAAAGCTGCATGGCGGCCGTGATTACAGCAATACGGTGGAATTGCAGGCACGTGCGCGGGGTATCCCGTCACTGGTTGTGGAGTTCCGTCAAGATACGGTCGACACACCGGAAAAGGCCGTCAAAATGGCCGATATCTTTCTGGAAAGCCTGCTGGAAGTGATGCGGGATGAGGATTTGTATCGCCTGAGCGCATAATAGCTGCTATCATAGCGGCGGAAATCGGCGCATTTCTTATCTTTCAAGACGGAGACAGCGAAAATGGGAAGCCAGCTTCAGGGACGTACAAAAACCGCACATGGCCGCCGCCGTGCGCATCGTGCAATGTCTGATATCAATGTGACGCCGCTTGTTGATGTGATGTTGGTATTGCTGGTGGTCTTTATGATTACCGCACCATTGCTGACAGCAGGCGTGAAGGTGGATTTACCTGATGCGAAAGCCAAGGCGCTGCAAAAGCATGACTCTACGCCTGTCGAAGTAACGATTGACTCCAAAGGCGATGTCTATTTCGGAAAAAATAAAGTGACGGAACAAGAGCTCCGGGAAAACTTGGAGCATGTTGCGCAGGAATCGCCGGAACAGCTTGTCTATCTCAGGGCTGATCAGAAACTTAGCTATGGTCACGCGTTGTCAACCATGGCGATTATCCAGCAATCGGGTCTGCCTGTGGCGCTGATCGCGAAATCACAACAGTAAAAGGAGTGTACGGCGATGCGGCTTCGCATCATATCGCTGTCGGTTCTGTTGCACATTTTTGTGCTGCTCGCCTTTTCATTGAGCGCCAGCCTGATGTGGACAAAGAAACGTACCCAGCCGGAAGCGCCGCCTGTTTTTATCGAGATCAAAACCATTGCCGACCGCACCCAGACGGACAGGCGCGCCGTCGAGAAAAAGACGGATCCGAAAAACGCCGCGGAACAGGCAAAGAAAGATCCGCCGCGCCCTGCTATTAAACCGCCTGCGCCGGACAAAAAGCCGCCGAAAGCCGCAACCAGCAAACGCCAGACGGCAGAGCTTGCCGCGCCGCCGAAACCGCCGGATCCGAAACCGGTAAAAAAACAGGAGGAGGTCAAACCGCCGCCGCAGCCTGTGATCAAACCGCGTGATGATCCGCCGGAAAAAAAGCCCGAACCGCCGAAGCCTGTGAAAAAAGCGACGCCGAAACCGGAGCAGGATTTTGGCTCGGTGCTGAAAAACCTTGCCGAAAATCAGGAAAAGACGGAACAAAAACCGATTATCAAGGCACCGGAAGCGCCGAAAAACCGACAGGATTTTTTGAAACAGCTTAATCTGGAGGAGGATAAAGCTGCCGGACAAAACCTGCCTTTGGGGGACAGTTTGACAATCAGCGAGGTTGATATGCTGCGCCGCCAGCTTGAACGCTGTTGGAATATTCCGATCGGTGCACGTGATGCCCAAAATCTGGTGATTGATATTTATCTGGAGGTCAATGCCGACCGCAGCGTTCGCCGCGCCGAAATTGTTGACCAGCGGCGTTACCGCAGTGACGGATTTTTTCGTGCTGCTGCTGACAGCGCCTTGCGCGCTGTGCATCACCCGGATTGCACGCCTCTGAAACTGCCGGAAAGAAAGTATGACACTTGGAAAGAAATTGTGGTAACCTTTGACCCGCGCTACATGTTTTAGATTCTCGTCATCTTTAAGGAACAGGACATATAAAGACAATGTTTAGAACGACACGTATTTTTGCCGTGGCCATTCTGGCCTTTGCTGCTTTGGTTCTTTTTGTTTCTCCCGCACAGGCACAGTTGAAAATCGATGTGACAAGCGGAACAGT
>SBHI01000176.1 GCA_006226225.1 Alphaproteobacteria bacterium
TGGGTCAGTTCGACGAATTCCCATGCGCCTTTTGTGGCAAAAAGCTTACGCAGAATTTCATTGTTCATATGGTGTCCGGCTTTGACGCCTTCATACTGGCCGATGATTTGCGCACCGCACAGCAGCAAATCGCCCAAAGCATCCAGAATTTTGTGGCGGACGAATTCATCTTCATAACGCAAACCGCCGGTATTCAAAACGGTGTCGCCGTCGATGACGATGGCATTGTCCAGCGATCCGCCGCGCGCCAAGCCCATTTTGCGCAGGGCTTCAACTTCGTGCAGAAAGCCGAAGGTTCGCGCAGCGGCAATTTCACCGCCATAGGCGGCTTCGCTAAAGGTAAAATCATAACGCTGATGTCCGACAGCTTTGCTGTCAAAATCGATTTCAAAAGCAAAAGACTGCGAAACCGAGGGGCGCAGTGAGGCTTTTTTACCGTCCAGCTCAAAGGTGACGGCGGATTTGATCATCAAAAACTTGCGGCGCGCATTTTGCGGCGCGGTGCCGGCGCGGTGGATCATTTTGACGAAATCTGCGGCGCTGCCATCCATAATCGGCACTTCCGGCCCGCTGACTTCAATCACGGCATTGTCGATGCCACAGCCCCACAGGGCGGAAAGAACATGTTCGACCGTGCTGATTTTGACATCATCGGTATTGCGCAGAACCGTGCAAAGCTGTGTTTCGCTGACCATATCCCATTGTGCGGGGATGCGGTTGTCCTTGTCTGTCACATCGGTGCGGACAAAAGTAAATCCGCTGTTTTCCGGTGCGGGTTTCAATGTCAGGGTTGTGGCCAGCCCGGAATGGACGCCGACGCCCTCGCAAGAGATGGCGCGAAGAATAGTGTTCTGCGTGATGTAGGATGTCATGTGTTTGGTGCTTCTTCTTTGTTATAAGTGCTTCGTCTTATTGTAGTTTCTTGTTTTTGTCTTATCTCCTGATTTTGACTATACCAACGCCTTTCCGATAGGACAAATCACTCTTTGTTACGTTTTGTTACAATTTCCGTCCTTGCCTCTTTGCGCCGCGCGTTTTGGTGTAAATAATAGACTGCCCCCGGGGTAAAAATTGTGTATGCTTAAAAAAGGGCTTTCGTTCACGCATCTTTCGTTCCGCGTGACGGGGCTGCCGGCAGAACAATAAATATCGATATTCCGTTGATGCGATTTGCAGGAAAAAAGGCAGGATTTGAACCGCGCGGCAAAAGCTTGATGCTTTTGGCGGCGGGGTTGTTTGCGCTCGCCTTTCTGGCGCTTTGGCCTGTTGCAGACCGGGCACTGGCAGCAAAGAAGCTGCCGGAAATCAGAGCGGGCGAGCATGAAAATTACAGCCGTCTGGTTTTTGACTGGGGGCGTATGGTCGGTTACCGCGCCACCCGCGACGGCAATGTGATTGATGTCATTTTTTCCGCAGAATCCGACGGTACGGTTTCCGAGGCGCAATTCCGCGCAAAATCTTTGCGCGGCATCAGCGCAGCACGGCAGATACCGACCCCGCCGGAAAAGGGCGCCATTACACATTTCCGCATTGCCGTGCCCGATGGCGTAAAGCATCGCGATTTCAGGATCGGGCAGGATCTGGTGGTTTTCGATTTCTACAGCGATAAACCGATGAAAAAAGTGACGCCCCCGCAGAAGACTGCGGCGGCAACACCGCAAAAAACGCCTGAAAAACCGGCAAAAAAACCAGTGCAGGAAAGTCCCGTAACAGCTGTGGCGGAAGCGCCGCCCGTCTTGCCGCAGGAAACACCGCCGGAAACGGTAGAGCAAACGGTGGCGGCCGCACCTGCCGCCGCAACGGAAACGGAAGCACCGCAGGAAGCGGCAGAGGAAATGCCTGCGCCGTCTTTCACCGCATCGGTGTCTGCAGCGCCTTCCGCTGCTGCGGTTCCGGCAACACCTGTGGAAACGCAGATATTGCCGGAGCAGGATACGGTGATCACCCTGTCAACAATCGAGCCGTCAGCGCTGGCCGTGTTCGAACGTTTTGGCGGGTTGTGGCTGGTGCTGGACAGGGTATCAGGAAATATTCCGCCGCAATTGTCGGGGCCGCTGGCAACGGTGTTGGGAACGCCGCAGGAATTCAACCTTCCTGAAGGCACGGCTTACCGTTTTGATATGCCGCCGGACACGGAAGTGGCGGGAATTAACCGTTTGAATCTGTCCTGGGTGCTGTCTTTGCATCCGAAACGGAAGGGCGGGATGGAGCTGCAATCAGGGCAGGTGCGCCGCGCCTTACGTGCCGGGCGCAAACCGCGCGCTGAAATCTTTTTGCCGGGGCTGGAAAAGGTTGTCGGGCTGACCATGCCGGATAGCGGAGAAAAACTCTATGTCGTGACGGCGGAGCAGCCCGGTGCGAAAGTCTCATTGCCAGCCCGCTATCCGCAATTCGCGGTTATTCCTGCCGCACAGGGCGTGGTGATTAAGGCTTATGATGATGATTTACAGGTGACGCTGCGCCCAAGCTATGTCGATATCGACACGCAAAAGGGCGGTCTGGTGCTGACGCAGGATATTGCCGAACTGCCCGTGCCTGATATGGGCGGGATTGATGAGGCGGCAAAGCAAGAAAAAACAACGGGAGAGGATGAAAGCGAGGCCAGCCGGTTGTTCGATTTTTACAGCTGGCAGCGCGGCGGACTGCCTTATCTGCGTGAAAATCAGCGCTTGATCGAGGCCAAGCTGGCCAATACCAATAAGGGGGCTGAATCCGCATCGGTTTTCCTTGAAATGGCATTGCTGTATCTGGCGAACGGTTTCGGTCATGAAGCCTATGGCGCACTCAGGGCGGCACTGCATGAAAATCCAGAACTGGACAAAAACCCCGGTTTTCTTGCCGTCAGAGGTGGCGCTTCCGTGCTGGCGGGATTTTATCAGGAAGCTATCCGCGATCTTTCTGCACCGGGGCTGAAAAATCATCCCGAAGCACGGATGTGGCGCGGCTATGCAGCGGCGGCTTCCGAGCAATGGTTGCTGGCAGGGAATATGTTTCCGAATAATAACAAAATCGTGGCGCGCTACCCGCCGGAATTCGCCGTGCCGTTCATGCTGTATATGGCGGAATCCTCGCTGCGCCTTGGCGATACGACGCGGGCACGCGGTTTGCTGAACGCGCTGGAGCCGCTTTTGACCGATATGCAGCCGCAGCACTACGCGGCGATGCAATATCTGACGGGTGAAGAGTACCGGCAGGAAGGTGAACCGGTGAAGGCGCTGCAAACATGGTTCAAGGTCGCTGGCGGCCGTAACCGCCTGTATCACGCCAAATCAAGCCTGTCGATTGTCCAGCTGCTCAGGCAGATCGGCCGTATTTCGGATGAAGATGCTCTGGATCGCTTGGAAACTCTGCGTTACGCATGGCGCGGCGACGGGTTGGAAATCCAGTTGCTGCACGCGGTCGCCAATCTGCATCTGGACAAACAACGCTATATCGAAGGGCTGCGGGAATTGCGCCGTGCGGTCGACCTCTCCGAGGAAATCCTGTATGACAGCGGGCCGTTGATCGACGACATGACAAAAATTTACAGCAAGCTTTACGTTGACGGCGAGGCGTCGAAACTTCCTGCCTTCGAGGCGGTTGCGCTTTACAACGGCTTTAAGGAATTAATGCCCGCCGGTTCCGCCAGTATTGTCGCCGAACAAAATTACGCCGATTATCTAGTGCGCATGGATCTTCTGGATGATGCCGCGAAAATTTTTGAAAAACAGATCGGCAAGGATTTGCAGGATCCGCTGCAAATTGCGGAAACGGGCACACGTCTTGCCACAGTCTATTTGCGTGACAACAAGGCAAAAGAGGCACTGTCGGCCATCCAGCGCAGCGGCCGCAAGGATATGCCGCAGGAACTGGTGCGGCGGCGTGAATTACTGCGGGCAAGAGCCCTGTCCGATCTGGGTATGACGGCGGAGGCGATCAATGTCCTGTCCGCACTTCCCGGCGATGATGCCAAGCAGCTGATTGCCGATATTCACTGGCGTCAGCATAATTGGGCGAAAGCGGCATCAACACTGCAAAGCATTTTGCCGTCACCGGCGGCGCTAAAAATTTCCGGTGATGACGGGAAAAGCGGCCTGGTTTTGAATACTGCCGTGGCTTATAAGATGGCGAATAATGCGGCGGCGCTGGCACAGCTGCGCAGCAGCTATCTGGAGGCAATGAAAAACGCGCATGAGGGGGCGGCCTTCGCCGTTGTCACGCGTCCTGTCGAGGAAACGGTCACGCTTCAGGATCGCGAAACTATTCTGAAAATGGCGGCAGAGGTCGACCTGTTTAAAAGCTTCCTCGACCATTACCGTATGGAACGCAATAACTAAGGTTTATAACGCAAATGCTTGTTAATCACGCGATCGGCAAAACGCTTGTGCTGTTTGATCCTCATCTGCCTGCGGCGCGGGCAGGGCAGATCGTCGGCGTGTTGAACGGAGAGGAGGCCCCTCCGGCACGGGAGGAGGTGGATGCGGAAAAACATCAGGAAATCTGGACGCGCAATCAGGGCTTCGCCGAGAAATTGCAGAAAAAAATTCCGGATCTGGTCATGGCGGAACGCGACCGCGACGCCTATCTGCAATATGCGACGGAAAAGCGGGGACTGCCGCTACAAGAGGCGGAACACCGCTTCGCGCGGGAATCCGCCCTGCAACTCCTTGCAGCAGACGGCAGCTACAGCGTCATTATTTTGCTGGAGGATGATATTCTGCGGCTGCATTACGTTATTCGCGAAATCCGGCAGCCTCAGCAGATTGACGCGGTGGTGGCGGCGTTCCGCGACATATTGGAGAGTGCCTGCAAGATTACGGGCTTTAAACCCTATGATATCGGGATGAAGCGTTTCCTGGATAAGCCGGATGATCTGGAGGAATTTTTCAGCCAGTCCGCACAGGCGGCGGGCGAGGTCATGCAGCTGTGCAAACGCTATTATGCCCGTATGCGTTTTTTGCGCAGCCTGTTTCATTTCCTGAATGTAACGGTCTTGTTTGTGGCGGCACTGCTGGTGGCACTCTCGGTCTATTTCGCGGAGGTTGTCAAAGATGTCATCCCCGCGGAAACGGTCAGCTTCCACGTCAGCGGCAAACAGCCCGCAGAAGATTCCGGCATCTTTCCCGATTATCAGCTTTTCGGCACAGTGGATGACACGGCGGAGGAAACCTCACTGACCGTTCCGAAAAGCGTCTATGACGCCGCAGAACCGGAACAGGTCATTCGTCTGTATGAAACGGGAAAGCCGCAAAAACCCCTGATGACCAAAGAAGAATATGACCGTCATATGCCTGTCTATGACTGGGGCTTTGCCACCGTCAATCTGTTGGCGTTTTTCGCCCTGCCGCTGATACTGATTGTCGGGGTGATGTATGCGCGCTGGCTGCGCCGGCCTGCCGGGGATCAGCGTGATAATGAAGTCGTGCGCGCCGTGCAGGGCTATGTCTGGGTTAGTCTCGCGGTGCTGCTGGGCGCGGGATACGGTATTGTACGGATGTTTCTGCTGTAAGGATTATTTGTTGCCGCCTGATATGCGTTTTGCGCTGTAACGGCGCTGCGCACTTGGCTTGCTTTCCGGCACGAATTGCGGATTGCCTTC
>SBHI01000078.1 GCA_006226225.1 Alphaproteobacteria bacterium
GCGACCAGTCTGCATATCGGCAATCTGCTCGGCATTATGATGCTGCGCTGGTTTCAGAAATGCGGACATAAACCGATTACGCTGATGGGCGGCGGCACATCGAAAGTCGGCGATCCGTCCGGCAAGGATGAAAGCCGCAATCTGCTGGATGATGCCGCAATTCAGAAAAATATCGACGGTATTAAAACCGTTTTTGACCGTTTTCTTGACTACGAAAACGGTGAGAATGCCGCCATCATGGTTAATAATGATGACTGGCTGTCGGGTTTGAAATATATCGAGTTTCTGCGCGATTACGGGCGGCATTTTTCCGTCAACCGCATGCTGACCATGGAAAGCGTCAAGCTGCGGCTGGAACGGGAGCAATCCTTAAGCTTCCTTGAATTCAATTACATGATTTTGCAAGGCTATGATTTTCTGGAACTGAACCGCAAATACGGCTGTGAATTGCAAATGGGCGGTTCAGACCAATGGGGCAATATCATCAACGGCGTGGAGCTGACGCGTCGCGCCGCCGCCAAGGAGGTTTTTGCCCTGACCTGTCCGCTGCTGCTGGATTCATCAGGTAAGAAAATGGGTAAAACCGCCAGTGGTGAAGCTGTCTGGTTGAATGCCGATAAAATGGCGCCTTATGATTATTACCAATACTGGCGCAACGCCGATGATGCCGATGTCGGAAAGCTGCTGCGGCTGTTCACCGAATTACCGCTGGAGGAAATCGCCAAGCTGGAATCCTTAAAAGGTGCGGAGATTAACGAGGCCAAAAAAGTACTGGCCTTTGAAGCGACAAAACTGTGCCATTGCGAAACCACGGCGAAGCTGGCGGAGGACACCGCGCGCAAAACCTTCGAGGAAGGAATGGCTGGCGGCGCTTTGCCCAGTGTCGATATTGCCCGCGCTGAGCTGGAAAAAGGCATCCCGCTTTTCGTGCTGCTGGGAAATCAGGATTTGAAGCTGGCCGCATCAAACGGGGAAGCCCGCCGTTTGATCAAAGGCGGCGGCGCCCGCATCAATGATCAGCAGATTACGGATGAAAACTATACCGTGACCGCGGATGATATTGCGGATAACGGCACAATCAAGCTTTCCGCCGGAAAGAAAAAACATGCGCTGGTGCGCGCAGCCTGATAAGCAATGATTATTTTTGGATCATGGTTTTAAACCGCTGTTACGCAAAGGCGAAGTGCCGCGTGATAGGCGCTTTGTGCAGCGTGATACAGCTCGAGGCGGCTTTCCAGCACATCGCGCAGATGCGCCTCCTCCTCTGCCTGCGAAATATAAATCACATCCGCCGCCGTTTTGCCTTCTGCGACTTTGCGGTACATGCGAATCGCTGCCTTGACGGCACGGCGGTAAATCCGCATCTGTTTGCGGAGACGCTGTACATCCGCCCAGGTCACATCTTCGCAAACACGTCCGAATGACGGGCTGAGGAAACTGTGACGGCCTGTATAAACCGTTGTTTCATCAGTTGTTTTACGCGCCGCAAGCGCTGATGTCTTTTGTTCCGTCATTTTTTGATCTTCCTGTCTTCCGTCCATCGCTGTCTTTGTCCTGTCTTAAAATCACTATATAACATTATTCACATAAACACTAAGGATAATGTATTTCCAGTTATACACAGCAATCCTTAACAAAGGATTAACAAATTCAACAAAAAACATCATAGATGATACTTTTTTTAGTAACATTAGCTATTGCATTTTTTTGGTATTATGTTATACTTTTAAATGTAAGGCCGATAGTAATAAACGATTCGTATAATGGCGGGCTTGGAGAAAAAAATAGTAGCGGCGCGGGCGCTTTTAGACTGGACGCAAGAAGCGCTAGCGCAGGAAGCTTCTATCTCCAAACCGTCCATTGTACGAATCGAAAAAGGCCAGACAAATCCGGAGAAGGCAACTCTGGATGCGATAGAAAGCGCATTTAATGCGCATGGTGTGTTTATCACCGAATACGGTGTGGAGCATCGGGAAGTTTTCCAGCGTTATCTCAGTGGCAAGGGATGGTATCTGAAACTTCTCGAAGATGTGCAAAGAACGGTCGCAAAATACCATGACCCGGAAATGCTTATCGATAGTGCGGATGATAGTGTGTCACCGCCTGAGGTTGTTGAAAAATATAAAGAATTAAGGACAAACGGCATAAAAATGCGCCAATTGGTGCGCGAAGGCAATACCTATTTGATGGGTAAAATAGAGGAATACCGGTATATACCGGAATATTTTTTCAACAACCACGTAACACTGATCTATGGCCAGAAAGTCGCGATGAAAATGTCCGATAACGGCTGTTTGATCATCAAAAACGAAAAGCTGTCTGCGAATATGCGCAACAGCTTTAACTATAAGTGGTCCAAATCGGAACCGGCAAAGGAGAGTACGGCAGATGTCCGTTTCTAGATTTCAGTATCCGGCACAGACGACGGCCTATAAGGTCAAAGTCAAGCACGGCGACGACTGGAAGCTGCATGATACATGCTGCCTCGACATTTCTGTCGGAAAAAATTACCACGAAGGCGTAAAACTGGAAGCGACGATCGGCTGGGCCAAGCACCGCTTTAAGCATGTTGCGGTCGCCGTCAATGACACTCTGCAGCGTTTTAACGCCATGTTTACGGGCGGCATGACAGAGGCTGAAGCCTCGGAACTTGCCCGCCGGAAGGGGGATGAATGGATCCTCCGTAATAAAGAGATTCTTGATCAACTACCATCTTATGAGATCTTTCGTTGGAACGACTGGACGGGCCGTGCCGATTTCCCCGAGAAGTTTGCACGTGCCCAATTTCTTTACCGTCACAACGATGAATTCCGGCAAAATATTGACGGCCAGATCGACAATATCTGGACACGCCGTTACGGCAACAAAGCAGATATGCAGCACAAAAAGGCGGAATTCCGCCTGATGTCCTATATGTATCTGATGGAAGAAACCGCCGTTTTCGCCATGATGGCGGAAACCCGCGATGATATTCATGTCTATCCCGGCAGTTTCATGAAAATCTGGGGTAATCTTGAAGATGAAAACCTACCCGGCCTGTCGGGACGGAAATTTGCACGTATCGATTTCGCCCGTAACAAATCCGTTCATATCCCCGCCCAGCCGCAAGGTCAGGCCTTGCCGCTGGCACTTTAAAATATTTCCATATCCATTATTGACATAGTGATTAACGCGTGATAATTTGCGCCCTGTTCGCCGAAACGGATTCGGCATTTTACACGGCATTTTTTTATGGAGGTTCTTTTATTATGGACGGTCAAGGATACGCAAAAAGCCTTTCTGAAGGCGCAAAAATTCTCGGTGCAGCGATTCTCGGTGTTGGTATCGGTCTCGGACTTGGCATTGCCGCCGGCCCCGGCATTATCGGCAGCATTCTTTTCGGCGTTGTCGGCGCAGCCCTTGGCGGCGCGGCAGGATATACCGTAGGCGTTGTTGCCGTTGACGGTGTTGCAGAGCTGAAAAAACTGAAAAACAAAATCCTCAAACGCGCCAAACCGCATGCACAGCAGGCAAAAGGCTTTACGACAAAGCTGCGTCAGGATATGTCCGAGGCTTTTGACAACGCCTCTGCAAAACTGAAAAATATCGGCAAAACCGCACCGAAAACGGAAACCGCCAGCGATCTTGGCGAGAAAACCGTCAAAGCGGATTTTGAAGATAAATCCAAACAAACGGAACAAACGGTCACTGAAACGCCCGCGCCCGCACAAAAGGCGGATGTCAAAAAGACGACGGGCGCGAAACGCAAGTCATCAAAATAAGCTGACACGTTTCCCACAAGGTGACCCGCAAGAGCCGGTATCGCGTATCGCGAGCCGGCTCTTTAATTTTCCGCGCCACTGATCCGAAATCGCCTTGTGTCAATCGCGGCCTTATGTTATACATAATGCATAAAATTACAAAGCAGATGCATGGGAAACACATGCTGCACAACAGGCTCTTTCCTTGACAGAAAGCCTGTAGTTTCATAAAGTGCGCCCATACTGAAAAACCTATTAATCCCTTATAAGGAGAGCCCCCGCAATGGTTATGCCCCGCAACATGAATGTTCAATTGAAAAAAGACGGCCAGACCGTTTACGAAACAACCTGCACACGCGGCTGCATCATGGAGCCGAATGAATTCCAGAGCGTTGTCAAAGAAGCGCTTGGTCGTTTTGAAAAAGACGGCAATGATAAAAACGACTGGACATCCGTCGCCGTCGGCCAGCGCGAAGTTACCAAAGAAGAATTCGAAAAAATGAACGCGCAGCGCCCGAGTTTCCGCCGCCGTCCCGGTAACTTCTTCGGATTTTAAGCTGACGCATGAGCAACGCCGCCATCATCATCCCCGCCCGCTATCACTCCACGCGCCTTCCCGGGAAGCCGCTTGAGAAGATTGCCGGTAAAACCATGCTGGCGCGCGTCGGCGAAATCGCCACACTTGCCGCCAAAATGATCGGCGGTGCCGAAATTCTGGTCGCCACCGAAGACAAACGCATCATTGACCATGCTGCGGAATGCGGATTGCGCGGTGTGATGACCTCCAGCGCCTGCAAAACGGGTTCTGACCGCGCTTTGGAAGCCATCGGATATCTGGAAGAGCGCCCCGATTTCATCGTCAATCTGCAAGGTGACGCGCCGCTGACCCCGCCCGATTTCGTTGCGGCGGTTTTAAGCGAATTTCAGAACAATCCCGATCTGGAAGTCGTCACCCCTGTTGTCCGTCTGGGCTGGGACGAACTTGACGCCTTCCGCGAACAGAAAAAGGAAACGCCGTTCAGCGGCACCACCGCCATTCTGGGACGCGATAACGAGGCGCTGTGGTTTTCAAAAAACATCATTCCCGCCATCCGCCACGAGGATGAGCTGCGGAAAAGCAAAAAACTCTCTCCCGTTCACCGCCATATCGGCATTTACGGCTTCCGCGCCGATATTCTGAAGCAGTTCGTGAAACTGCCGCAAAGCCGCTATGAAATGCTGGAAGGGCTGGAACAGCTGCGCATGCTGGAAAACAATATCAGCATCAAAGCCACCGTGGTTGATTATAAAGGCCGCCCCGCCATGTCGGGCATTGATTCCCCCGAAGATATTGCCCGCGCCGAAGAATTGCTGGCCACATACGGAGAAATCGCGGCATGAGCACCACCCGTCTTTTGATCGCACGGCACGGCAACACTTTTTCCGCAGATGATATTCTGTGCCGCGTCGGTGCGGGAACGGATATCCCGCTGGTGGAAAGCGGTCGCCGTCAGGCCAAGCTTCTCGGCCAGTTTCTGGCGCAGGAGGATTTGATCCCCGATCTGGTTTATTCCAGCCGCCTGCAACGCGCCGCGGAAACCGCAACACTAGCACTGGCGGAAATGCCCCTGCCCGCACCTTTGACGCTACAGCAGGATGATAGTTTCAACGAAATTGATTACGGCATTGATGAAGGCAAGCCCGAGGATGAGGTTGTCGCCCGTTTGGGCATCGATGCCTTGCAATCCTGGGATCAGGACGCCATTGTGCCGGAAGGCTGGCATGTCGACCCGCAGGCACTGATCCAAAACTGGCTGGATTTCGGCGCGGAAATCGC
>SBHI01000092.1 GCA_006226225.1 Alphaproteobacteria bacterium
CCGTCCAAAGCCGTGATGCCGTGCGTATCCCGCACCAGCACATCACCGCCATCCCGTTTCAGGAAAAAGACCAGAGGTTCGGAAAAAAACACCCCGCTTGTCACAAAGCCCGTAATCTCGCAGACCACACGCACGCCGTCCTGCCGCAGTGTTTTCATGTGATAGGATTCATAACGATCCGTCATGGCAATCACAGCCGCGATAACCAGCAAAGCCGCCCCCAGTCCGAGTCGTTCAGGCCTTCCCGCAGCAAAAACCGTCATAAGCTTTCGTATCCGTTCCGGAGGTTTTCTTTGTCCATCACGGTATTGCAGATGCAGAAACGCCCCTGCGGCCAACGGAACCAGCAAAAACAGCAGCCAAGCCCAGCCAGAAGTCGCAGAGATATCGACGGAATGCGCCTGTAGATAGGCTTCAACTGCCTTCTCTTGCAGTGCCTGCCAACGCTGCTCCATCGCCGTCGTTGCCATTGATTACTGCGCCTCCGGTTGAACCGATGAGCGATCGCCGCTTTTGTCCAACGCCCGAGGTTCCGGCACAATCACAAGTGTCGTCGGCGCGGCAAAGAAAACCATCACACATGTTTTGACCGTAAAAATCTTCTGTGTTTCTCCGACAGGGAATGCCGCGCAGGCTTCCGGTGATGCGCTACGGTAAAACAATTCAAGACGGCTGCCCTCAGTATCTAAAGCTGTTACAATTGCGCCGGTGTTGCGTTCATACACCACTTGTTTATAGGAGAGCAGTTGCGCTGCGCTTGTATCCCGCCAATCTGCAAAATGCCGTTCAACATTCTTTTGCAAATCCATATCCTGCCCGGCGTCATAAAAACGGCATTCCGTCACTGTGATGCGCCGCTCTTCCGGCGGAAAAGCCGGACATCCCGCATAGGCTGCTTTGCCGCAAAACGCCAGAAACAGCGCCACGGCAAAAACAACATAGAAACCATTCCGATAAAACATCCTTTTTTTCCGCGTGAAAATAGATTATTTTGACTGTTATATTATACGAGATTATTCATTTTTTGACAGGAGAATACAGTCGCCATGAAACAGTTTGCCCCCGTCTTTTTTGTTGCCCTTTTCGTTGTCACTCTACTCTCCGGCTGTATGACCACCGGTGGGAACCCCCATGACAAACGCAAAGACATCAACAGCATGCGCAACCGCGTTCTTAGCGACCTGTATGAATATCACCCCTCCGCCCGCAATCTGATAGCCAGCGCCCCCGGCTATGCGGTTTTCAGCAATGTGAATGTCAATGTGGTTCTGGCCAGCTTTTCCGGCGGGCAAGGCGTTGTCCGTGATAACCGTACAGGCAAAGACACCTATATGAAGATGGGTGAAGCCGGAGTCGGACTTGGTCTTGGCGCCAAGGATTTCCGTGCCGTTTTCGTCTTTCACAATGCTGCAACAATGGAGCGCTTCGTCAATCAGGGCTGGGAATTCGGCGTCCACGCCGATGCCGCAGCGAAAGCCAGCGAAAAAGGCGGCGCGGTCGGCGGTGAAATCCTTGCTGATAATATGACGATCTATCAGTTGACGGAAACAGGTCTCGCCCTGCAAGCCACCGTAAAAGGTACGAAATACTGGCGCGATTCCAGCTTGAACTAATTTTCACAAGGCGCTGGTTTTAATATATTTTTTATTTTTAACTGTGCTGCGCCTTATTTTTATGTTAACATCTCCGATATTTTATTCGGGGAGATTATTGGGCCATGCGCGACCCAAAAGAATATTATTTGCTGGCAAAAGAGCATTTAGGCAAATCCGCAAAAGAGCTGTCGGAAAAAACCCGCAGCTTTGTTCACGGCAATTGCGACTGGTCGCTGTCTATGCCGCTGGCCATTATCAGCCGCGGCGTTGGCATCGTTCTGGGCGCAGCGCTTGTTGCCGCAGGTCTGGCCTTTTACGGACTGATTGTCTTCCAGATGACAAAATTTGTTGTGCATGCTGCCGGAGCCATCGCTGATTTTATCAATAGCAAGCGCCAAACTTCATGGACAAATCGCAGCGGTCAGGACATTCAATCAACCGTCTTGCAAAAAAAAGTTCTACAGCGTGGCGAAAAGAGGATCGCAAAAGTTTTTCACGCCAAATCTGTCAAAAGAAAACAGAACCCTTATGCGATCGAGTCGCAATATGCACGGGTTTGCGAAAAAATAAAAATCGTTGATGCAGACGGTCAGCACCTCCCGGAGGCCTGTTTCGCGTTCTCGCGCGCAGCGCTGCCGCCCGGTAAAATCGCCTTGCTGAAACAGCAAGTTTCCAACGGCCTTTCCCGCATCCCTGCACGCAACAAAAAAACTCTTACGGCACAGCAGTAAGAGAAAAGCTTTTCGCCGCTTTGACTTATTAACTTTTTCGTAACCAAGATTCGATACCCTGCCTTCAACAACAAAAATAGCAAGGGTGACGTAATGATGTTTTCTGAACACGGACAAAATCCGTCTACAGGTAAGACGGGCAATCAAGCAACAAGTTTATCGGTCAAACTGATCGGCGAGCGTCCGGCGCAACACCGCCATATGCAGGCTGATCTAGGCAATACGGTCGTCTCTGCCGCCAAAAGCGGTGATATCTCCTCCATGCGACGCTTTCACCGCTACGGGCTGGATGTCAATGTCGACCATGGCGAATTAATGGCAACTGCAGCCGAAAACGGGCATCTGGAATTGCTGGCCGTGATGTGCGAAGAAATGGGCGGTATTCTGACCGGCAGCAAATGCGACTATCCGTTCTTTCGCCGCGGCCTGAAAGAAAATGTCAAAAAATATCTCGATAACCGGGTCGGATTTGAAGCATTGCATGATATGCGCTGCCGCCCGCAAAGGATAAAACGCAAATTGTCGATTTTCCGCATCGCAGATTCAAAAATACATTAACAAAACAAAATATCTTACTGATATTTATTGCTATATTGGAAGATAAAATGGGACTTCCAGATCGTTTTTGTAATGTTTGAAAAACAAGCGTCTTTTTTGAGCGTCCCATTCGAAGCTCTGTTTCGTAAACGGATTTCTTAAATGCTCCGGTGCTTTTTCGGTATAAATTGCCACATTCTCCGGCGCAGCCCCCTCTTTCAGAATTTGCAGCCCTAATAGCGCCATGCGCCAGCGCGCAGAAAGCGTATGCATCCCGTAAACCATCTCTTCCCCCTGTATCACGCCGCGATACAGCATGTAATAAAGCGCATTTGTAAGGAAATTACCGGGATCTGTCATGGCCAGCGCCAATAACTCATAGCGGTGTGTTCTGCGCAAAGAACAGGAACGATGCCGTTCCGGCAAAAAATCAGCAGGTGTTCGTCCCAAAATCATCGCAGGTATCAGGCATTCATAAAGGCGATTGCGCGTATTGCCGCCACCGCCGATAATGGAGAGAAACACCGGCTCACGCAGCGCCCAATCATCCACCAGTAAGCGATCTGCAAGAAACGGCGTTTTTGCAGGGTCTAATGTCAAAAGTGCCACAACATCATCATAGCGCGCCATCACCGCATCGGGCGCATGAGACAGGATCTCCTGAAAACTGTTGAAATGGCTTTGCGTCATTAGCATATAGGTTGCCTTGTCCCGTAAAGAGGCGGAAGATTCCAGCATCTGACGGTAAAGTCGCATATAATCGACCCATTCCGCCACCGCATCTTCCGTATAGCCTTGCGATGCCAGATAAACCAGATGTGCTGATTTAACACGCGCAATATCCGCCAATGCCCTGCGGTCAAAACGGCCGCCGCCGAATTGCGGCGGTATGGAAAAATTCTGATAGTTCCGTAGCACTTCAAAGCGTTCCCACAGAATATAATTATCCCAGATCATACCGTTCAGATCCGCTGTCTCTAAACAGGCTTTACGCGATTCCTCATCCATTTGAAAAAACACATTAAAACAACTCAACACATTCGTATCACCATAGAATGAGAGGCGGTTTTTCCGTGTCGGTGCGATATACCCCGCCGGTTTTTCTGGCGGCGGCACCGTATAATCCGGCGTCATCCCTTCCTGCTCCAGCAAACGGCGGTAAAATCCAGCCGCAACCGTCGTGCGGTAACGCCCGTAACCGTAACTGTCCTCCACTTCCTGCGGTGCGTTCAGCCCCTCCAGCGCAAAATAGGCATTATCTTCCCACAAGGCGGTTTGCCCTCCGTAAAGCAATGCCTCATATTCAGGGTGCACAGCAGGGTCACGTAAAATTTGCACGGCGGGAACAAGGAAAAACAGTAGCAGCAGCACATAACTTCCCGTCTCTATCAGCATTCGCAAAGGCCTGACGGCATTGCGGAACCTTGACTGCCGCAATGCTTCAATCCTGCCCAGTGACTTTTCATTCAAGCGCATTTCCGTACCGCTTAAGATATCCGCCAGATTACGCCGCGTGCCCAGAAAGAACAGCGGCAGAGTCCAGATCATCTGTACCGCGGCCGTCACAATCACGGCACTTGTCGTCACATGGAAATCAAGCGCCGTATGCAGCAATTTCAACAGCAAATAACCGCAAAACAAATGTGTCGGCAAATAACGGATGATGACATACCACAATGCCCGCAATGTGCTGACATCCGCACCGCCAGTGCGGTGCAGATCGATTCCTGCCGCCTTCAAACCGATACTGGCGCGGCGCGACGGCAGCAGAAAACAGAACAGATGCAGTAAAACCATACACAGCCACGCCGCCACAAGCGCTGGCCAAAAAGCCGCGCCGCCGCAAAATCTTAATAAAGGGAAATTCAGATAGCTTGGGGCATAGTCAGGAATATCTTTGGCGAGAACACCGATAAAACAATAGTCATTCCGGTTTTCAAGAAAGAACACCGCAATCAGCAATCCCGTCAGCAGCCACCATAAAAAGCAGTCGGCCCATTCGCCGATCCGTCGGTAATTCCACAATGCCCAAAGCTGATATTTGTCCAGAACCTGTTTCACGCATCCCCGCTGTCAATTATCTTCGTATCATACACAAGGCGCGGCATAAAAACACCCATCCTTTATCTTAGCTTTTCCCTTGACAGAGCGCGGGTTTTACGGTCTTTTCTGGGGTGTCAATCACGTTTGAGCAGACCTAAAAGGAGCAAACCGCACATGTCTTCCAAAGCAGCACAAATCGAACAACCGCAAACCGTCACCCACCGCGATATGGCCAATGCCATCCGCGCCCTTTCTATGGATGCCGTCCAGCAGGCAAATTCCGGACATCCGGGCATGCCGATGGGTATGGCGGATGTGGCCACGGTACTGTACTCACAATTTCTGAAATTCGACCCGAAAAGCCCGACATGGCAGGATCGTGACCGCTTTATTCTGTCTGCAGGGCATGGCTCGATGCTGCTTTATGCGCTGAATTTTCTGACCGGTTACGAGAAAATCACGCTGGATGATATCAAACATTTCCGTCAACTGCACCGCGTGACCGCAGGCCACCCCGAATACAACCCCGATGCCGGTATCGAAACGACGACAGGCCCGCTGGGACAAGGTCTGGCAAACGGTGTCGGCATGGCGCTAGCCGAAGAAATTCTGGCGGCGCGTTTCGGACGTGAATTGGTTGAACATTA
>SBHI01000107.1 GCA_006226225.1 Alphaproteobacteria bacterium
CCCGTTGCCGACCGTTGGGCAATTGATCTTGATAACGGTGACGGCTGGATTGACCTGCGCGAAGCTTTTGTCAGCTGGCGCGCAACGGATTTCATGGATATCAAAGCCGGACGGCAAATTCTGACATGGGGCACGGGAGATCTTGTCTTTCTGAACGATTTGTTCCCGAAAGATTTTGATTCCTTTTTCATCGGGCGGGATGAGGAATATCTGAAAGCGCCGTCTGACGCGCTCAAAACATCTTTCTTTTCCGACCTCGCCAATCTGGATGTTATTTATACGCCGAATTTTGATTCAGACCGTTTTGCCGACGGCGCACGTATCAGCACCTTCAACCCTTTCACAGGCGGCCAGACAAGCCGCGGCACGGTTTTGATGACCGATCCGCGCGGCAAATATTTTACCGAAGATGAATGGGCGGCGCGGCTTTACAGGAATTTCGGCGCCTATGAAACCGCTCTTTACGGCTATGGCGGCTATTGGAAAAATCCGCAGGGGCTGGATGTGCCGAATACCCGTGCCACCTTCCCGCACCTGTCCGTCTATGGTGCCAGCATCCGCGGGCCGTTTTATCACGGTATCGGCAATATGGAAGTTGCCTATTACGACAGCAAGGATGACAGATCGGGGCGCAACGCCGTATTACCGAACAGCCAGTTCCGTTTCCTGCTCGGGTATGAGCAGGAAATCGCGACAGAGCTGACCGGCGGATTCCAGTATAATCTGGAACATACCACGGATTACGATAATCTAATTGCCGCGGCCGCACCGGGATCGCCCGTGCCGGATGAAAACCGTCATGTCTTCACACTGCGGCTGACAAAATTCCTGATGAACCAGAATCTCCGCGTATCGCTTTTCAATTTCCTAGCCCCCGGCGACAGTGACGGCTACACGCGCGGAAATATCAACTGGAAGCTGACCGACCAATGGACGGCAGAAGCCGGTGGAAATCTTTTCTATGGCGAAAGCCGCAACACCTTTTTCGGACAGCTGGAAGACAACAGCAATCTGTATGTTTCCCTGCGCTACAGCTTTTAAAATATTTTCTTAAACGGCTTTTGCGTGGCGGGTTGCACTCGGTTGAAAATAAGGATCAAAGCAGGCCGCCACAATCCTGACAAAGGGACGCCCGCGTTCTGTTACACGCAGCTTATTACCTTCTCTCTCCAGAATACCGTCCTGCTCCAGCAGCGCGAGAGCGGCACTTGTCTGCTCCTGCAAATGCGGAATATCCGTGTAATGCCCAAGATCAACCGCGAAATAACACATGATTTCTTCAATCAATGCGCGACGGCGTTTATCTTCTGCTGTCAGAACGCGGCCGCGTTTCACGGGAAACAAGCCTTGCATAACGACCTGACGATAGGCGGGCGCATCCGTGATATTTTGCAGATAGGCACCGCTGAAACTGCTGATGGATGACAAGCCGAAACCAAGTACAACCTCGGAGTCATCATCCGTATAGC
Source organism: Alphaproteobacteria bacterium (assembly GCA_006226225.1). Lineage (GTDB taxonomy): Bacteria > Pseudomonadota > Alphaproteobacteria > Micavibrionales > CSBR16-224 > CSBR16-224. Next base: position 1,470 of record SBHI01000107.1, read on the forward strand.
CCTGAAAATTACGGTGCAGTGTCTTATTCTCCAGCGCAATGTATAAGGGATCATCTTTTCTGGCAAAATGATCCATGCCGACAGCGGCATATCCCGCCTCCTGTAACGCATTATTCAACAACGCGGTCATCTCGAACCGCTGGCGGGCATCAGGCAAATGGTAAACTTCCAAAAGCTTTTGATGCTTTTTCATCCAGGGCACATGTGCGTAACCGAAAACCGAAAACCTGTCCGGATTCAAGGAAACGGCTTGTTCCGATGTTTTTGAAACCGTTTCCGCCGTCTGTTCGGGCAGGCCGATAATCAGATCAAAATTCAGATGACGGATACCTTCCTCCCGCAGCGTCTCCACACAGTTTTTGACTTGCTCAAAAGGCTGGATGCGGTTGATGCAGTGTTGCACCTGCGGATCAAAATCCTGAATGCCAAGACTGGCGCGTTTCACACCCATTTGCGCATAGGCACGGATTTTCTCTTTTGTCAGCAGGCGCGGATCCATCTCCATATCAATCACCGCCGCACTGTCGAGCCGTGCAAAGCGGTTGAGTGTTTCCAGCAAACGCGCGGTATCATCCGTTGCTAAAAAATTCGGAGAGCCGCCGCCGAAATGCAGACGGGTGATTTTCAAATCCTGCGGCAGATACGCACCGGCCTTGCGGATTTCCGCATGCAGCAGCTCCAAATAGCTTTGCACGGGCCCGTAACTGTTGACAATTTTGGTGTTGCAGCCGCAGTAATGGCACAGTTGGTGACAAAACGGCACATGGATATATAAAGAAACCGGCTTGGCGGTATCAATGCCGGACAGCAGCGCAGCGCAATCATCCTGCGCGATTTCCTGATCGAACTGCACCGCCGTCGGAAAACTGGTATAGCGCGGCGCGGGGCGGTCATATTTCGCCAACAGATCATGTGGGGTTTGCTGCATCATCATAGCCGGAACTTACCGCAAACCGCCCGGCCCGCGCCTTGATTTGAATCAATTTTCTTATATGGCACAGCCATAAAAAATAGCGCCCCTGCCTTTGCAAGAGCGCTATTTCTTAAAATATTAAGTCTTGTTATTTTCCGGGTGCTTTCGGTGCTTGCACCGCATGCGTGATCTCACGCATATCTACCAAAGTAGATGCGCCGCCACCGTTTACGGCAGGTACGGAACCATCCCATTTGCTGGTTTGCAGATATGTCGCAATGTTTTCCTGACCAATTGCTTCAACAATTTTCGTGAAACCTTCAGCCTCAGCTTGCGCAATGGCAAGGTTACCGATAGCTTCAGCTTCTTTTTGTTTTTGCAATTCATATGCCGCGGCATCGGCTTCCAGTTTTTTGGCTTCGTTTGCACCTTCAGCTGCCACGATTGTTTTGTCTTTTTCGACACGCTGCTGTTCCAGCTCGGTTCTTTTCTCATCCAGAACGGCTTTGGCGTTCGCAGCTTTACTAACGGCTCTTTCAAAGTCATCATCAAAGTCAAAATTCGGCATTTTGACGGCAACAACTTCAATACCCAACAAATCTTTCACTTGCTTGGCCGTTTCTTCGGTAACCTGCAGCATGATTTGCTCACGGTTTTGCGCAACATTTTGTGCTTCCTGACGACCCAGCGCACTTTTTGCAGCATCCATGACGGTTGTTTCAAGTTTGCTGAGGTAATCGGGGTTGTTTTTAAAGATTGAGACAAGCTCACCTTCCGGCATTTTGTACATCACGGTCAATGAGGCCGTAATGACCTGGTTATCACGTGTATAGGTAGAGACAACCGGATAATCTGCTTGCTGCAGAGAAATGTCCACTTTTTTAACTGAGGTTAAAAACGGTACTTTCAAGCTAAAACCCTGTGAACGCAGCTGATCCGCGCTCTCTGTAACCATTTCGCCAAGGCGGTAGTCAATACCGCGCTCGGTCTCTTCAAGAATTGTAAAAGATCCAAGGCTCAAGCCAACAGCGCCAACAAGCGCTACACCAGCAAAAGCTTTTTTGGGTGAAAAATTAAATTCGGTCATCTGTATTCTCCATTACCTAGTGAGTGATTGTTAAATTCGTAATATTAGTCCAATATTAAAGTTCACAGAATATATGTTAATTTAAAATCTATGTCAATTGAATACGGATAATTTATTGTTTACATTGCACAATTGTGCGATCGCTTTTTCAGGAAGGGCACACCAAATAACATCGACACGTAAAAGATCAGCAATTATGCCGATGTAACTTGCATCATTGCATATATGCAAGCATGGACTCATTTGCTATGTAAACTAATGCGCTCGTGTCGCAGAGTATGGATAATCATACGTCTAACAATCTATAGCTTATAAGGAACGGCACCATGTCAACAAATCTACAACCCAAATTTAAGAAAAGCTCTGACTTCAAAGGATCAAAAAAGAAGTACCAGAAAAAAGTTTGGAAAGCGGCCAATCGCCTCCATCCGGACATTGATATGGACTATCATTTTTTTGAAAAGAAAGAAAAAAAAGGTATTAAACCCGCAGATATCATGACAGCAATGCACTTCAACGCCTCGAGATTAGTACCTTCACGTACACAACTCTCATCCAATAAAATTGGCCGTTAAGATTGCTTGATATATCAACCCGCGTTTAGCTGCCTAGTTTTAGAGTTCTAATTTATCGGCTTGTGCGGCTTTCAAAAAGATGCATTAGAGGCTTTGCTCGTTTATGCGATCAAGCTTCAGGCGGTACATCGCTCCCCGTTGTGCAATGACCGCACCGGAAAGAATGGTGCGAGCGGGGGGACTTGAACCCCCAAGGGCACAAGGCCCGACGGATTTTAAGTCCGTTGCGTCTACCTATTCCGCCACGCTCGCTTGAAGACTTTTACAATTTATGCCGCACAGCCGCCGCTGGCAAGTAAAAAGGAAACAGGCCGCCTTTAAAAGCGGCCTGTTCCTTGAAATAATTATCCCGCAGGATACTGCCTTAAACGGCAGCAACGGCAGCAGGTTTTTTCGCATCTTCGCGCGGCCATGCCGTGAACTGCATAACAGATTCATCAACACCGCAAACCGTCGTGCACAGGCGTGCCGCAACCAGATACGGGTCGGCATTGGCGCCCGGGCGGCGATCTTCAAAATAGCCGTAACCTTTATCGGCAACCTGACGCGGAATACGGATTGATGCACCGCGGTCGGCATCACCTGAACGGAACGTGTTGATGTCGCAGGTTTCATGCAGACCTGTCAGGCGGCGGTCAAGGCCGTGGCCGTACAGCTTGATATGCTCTTTATGCTTTTTCTCAAGCGCTTTGATTGCTTTTTCAATCGCGTCTTTACCCGTTTTTGCATCACGGATTTCTTTGGTTGAGAAGTTCGTGTGCATACCCGCACCGTTCCAGTCACCCGTGACCGGTTTGTTATGCGTGGAAACGGTAATGCCGTATTGTTCGGCAACCCGGTACAACAGGTAGCGTGCAAACCAGACATGATCGGACACAGTCAGAACATCATTGGCTTCCGTTTTGTCGCCACGATAACCGATCTGGAATTCCCACTGGCCGGGCATCACTTCGGCATTGATACCATAGAACAGCAGACCTGCATCAAGGCAGATGGCTGCATGTTCTTCAACGATTTCACGACCGTAAACTTCATCCGCGCCAACGCCGCAGTAATACGGGCCCTGCGGTCCGGGGAAGCCGCTTTCCGGCCAACCAAGCGGGGTGCGGCCTTCAAACAGCGTGTATTCCTGTTCAAAACCTGCCCAAGGCTCATGAGAAGCAGCACCGGCATCCAGAACGGCGCGCAGCTGCGCACGGGAGTTACTTTCGTGTACTTCACCGTTCGGCGCATAAACTTCCGCCATAACGATATAGCTGCCCGCACCGCGGAACGGATCGGGAACAAAAGAAACCGGCTTCAGGATACAGTCGGAATCATGCCCTTCGGCCTGAAGCGTTGAAGAACCGTCAAAGCTCCACTCGGGAAAGTCTTCAATTGACGGATCAAGGCCGAGTTTCACAACACGTGATTTTGATCGCAGATAACGCGTCGGCAACGCGCCGTCGATCCAGATATATTCAGCAAAACCAAATTCAGCAGACATGGTAAAAACCCTCTTTCTTTTAAATAAACACACAGTTACATGACGATATTTCGGTATTCGACTCAAAGATAAACCATCCGCAGAAAATCTCAACCGAAATTTTGCGCCGCAACAAAGAAAAGAACGCAGGGAAAGCATGGTATTTCGCGGGCGAATCCTGTATTCTAATCCTCCGGACAGAAAGCAAAAATGACAAGCGAAGCACAACCCCATACCCGGCCTGCGGAAGAAAACCCCGCCGATGCCCTGACGGAACACATCCCCGTTCCCATGCCGTCCCCTGTGCGGCGCGGCGATGTTGTGATGACGGCGCCGGTGCTGACCGTACGCAAACGCAAAGCCTATTATCTGACGGCGGATGGTGAAGCCGTCACGCCGAAACCTGCGGAGCTGAGCCGCCTGCTGTCCGGTCATATGCCGCTGGTCTGCCACGCCCCGGCTACGGCACAACAGCTGAATATCGCGCCCTTTGCCGCCTATGACGTGCTGGAACTGTTTGCCTTTGTCTACCCCGCCCGTTTCTGCCTGCCGACAACTGCCGGACTTGTGGCTGAACTCGGCCTGTCTTCCCCTGTGACAACTCCGGAAGAGGAATGCGTTGCACTGCTGGATATCGCACAGGCCCTGCTGGCGGCACTGAATGATGCCGGACGCAATGAAAATTCTGATCCCGCCGCGATGGCCTGGATGATGGGGCCGGGCCTGTCGGCAAGTGGAGAAAATGGTGCGGCGGGATGGCCTTGGGCAGATCTGGTTTTAAAAACACTTGGAAAAACCGGTGATTTCGCAGATGAAATCACCTTACGCAATACCGTCAAAGTCTGGAACCGTTTGCAGGAATGGGCGGAGGAAGCTCCGCCGCCGCCGCCGGGACATGAACCCGTTTCCACCGAAGAAGCCGAACAGGCTCTAGAACACCTGCTAGCAGCGCGCGGTGGCGATACGCGCCCGCGCCCGTCACAGCAGCAATATGCCGCAGGCATCACCCCCGCCTTTAACCCGCGTAACCGTGAAAACCTTCCCAATACCGTTATTGCCGAGGCCGGAACGGGAACGGGAAAAACGCTCGGCTATCTTGCACCCGCAGGCGAATGGGCGGAAAAGAATGAAGGCTGCGTCTGGGTATCGACCTATACCAAAAACCTGCAAAGACAAGTCGATGAAGAGCTGTCGGCGCTCTATGCCAATGACAGTGAAAAAAAACGCAAAGTCGTCATCCGCAAAGGCCGCGAGAATTATCTGTGTCTGCTAAATCTTGAAGAAGCGCTCGGCAGCCTCGCCGCCCGCAACAATCCACGCTATGCCACGGCTTTGGGGCTTGTCGCGCGCTGGACGGCGGCCTCCCGCGACGGTGACCTGCATGGCGGCGATATGCCGGGCTGGCTGCCCGGTTTGATCGGATGGAAGGCGACCTACGGGCTGGCGGATCGACGCGGCGAATGTATTTTCAGCGCCTGCCAGCATTATCACCGCTGCTTTGTCGAAAAAAGCCAGCGTCTGTCACAGCGCGCCCGCATAGTTGTTGCCAATCACGCACTGGTCATGCACCGTACGGCCTTGTCGCATCCGCATGATGTCCTGCCCAACCGCTATGTTTTCGATGAAGGCCATCATCTGTTTGATGCGGCCGACAGTGCCTTCGCCCTGCATTTGTCGGGACGCGAAGCTGCCGAATTGCGGCGTTGGCTGCTTGGCACCGAAACCGAGAACGGCGGACAGGCTCCGGGACGCAGCCGCAGCCGCGGCTTGCAGCGCCGCGTTGAAGAGCTGGTCGCGGGAGATGAAAAAGCGATGCACGCACTTGATGATGTGCTGGAATCCGCCCGCACTCTGCCGGGATACGGTTGGGCGCGGCGTGTTCAATCAGGACAGCCAAAAGGATTGAGCGAGAACTTCCTGCATCTGGTGCGGGAGCAAGTCTATGCCCGCAACACAGGCGGACAGGATATGATGTATTCTCTGGAAGCCACAGCCCTGCCGCCGATTGACGGTTTGTTTGAAGCCGCCTATGCCCTCTCCTGCCGTTTGCGCGATTTGAATCGTCCGCTGCAAATGCTGATTAATCTGCTGCAGCAAAAACTGGAAGACGGCGCAGAAACCCTGACCAGCGATACCAAGCGCCGGATTGAATCCGTCTGCCACAGCCTGCATTACCGCGCCAATCTGGTCATTGCCGGATGGGTGGATATGCTGGGATGCTTGCAAAGCCAGACAACGCATGATGCCTTTGTCGACTGGTTTCAGGTCGAACGTATCGAAGGCCGTGAATATGATATCGGCATGTACCGCCATTGGGTTGACCCGACACGCCCCTTTGCCGCCAATCTGAAACCGCATGCACATGGCGTTGTCGTGACCTCTGCCAGCCTGCTGGATACCGTCACGGAGAGCAATGACGGATGGAAACACGTCGCCCAGCAGACCGGCGTCACCCATCTGACGGATGATGAAGGCCAATCCGCCGCCAGATTGGAGCTGCCCTCTCCCTATGATTATGCCGCACAGTCACGCATTCTGGTTGTCACGGATGTACCGCGTGAAAAAAACACGCAGATCGCCATGTCCTATGCTGCACTGTTCAAAGCCGCAGGCGGCGGCGCACTTGGCCTTTTTACAGCCATTCAACGACTGAAAAACATTCATGCGCGCCTCTTGCCCGAACTGGAGGAAAGCGACCTGAAACTTTACGCCCAGCATCTGGACGGGCTGGATCCGACAACACTAACGGCCATGTTCCGTATGGAAGAAAATTCCTGCATGCTGGGAACGGATGCCACCCGTGACGGTATGGATGTGCCGGGTCGTTCCCTCAGGCTGATTGTGTTTGACCGCGTACCCTGGCCGCGCCCGACGATTTTGCACAAGGCACGGCGCACTTATTTCGGGCAGGGTTATGATGACCGCGTCACCCGCTTTCGTTTAAAACAGGCTTATGGCCGCCTGATCCGGCACGAACAGGATAAGGGTATTTTCGTGATGCTGGACAGCCGCCTGCCCTCGCGCCTGACGGCCGCCTTCCCGAAAGATGTGCCGATCGAACGGGTCGGCCTTGCCGAAGCTGTCGATATCATCAAAAACTTTTTGCCTGCAGATGAGATTTGAGCCTTTTTCCATCACCGCCCCCGCCAAGGTCAATCTGTTCCTGCATATCACAGGACGGCGCACGGACGGATATCATCTTCTGAGCAGTCTGATTGATTTCGCCGATAGCGACAGCATCACCTGCGACCGCCTGGATTTCGCACCAGCACAGGAATTCTCACTGCAAATCACAGGAGATTTTGCTGCAGCATTACGGCATGAAGACCCGCAGCAAAATCTGATTGCCCGTGCGGCAGAAATGCTCTGCGGCAGCCTGCCGCCCATTGCTGTCACGCTCGTGAAAAACCTGCCTGTTGCGGCAGGCATCGGCGGTGGCAGCGCTGATGCGGCAGCCTGTCTGAAAGCTCTGTCTCGCTTGTTCGAAAAAGATATTTCTTCCATGAATGCTGCAACCCTCGGTGCCGATATTCCGGCCTGCCTTGCAGAAACGCCTGTCTTTGCCAGCGGCATCGGAGAGAAGCTACACCCTATTACTTTGCCGCCTTACGCCTTGCTGCTGGTCAATCCGGGCAAAACGCTGTCAACACCAGATGTCTTTCGTCACTATGCCGCCTCCGCCCCTGTGTTTCGCAAAGATGACACATTGCCGGATAGCCTGTCTTTGGAAGAACTTATTGCCTGCGTCACCAACAGCAGCAATGATTTGCAACATGCCGCGACCGCTTTAATGCCGGAAATCGGCACTGTTTTGCAAATGCTTGAAAACCAGACCGGCTGCCTCGCCGCCCGCATGTCCGGCAGCGGTGCCACCTGTTTCGGTATTTTTGCAGATGATGGCGCGGTACAAACTGCGGCACAGACGATCAAAACAGCACAGCCGGACTGGTGGTTTGCTGTCGCGAAAACTTTCTCCTGAAAAAATCAGTACAGACTGCCGGAAAGCGGCAGCACATGCTCATCAGGATGCAGATAACCAAGTTTTGCCCGCACCTGTTCATCCAGCATATCTTCATCAATCGCAGGCGGACGCAACAATTCCACACGGTGCTGTAATTGCTGTTTTTCTTCATCCAGCGCTTGATATTCCGCTGTGGCGGCGCTTTTCTCGGTACGCAGGTTTTGCAGCGCCGTATAACCGCGCTCCCCCTGCACAAGATGCAATGTGAAGTAAGAAAAAAGCAAAAAACCGAGAAACGACCAGAAGGATCGTTTAAAAGCTTTGCCGGTTGGAAAGAAACTATTGGGGGGCATCTTCAAAAACTCCACTCTTATTAAGGAATCACATGCGCCGCTTCGCGTCAATCATTTATCGAAAAACACGCCCGTTTTTATTGACATAATGCGCCTGCCATGTTATAAATTAGCATCAAAAAACTTTATATTGACGGTAATTCAAAGGGGATAATCATGGCCGGCGCAGGCGAATGGATCAAATACCATGTGATGAACACATTGGAACACAGTTTTGACAAAGACGGAAAACTGGTTGCCGCCATTATTGTTGCCGCAGCCGCCAGCGGTGGTTTCTTTATCACCGATGCCGTAAATGACTATCATACGGCCATGGATAATCAGGGAATTGAAGCGGTCGAAACCGCCTCCTATGAAGCACTCTCTAACAAAATCGTCGATTTTCAGCGCAATGCGCAGGCTCTTGATGTTATGCAGCAAAAGCTGGATTACTATGATGATTTAAGCCGCGACGAACGCACCCCGCAAATCATCGATGAAGAAGCGGCACTGCAGCAGCAATTCGCCGATCTGCAGCGTGACATGAACACGCAGGTGAAGGAGATTTCCGTTGATGCTTTTACCAGCGGCAATACGACAGACGGTGTCGCGATCGGAGAAGAAGCGTTGAGCAGCCTGTGGAAACAGCTGGATCATACATCACCCAATCTGCAAACCTTGAACACGACCTATGACATCCAAAGTTTCCCCGCGCCGTCTTTTGCCTATCTGGATGAAGCCCGCGCAGGTGTCGAGGTTAACCACAACGCACCTTTGGATGTACAATTCAATGCCGCAAGCGAAATCGCCAGTGACTCCAGCGGCAGCGCATTAGGAAACGGTTTTGGTGCATTTCTGATGATTTTACTGACAACTGCCGGTATCGGGATTGGCGGCGGATTGGTCAACAGCAACCGTAAAAATCAATTCGGCCGGAACGGGCACCGCCCGAAACCGCAAAAACCGCGTGCGCATTAAACAATCATATATCAGATATTAGAACGTCTGTGATATTACATTTCCACGATATCGGCAACACCATTCACCTGCCGCAAACGGTGACGTGTCTGTTGCGAAATCGCCCATTTCTCCGGAAGTAATATCAAGGCCTCCTGATGGCAATCATACAGCTTCGCCAAAATTTCGACGCTTTTATTGCCATCCTCTGCCGCTTCTGCATTATCAAGGATTGCATGTATTTCTTCCGCAGCGCCCTGCCTGTCAATGACGATACGCACGGTCTGCGTTGCTTCTTCAACTTGTGGTGCCAGCAATTCCGCCTTTTGCGCCAGAAAACGTACTTCGTCTTCGCTTTGCTTATCGACATCGACAGACATCAGGATCGCCTGCCCCGCCTCCAGAATATCGCGGGATGCCGCCAGCACATCCGAAAACATCATCACTTCATAAACACCGCCACCATCGGAAACCTGCATAAAGGCAAAACGATTACCTTTGGCGGAAACCCGTTCACGCTTTTTCAAAACAATCCCCGCCATTTTAAAACGTGTTGTCGGCGTTTCCTCAATCTTCTGCAAAACTTCGCCCGATGACACAACGCCCAGCCGTTTCAATTGCTGTCCCATCGTATCCAAAGGGTGCGCTGATAAATAAAAACCGACCGCGCCGAATTCCCTTTGCAAAGCTTCCAGCGGATCCCATTGCTCGACATCGGGTAGCGGCGGCAACGCCAATGTGCTCTCTTCCGCACTGCCGAACAGACTTTCCTGCCCGCTTTCTTTTTCCTCGGCAACGCTGGCTGCGTAACGCAGCAACATTTCCGCCGCCGCATGCGCTTGCGCCCGGTTCGGCACAAGACTGTCAAAAGCACCAGCAGCGGCCAACGCCTCCATCTGGCGGCGGTTCATATTGCGGTATCCCGCGCGGCGCATCAGATCATAAATATCCTTGAACGCACCATTGGCACGGCGTTCCTCGACCAATTGCTGCATGGCCTGTTCGCCGACACCTTTCAGCGCCGCCAGCGCATAACGGATGACCTTTTCACCCGTTTCCGGTACGGTTTCAACACAGAAATTCACCTCGGAATTATTGATATCCGGCGGCAGCAGCGTGATCCTCATATCGCGCAGAACCTGACGGAATTCACCGAGCTTATCAGTATTGCCGCGGTCAAAACACAAAGTCGCCGCCATAAATTCAACGGGATAATTCGCTTTCAGATAGGCAGTCTGATAGGCAATAAAGGCATAGGCCGCCGAATGCGCACGGTTAAAACCATATCCGGCAAATTTTGCGACCTGATCAAAAATCATTCCGGCATTTTCACCGTCGACATCGTTTTGGACAGCGCCTTCGACGAAAATTTCACGCTGGCGATCCATCTCTTCCTTGATCTTTTTACCCATCGCCTTTCTGAGAAGATCGGCAGCGCCAAGGCTGTATCCAGACAAAGTCTGCGCCACCTGCATGACCTGTTCCTGATAGATCATCACGCCGTAGGTTTCCGCCAAAATCGGCTCTAGCGACGGATGCATAAAATCCTGTTCTTCCTGCCCGTGCAGACAGGCAAGATAACGCGGGATATTCTCCATCGGCCCCGGACGGTATAGCGCCACGGCAGCAGCAATCTGCATAAATTTGCTCATCCGCATCTGGCGGCACAAGTCACGGAAGCCCTGACTCTCCAGCTGGAAGACGGCACTGGTATCGCCCTTGGACAGCATGGCAAAGGTTTTATCATCATCCAGTGGAAACTCCAGCGGATCAAGCTTTTCACCCGTCTCTTCTTCGATAATATCAATCGCCCGCTTCACAACGGAGATGGTTTTCAAGCCCAGGAAATCGAATTTGACCAGCCCCGCCTGTTCAACATATTTCATATTGAACTGCGTCACCGGCATATCGGAACGCGGATCGCGGTACAGCGGCACAAGCTCGTCCAGCGGGCGGTCACCAATCACGACGCCCGCCGCATGGGTCGAGGCATGGCGGTACAACCCTTCCAGATCGAGCGCAATTTCGATCAGCCGTGCGACATTTTCATCACTATCGCGGGCGGCGCGCAAATCAGGCTCGCTATCCAGCGCCTCTTGCAACGTCACCGGATTGGCAGGATTGCTGGGAATCAGCTTGGCGATTTTATCGACCTGACCGTAAGGCATTTGCAGCACCCGCCCGACATCACGCACCACGGCACGCGCCTGCAGCTTACCAAAAGTAATAATCTGTGCCACACGGTCACGCCCGTAACGTTCCTGCACGTAATGGATGACCTCGTCACGGCGCTCCTGACAAAAATCGATATCAAAATCCGGCATGGAGATACGTTCGGGATTCAAGAAACGCTCGAACAGCAGATTCATATCAATCGGGTCAAGGTCGGTAATCTTCATTGCCCAGGCAACGACAGACCCCGCTCCCGAACCGCGGCCGGGGCCAACGGGAATATCATGGTCTTTCGCCCATTGGATGAAGTCGGCAACGATCAGGAAATATCCGGCAAAGCCCATTTTGCACAAAATATCCAATTCGAAATCGCGGCGGTCATAATAGACTTTGCGTTTCTTTTCTTTTTCCTCAGCGCTCATATCATCGGTGAAGACGTATTTTTCAAGACGCCAGTCCAGCCCCTCGGCCGTCTCACGGCGCAGGGTTTCCTCCTCCGATTCTCCCTCCCCATCCGTAAAACGCGGCAGAATCGGATCAATAGGTTTCAGCAGAAAACTGCAACGCTGGGCAATCCGCACGGTATTTTCCACAGCCTCGGGAAGATCGGAAAACAGCTCGACCATTTCCGCCTGCGATTTGAAGTAATGCTCTTCCGTGACGCGGCGGCGGCTCTCCTGCGAGACATAAGCTCCCTGCGCGATACAAAGCAGCGCATCATGCGACAAATGCATGCGACGCGCGGGGAAATAACAATCATTGCTCGCAACCAGCGGAATATCATACTTATAGGCCAGATCAAGAAAACCTTCTTCCGTGGTCGTTTCATCCGCTGTGCCGTGACGCATTAATTCAATATACAGCCTGTCCTGAAAGGCTGATTTCAGCATCAACAGAAATTCTTCCGCCTCAGCGATTTGGCGTTTTTGCAGAAATTGCCCGACAGGGCCACCCGCTCCGCCTGTCAGACAGATCAGCCCTTCATTATATTCAACAAGTGTCTCCGGCAGAATATGTGACGGTTCGGCCTCATCCGTTTCCAGAAAGGCTTTACTGCTCAGTTTCAACAGATTGCGGTATCCGGTTTCGTTCTGCACCAACAGCACAACCGGCACCGGCGTTTCGCTTGCCGCGCATTTCACAGCCAGCTGGCAGCCGATGATCGGCTGCACACCTTTTCCTGCTGCCGCGATTGAAAATTCCAGCGCCCCGAACAGATTATTTGTATCCGTCACAGCCACGGCGGGCATATCGTCATGGATACATTGCTTGACCAGTTCGGGAATACGGTTTGCCCCCTCCGCCAAAGAATAGGCGGAATGCACGCGCAAGTGAATGAATCGAGGCTTTTCGGACATTATTTTTTATAGCCCAAAAGCCCTGACTGTTCTACAGCTCATTTGGAAAGAAGCGGCCGAATATGGCCATAGGGGTCATCTGCGGCGGCAAAACCTGTCAATTTCAGTTGCGTCACATTTGCCCCTTCAATACGCAGCGCCGGATCAAAATACAGCACCAGATTCACAAGCCCTGCGGCGGTATCTTTTTCAGCCATATCAGGGGCGATTTCCACGCTTTTGACCTCCTCATGCCGCACGCGCCATAATTCCCGCCCGTTGCGGTAAAAAGCCAGACCGTTTTCATACACCCTGAGCTCCGATGACGTCTGCAAAGCCCAAAGCTTTACCAGTGCCACGGACAATGTGACATCCACCGCCGCCACAGCCAGTATCAGATAAAAAATCAACGGATTGATATCCAGATAAAATTTCAGCAGCATCGCCGTCACCGCCAAAAACAGCCCGCCCAGATACAGCGCCGTTCTTACCGTTGTAATATCGGAACGCAAGACGGAGGTTTTAAAAATATAAAGCGGCTCTTTCTCAGTCATCGGCGGTTTTCCATCTTGCCCGCGCCGTTGCCGGAATTGGCGGGTGTGTTGGTTTGCATTGATGCGGCATAGTCATCGATTTTTTTCAACAGTTTTTCACGGGTGGGCTCATCAACAAAGGCGGCCTCGACCGCATTGCGTGTCACCTGCAGCAGTTCTTTCTCCGTAAAGCCGAATTCCTCCGCCGCAATTTTATATTCCTTGCCGATCGTGGTTTTAAAAAAAGGCGGATCATCACTGCCGAGCGTCACCTTAAAACCTTCATCGAATAATTTGCGCAGCGGATGGGCGGCATAATCTTTGAACACATTCATGACAAGATTACTGGAAACGCAGACCTCCGGCACGGCGCCGAATGCCTGCATCTCTTTCATAAAGTCGTCGTCCTCGACAATGCGCACCATATGACCGTAACGGATACAACCCAGCTGTTCCTTTACGTCACGGATACTGTCCGGCCCTGCGGCTTCTCCCGCATGGGCGCTGGTGGCCAGCCCGGCATCACTGGCGATTTTAAAGGCGGGCGCAAAATCAGCGACCGTATGCGCATTCTCATCCCCCGCCATATGAAAGGCCGTCACCAGCTCATGCGGGCAATCCACGGTTTGCTGCGCAACTTTCACGGCGTTGTCAGGGCCGTAATGGCGTACGCAGGCAGAAAGCAGCCGCGCCTCGATCCCCGTTTCCTCGCGCGCCTGATAAACGCCCTCGGCGATCGCATCCACCATTTCCTTGTAGCTCAACCCGACCGAGGCACCGTGATCAGCGGAAATAATCAGCTCTTCGTAGATGGAACCTTCCGCCGCGCAGCGTTTCAGATAATCGTAGGTAATGTCACGGTAATCATCCGCCGTTTTAATCAGCCCTGCGACCTTATCATAAGCTTTCAAAAACCCGACCAGATCTCCGGCTGCCGTGCCGTCACTCTCCCAACGGTATCCCGTGCCGTCATCGGTGAACAGATCATCCGGCAGATCAATACCGTTTTTCTTGGCCAGCTGTTTTGCCATCGCAGGCGCAATCGTGCCTTCCAGATGCGCATGCAGTTCCGCTTTCGGCAGTTTTGCGATTTCCGGTTTTGCCATCTCCAATTAATCCTTTCGCCTGAATCCCGTATCCGATAGAATATACAGTAAATCATCATGGAAGGGGAGAGCCATGTCAAATACCATCGTACTCAAAAGACACAAACATCATAAGCAACAAGATCAATACCATCACGGCGATTTACGCCGCGCACTGATTGAAGCCGGATTGCAAATGCTGGACTTTTACGGCACCGAAGGGCTAAGCCTGCGCCGTATTGCGAAATCTCTGAATGTCAGCCAAACCGCGATTTACAGCCATTTCAAAGACAAGACGGATTTGCTCGCAGCCTTGGCGGAAGTCGGCTTTCAGCAGCTGGCGCTGACGATGCTGCATAATGTCAAAGAGCCCGCCAATGCCAGACGGCGCATTTTTGATTTGGCCGAAGGCTATATCGGTTTCGCGCTGAAAAACAAGGCCGTATTCAGCCTGATGTTCGGACGCGAATTGGCGGAGATTAAAAACTATCCGACACTCGCCCTGACAGCGGGGAAAAGTTACGCACTGTTTTCCGCCGCCGTTGCAGACGGTTTGAAACACAACCCTGAAGCCTCAAAGCCTGTCGCGACAAATGCCTTATGGAGTCTTGTCCACGGCACAGCGGTTCTGCTGGTTGACGGCAAACTGAAAATCGCAGAAAAAGGCGAGCTGCCCGGTTTTGTTGCAGACCAACTGTCGCCGCTGATGGATATTTTTGCCTAGACCGTCCTTGCCACTTGAAAATTTACATATTTTAAGCTAGCTTGTTTTGCATTATCAACCTCCCCCATATGATGGAGACAGAAAAATGGCAAAACAACCCTCCCTGATGGAGCGCTTCCTTGAACAGGCAGGCAAAATCGTGAAACAAATGGGCGACGGGTTTGAAGCCGGAAATAAAACGGCTTATCCCTATACAACGCAGCTCCCTGCGCCCAAACGGAAATACCCGCATTAATTCCCTTACACCGGCAGATTTAAAACGGCACTGGCAATACCCAGATAAACAATCACACCCGTTACATCGGCAATGGATGTCACCAGCGGCGTACTGGCAGTGGCCGGATCAATCTCCATTTTCGCCAGCAGGAAAGGCAGCGACAACCCGATCAGGCTGCCGATAATCACAATCATACACATGCTAAGCGCAACAACCAGCGCGATTTCCAACCCACCTTTATAATAACCGATCATCGCCACCGTTGCTGCCATAGTCAGGCCGATTGCCAATGACACCAGCACCTCGCGCAGTACAAGCCTGCCCCAATCCTTCATTTCAACATCGCCCGTTGCAATGGCACGGATCATCAATGTTGCCGACTGTGCGCCTGCATTCCCCGCACTACCAATCAGCATCGGCAGGAAGAAAACCAGCGGCAAATAGGCGGCGATTACATCTTCAAAATAATTAATGCCTGCGCCGGTAAAAATATTGACGAAAATCAGCAGCAGCAGCCATGTAACGCGCTGACGGTACAGCACACTGATGGCTGCATCCCGCACCCCCGTGGCAAGTTTACCGATATGCGCCATTTTGTGGAAATCTTCCGTAGCCTCTTCTTCGACAACGTCCATCGCATCATCATATGTGACAATACCGACCAGGCGCTCATTTTCATCCAGTACGGGCAAGGCCAACGTGTCATATTTCGCCACCTGACGCGCCGCATCTTCCTGCGTATCCAACAGGCTCACAGACGGGCTGCTGGTATCCATGATCTCTTCAATTTTTTCGTTGGGATCGGCAATGATCAGACTTTTCAGACTGACGGCTCCCAGCAGTCTGCGCTGTTTATCCACGACATAGGAACGGTAAATCGTTTCCTTGTCCGGCGCTTCCAGACGCAGTTTGTCCAATGCTTCCTCAGCCGTCCAGTCCGGCGACAATACCGCATAATCCGATGTCATGATCGCCCCGGCCGTGCCTTCGGGGTAAGAGGACAGACGGCGGATATCTTCACGCTCGGCCTGACTCAAAGCCGGCATCAATGTGCGCTGCTCTTCCGGTGACAGTTTGTTAAACAAATCCGCACGGTCATCGCCCGACATTTCGGTAATGATCCGCGCCAGCTCACTGCGTTTCAAGTAACGTGCCAACGTTACCTGTGCACTGATATCCAGATGCTCGAAAACCGTTGCCTGACGGTCAATCGGCAAAAGCGATAAAATACGCCACGCATCGCGCACGGGAACATCACGCAATATATCGACAAGATCGGCAGCGTGCATATCTTCAATATGGTCGCGCAGCCTCTCTTCTCCGCGCATGGCAAGGATATTGAACGGCTCTTTTTTTAGATTTTTTCGCGCCATGACGACCTCAACACTTCTATGAAGGTTTTTCTCTTTCCTTCTGTTTTTATTTGATTTTTGCCCCGATGAAGCGTGCCTAGACTACCTTATTTCTGCTTCCAACTCAACAAAAAAACCAGCCAGGACGGGCGCATAAGCTTGTCCGCGCGGATGAAAAACACCTATAATAAAATACGCGTTTCGCAAATCTCCGACACCGGTAAAATCTATGCGTCCTTATTTTATCCATCAAAGCGTCTATGATGATGTTTTCACCTCGGACAAAAACTACTACCGCAAAACCACGAAACGCCTGAAACTCCCGAAACTGACAAGTGAACAGAATTACGATGTCATTATTGTCGGCGGCGGATTATCGGGACTGGCCACAGCCTATTACCTTACATATAAACACGGTCGCAAAGTCGCTTTGTTTGAACGCCATTTTATCGGCTGGGGAGCATCAGGGCGGAATGGCGGACAAATCTGGCCCGGTTATATGTCTCCAGCAACGCGTATGCTACGCCGTTTCGGTTTTGAGAAAACAAAAAAACTCTGGGATATTTCCGTTGCGGGCGTTGATTATATTTTAAACCTGATTGAAAAACACAACATTCACTGCGAGCTTGCCCCCGGTGCAATCGCCCCGATTCGCCATACTCAACACAATCTACGCTCTATCGAAAAAGAAATGACATTAATGGCACGCCTTGGAAGCCCCCTTGAGCTATACGACAGCAAGCAAACACAAGAAGCACTGTCCGCCGCAGAAGGGTATTACTGCGCTGCACTGGTTGATAAGAGCCATGCTTGGCACTTCCACCCGCTAAAATATGCGAGCGGCCTTGCCAAAATCATTGCGGAAAGTGCCGATATTTATGAAGACACCCCTGTCATCGGCATTGATAATTCCGATGGCAAAGCGACTGTTTTTGCACCGGAAGGACGCGCGACGGCACAGCATGTCGTGCTGTGCGGCGACTCCTATCTGGGGCAGCTGGTGCCAAAACTGCGACGCAAATACGTGCTGATCCGCAACTCCATGATCGCCACCGATAAACTCCCCGCCAAGACTAATTGCATGCTTGAGAATCTGTGCGCCACCGAATATGGCGACGACCTTCTCTTTTACCGCAAAACCGCCGATAACCGCCTAATGATCGGCGGCGGCGATGCCGTGCAACCGGATATGCATCTGATCGCGTCCGAACAAAAAAATATTGATGTCTTAAAAGACAGCATCAAAACCATTTTTCCGCAAATCGGTAATATCGACATTCCCTATGTCTGGGGCGGCTATATCGGCGTCACAACAAGTTATTTACCCTATACCGGATGTATTGACGGCAATATCTATTATATGGGCGGCTATTCGGGACATGGTGTGAATTTAACCCATGCTTTCGGACGTATTTTTGCCGACGCAATTGCCGAGAACCGCGATTCTACCAATACGGCGCTCGATCTTATCCGCAACATGTCCCTGCCCGGCAAAGGCGATTTTGACGTTTATCTTGCACGTCTCGGCATGTTTTTAGAATCCGTCAAGCAGCGTTTTGACTAACCGCTGCGTCTTCCCTGCGGAAATCTTCGATAATCTTATACACCGCATCCGGCGGCATATTCAGACAGTCCAGCAAATGACCACCTATTTGCAGCGATGCCTCCGTCACTTCCGGATAAACCGCCGTTGCACCCGCTTGCGTCAATTGTTTCGCATGGGCGGCATTATGCGCCCGTGCAATAATCGGCAAAGCAGGAAGACATTTATGAATGGACTGCACAATTTTCAAACAGGCTTTTTTGTCATGCACCGTTACAACAGCGGCGCGCGCGCCGTCAATACCGATCAGCTCCAGAACCTGCTTCCTTTGTGCATCGCCAAAAAAGACAGGCCTCCCCTTTTTAAAGGCCTCCTGCGCCACCGCACTGTCGGAATCAACGGCGATATAAGAGATTTTTGCCTTATCCAGCATTCCCCCAAGCGTGCTGCCAACACGGCCATAGCCCGCCAGCAAAACATGGCCGCCAAATTCGCGCGTAATCGGATCGGGTGACGGCTTTGCTTTTGTATCTTTGTCCCGCAAGACACCGCCGAGCTTATAGGCCAGCCCGTGCATCAGCGGCGTAATCAAAATCGCAAACCCGGCAACAATCATCATAAATTGCGCAACCTCGGGCTCAAGTAAAGACAGTTGCTCCGCCAGCCCCAATGTGATGAAGGCAAATTCACCGGCCTGCCCCAGCATCAGCCCTGCCGTCACAGCGGCGTAAAGCGGCAGCCGGAAAATTTTGCACAATATGGTGATAATCAGTGCTTTGATCGTGAACAATCCGGCAACGCTGAGAATCAGCCAGAAGAATGTCCCCTGCACTGCCGCAAAATTCAGCCCCATACCGACAGACATGAAAAACAGTCCCATCAGAAGTCCTTTGAACGGTTCGATATCCGCCTCTATCTGGTGACGGAACTCGGTTTCCGCAAGTGACAGACCTGCCAGAAAAGCCCCCAATGACAAGCTCAGCCCTGCGGCATGGGTTACATAGGACGCCCCCAAAACAACAAGCAGGACGAGCGCAATAAAAAGTTCGGAAGATTTCGTTTTTGTAACAAAACCAAAAAGAGGCTGCAGCGCGTATTTCCCTGCAATAAATATCGCGGCAATCACCAAAGCGGCTTTGCCAAGAGAGAAGAACAGCGTTTCTCCCAGCGCCGCCCCTTCTCCGGTCTGCGCCAAAAAACTGATCATCAAAATCAGCGGCACGACTGCCAGATCCTGCATCAGCAAAATCATAAAGCCCGTTTGCCCGGGCAGTCCGGTAAATTGCTGCCTGTCCGTCAATAACTTCATGACAACCGCCGTGGAGGAAAGGGCCAGAGAGGCACCGATAATCAGAGAGACCGCAGGACTGTTTCCCCATAACAGTGCCACCCCCGTAATGGCTGCCGCCGTTACGATAATCTGCAGCGTTCCAAGACCAAACATTAGTCGCCGCATCGACCAGAGCCTCTCCAGAGAAAATTCCAGACCGATGGAAAACAACAGAAACACAATGCCGAATTCGGCAAGGCCGTGAACAATGGCGGGGCTGTCGATGGTAAAAGCAGATAAAAGCGGCTGCCCTTCCGCAAAGGTACTGATACCGTAAGGGCCGATCAAGGCACCGATAATAAGGTATCCGAGTACCGGATCAAGGCGAATACGGCCGAATGCGGGAATCAGTAAAGCCGATGCCCCCAGAAAAACCAGCACTTCGCGTAAAAAAGGAATATGCGCATCCATCACGCACATTTTGTACGTGAAGACCCTGCGCGGTCAAGTCTTTACGCCGCGATTGCCGGATAATCCGTATAGCCTTCCGCCCCGCTGGCGTAAAATGTCTCCGGATTGGGAGTATTCAATGCCGTTCCAGCCGCGAAACGTTCCGCCAGATCAGGGTTGGCGATATAGAGTTTGCCAAAGGCCACCGCATCGGCATCGCCTTTTTCCAGCAGCGCCTCCGCACTGTCTTTTGTAAAGCCCTCATTAGAAATGAATGTGCCGCCAAACTCTTTTTTCAACACAGGCGAGATACTATCCTCTGCCGCATATTCGCGGGTGCAGATAAAGGCGATTTTTCGTTTTCCCAGTTCACGCGCAACATAGGAAAATGTTTCCAGCCGCGTAGAGTCACCCATATCATGCGCATCCATGCGCGGGGCAAGATGCATGCCGACACGGCTTTTATCCCAGACTTCCAGCACGGCATCGGTTACCTCCAGTATCAGGCGGGCACGGTTTTCAATACTGCCGCCATAGGCATCCTCCCGCTTATTGGTACTGTCCTGTAAAAACTGGTCCAGCAGATAGCCGTTGGCACCGTGAATTTCCACACCGTCAAAACCGGCGGCTTTGGCATTTTCCGCACCTTTCTTATAAGCCGCGATAATTGCCGGGATTTCCTCCAATTCCAGCGCACGCGGCGTTTCAAATTCCGTTTTGGGCCGTATCAGGCTGACATGCCCCGCGGATTTGACGGCGCTGGGCGCAAGCGGCAAAGCGCCGTCCAGATAAGAAGAATGCGACACCCGTCCGACATGCCACAGCTGCAAATAAATGCGTCCGCCTTTCGCATGCACGGCTGATGTGACCTTTCTCCAGCCATCCACCTGTGCATCCGACCATATCCCCGGCGTATCAGGATAGCCGACCCCCATCGGATCAACCGAGGTTGCCTCGCTGATAATCAGACCGGCCCCGGCACGTTGCGCGTAATATTCCGCCATTAAGCCATTCGGCACGCGCGTACCATGATCGGCGCGACAACGCGTCAAAGGCGACATGATCACGCGGTTCGGCAATTGTAGATCACCAAGCAGCAACGGTTCCAGTAATTTTGACATCTGCCCTCATCCTTTTCTTGTTATAGGTCTTTTTAAAGCGCGTTCGGATCACCGAAATAAAATCCGATAAACGGCTGATGTACCAACGGGTGGATCAGCCATTCATACCAGTCATGCCCCAAAAACTGGCCAAAATACACAATAAATGCAAAAGCCAGCCAAAGCATATATTGCGCGATAACAGCAATGAATGTGCGCAGCCGCACCAGGAACCACCCCAATGATCTAACCAGAAGATGCGTTTTTTTCGCGTGCGACTTCTTCAGTAGTCCCAGCTGTTGCAACTGTTCCCTTTCATTGTCAGACAGATCGTGCGCATGAACAGCACCGGCTCTGACAGCTTTCAAAACGGCAGAGGCATAGATGCGTGCGTGAAAGGCGCGCAAAACCGTCAAACCGGCAAACAGGATAAACACCGTCATCACATAAATAGGAATATATGCGTCTTTCAGCGCAGACAGATCACGGCTGTCAAATCCCACAATATTTTCCACAAACAGCCTGACCGCGTCCTTGCCGAAGAGTACACCTGCAGCCCCCAGACAATAGAGCATCGTCAGCAGCATCAGTCTGACGCGTGCATAACGGGTCAGGATGCGTATCAAACGCACATCAAAAAAGCGGCGCCATTCCCCTGTTACAGCATGGCGTGCCTGTGCCATCGGCAGATAAAGCATCACCAGCGCAAACAGCAAAACCGATGACACACTGGTCACAATAGGCACATAACTTTCTTCATAACTTTTGTGAAAAGAAACGATCCATCCTGCCCACCACATCACCATCCAAATGGCGGAGATCGGCAGAGTCAGCACACTAATTGTAAACAATGCCTCCAGACCGCGTTTGGTATTCAGCCCTAAACCGCCAAAGCATTTATGTCTGAAACGACGCCAGCGGGAAATATTATCCAGCGCCGATGCTCCGGATACCCAATGAGGAACAGGCGGTTTTTCCACCACGTGCGTGTCCTGTTTGGACTGTTTTGACCAATACAGAAACGCATGTCTTTGCATACTGCGGTAAATCCAGCCCAGCACGATGATCGCCGTGACAGGGTTCATGCACAGCAGGGGCCCCAGAACATAGGTCACCAGATATATGCGCAATTTTGAGATCATGCTTATACCTTCATATAAAAATATCTTCCAAAACATGGCCTGACGCCTGCGGTGTCTTCACCCCCATAATGGTGCCGATTGTCGCCGCCATAGATGATTGATCTACGACCTTATTCGTCTGCATGTTTTTCTGAATGCCTGTCCCGTAAAACATGGCGAATATTTCATGGGATGAGCGCGTGTTGAAATGGTGCTGATAGGGAATACGCAGCAGGGGATTACTGTCACGTCCGCAATCAGGCACAATCGCAAAGACCGTATTATCACGGTATTCTTCGTCCCGTTCCACTTCTTCAACAATTTCACGGATGCCGCGATCAATAATTGCGATCCCGCGTGTGTACTGGCTTTTAATTCCCCAATGCACATAATCCACATCCTGATAATTGATCATCATCAATTTGGGGCGCAGCTCCCGCAATGCCCAAAGCGAAAGCTCTGTCGTCAAGCGGTCTCCGCGCGGATTTTGCAGACCGCTGTCACCGTAAAACGCACGCCATTTCGCCCAGAATTTTTCAATCTCGTCGGGATAGCGGTCAATATTCAGATGCGCTCCCATCATTTTGTTTTTGATTTTCTCGATTTCTTTCTGCGCCTCTTCCGCTTCTTTGTCGGATAGGTTTCCTTCTTTCAATTGTTCGCGGATTTTGTACAGTTTGAATTTGTTATAGCTAAGAAATTCCGACCGGTATTCCACACCATACATATGCTGATCCATAGATTGACGCGCAAAATTGATTGTCTCGTCTTCAAGGCGATTTTCGCTATTGATGATCAATGCCTGATGAACGGGGATATCATATTGCTGGCGAAAATATTCAAAAAGCGTCGGAGATGTCGGCTCCAGCACTTCTCCAAATCCTTTGCGGCGCAAATCGTGATAGGCGCGATAGCGTCCGGTAAGGATATTGATGGTGCCTTGCGCATGACTGGTCGGCGAATCCTCCAGCTGTGCCAGTTCCATATTCGAATAAAGAAAGCCCTTTTTCGCCAGCACCTTCATCATATAAGGGCTCCAGCTATATTGCGGGTCGACAGTTTCCCGGCGCCGCACCCCGCCGCCATAGCGGATGATAATGACATGCGGGCCTTTGTACTGTTTCTTCACGGCCGCGCCGGATTGCGCCAGAGCATGACGCGGCGGCATCCAGACGCCCGTCAAACCGGCAGCTCCGACCAGTCCCAGCAATCCTTTATTAAAGCGGCGGCGTGTTATTTTATGCGGCATCGGGGAGGCACTCCTCATTATTCACCCCGTTTACTCTACAGCAAATGAGAAAAAATCATAAGACATGCCGAAAAAATTTACGGAGCTGGCGGCTTTCTTGTTTCCAGATAAGCGATCAAATCCGCCCTGTCCTGTGGATTTTTTAGTCCGGAAAAATACATGGATGTACCGGGAACCGTCTGCTGCGGATTTTCAAGCCATGCATCCAGCCCTTCCCTGTCCCAGACACCGGTGAGCGCTTCTTGCAGAGCTTTGGAGTTCCGTGCGCCATAGCGCCCCTGTTTTTCCCCGACAAGATTAAACAAATTGGGGCCCAGCCCGCCATAACCGTTCTCTGTCGCCGGGCCGTGACATGCCATGCAATACGTGCTGTAAAGTTTGTTGCCTTTTTCCACATCGGCATCCCGCATACGTTCTGCCAATGTTTTTAAAGGAACAGCTTCTTTTTCCGGCATATATTCCGTGACAGCCGCCCGGAATTTTTCTGCCAGTTGATCAATATGCCCGTTTTGATCGGCATAATAATATCCGGCGCCCGCCCCGCCAAGCATGACACCTGCCGTCAGGCCTATAAATATTTTCTTGAGCGGCAGCGGTTTCTGCGGCTTCGCATCAGTCATAATACGGCAGCTCCTCATATCATTGATCTGTATTCAGACTGCGACCCTAACATAGTTTCAAATCATCCGCATCTTTTTCCATACCTGAAAATCATAAAAATATTGATGAAAGCAGGCAGGCAGTATATGGTGTGACACATTCAGCTTTGAACATGATAGGACAACAATGAAACCGAATATGTTTCGCAAATTGATGAATCTGTGGCCGCCTTTTTTAGGCGCGGGCATCAAGGTCAAGAATATCGATGCTGACTTCACAACCATTGATGTCGAACTGAAACAGCGTTTTTACAATAAAAACTACGTCGGCACGCATTACGGCGGCAGCCTGTTTTCAATGACCGACCCGTTCTATATGCTGATTTTGATGAAACAACTGGGCAAAGACTATGTTGTCTGGGACAAAAGCGCCAAAATCGATTTTAAAAAGCCCGGCAAGGGCAAACTGACGGCACATTTCAACATCACGCAAAAACAAGTCAAAGACATTAAAGATCAGGCCGACAAGCAGAAAAAAGTCGAGCCGAAATTCACCGTGCAGGTTCTGGATGAAGAGGGCGATGTCGTTGCCGAAATCGAAAAAACCCTGCATGTCCGCAGAAAAAGCCCAAAACCGTGATGAACTGGACGGTCTATATCCTTCAATGCGCAGATGACAGCCTTTACACAGGCATCACTAACAATCTGGAAAGCCGCATTACCGCCCATGAAAACGGCAGCGGCGCAAAATACACCCGCGGACGCGGCCCCTTCCGCCTTGTTTATAGGGAAGATTGCGCCGACCGCAGCCATGCCTCGAAACGCGAAAGAGACATCAAAAATCTCAACCGCGACGAAAAACTGCAATTACTGCAAAGCGCAGATGGCAAATCAATCCGGCTGTGATATAAGCATGCAGATGAATTCTGATTACGATGTCATTATTATCGGTGCAGGTGCGGCAGGCATGATGTGCGCGATTGAAGCGGGAAAACGCGGACGACGCGTCTGGCTGATTGACCATGCAAAAAAAATCGGCGAAAAAATCCGTATTTCCGGCGGCGGACGCTGTAACTTTACCAATATCCATACCCGCCCTGAAAATTTTTTATCCGACAACCCGCATTTCTGCAAATCCGC